>CAYTJA010000121.1:0-1879 GCA_964437835.1 uncultured Spirochaetales bacterium
GCTCTACCGCAAGCTCGGGCGCGGCGCCTAGACCCGTGCCGCGCCCGCTCCGCGCGCGCAGCCTTCCGCACCGGGTCGAAGCTCCACGCGTGGCGAAACGCAACGCCGATTTCGCGCTCCTGGCCGCGCTCCGCGCGCCGCAGCCCGGCACGCCCGATGCAATGAATGCTGGGCAACCGCCCGCACCCGGGCTCTCAATCGAGAAGGAGACCTACATGAGCTTCCAACATCACCTCGAGATCCAGCCCCTCGCACATGCGCCGCAGCCGTCGCGGCTCGCTCCCAGCCAGCACGAGCGAAAACGCCTGGTGCCCTGGCAGTGGAAGGAGACGGTCCTCGTGATCGAGGACGAACCCGAGATGCGCAGCCTGCTCACCTGGGCGCTGCGGCGCGAGGGCTATCACGTCTTCGCGTTCGCGAACGGTGACGACGTGCTGACCTGGCTCGGTCCGGGCGTGCTCGATGGAGACCTCGAGCGAGTGCCCTCGGCGATCGTCTGCGACATCTGGATTCCGTACTTCTCGGGCCTCGAGATCCTCGAGAGCCTGCGCCTCGCCGGCGAGCGGATCCCGATGATCATGATCACGGGCTTCCCCGACGAGAGCACGCGCCAGCAGGCGATGCAGCTCGGGGCGAGCTGCATGCTCGAAAAGCCCTTCGCGCTCGACGTGCTGTGCGCGGCGGTGCACCGCGCGATCGCGCGCAGCGACCGCGTCGACTGAACGCGCGGGGACGTTGTTGCCTATTGCTGGCATTGCGGGTGATCGGCCGGCATAGCCGGCCTGCCCGCACGGCAAGCCTTCGGCTTGCCTTTTCGGCTGCCGAAGGCCAGCAATAGGCAACAACGTCCCCGCTAGTCCTCGATCTTCGAGCGCAAGAGCCGCTCGAGGCGCGCCTCGCTGCGGCGCAGGTGGACCGTCTTTCCGCCGTGCACCGTGACGAGGCCCGGCTTCGCGCCCTTCGGCTTGCGCACGTTCTTGATCGGCACGACGTGGACGTCCGCGCGGCCGGCGCGCTTCGCCTTCGAGTAGTGGATCGCGAGCTCGCAGGCGTCCAGCACGGATTCCGAGGGTGGATCGACGCGGCCCTCGGTGCGCAGGATCACGTGGCTGCCGGGCGCCCCGTCGAGGTGGAAGAAGAGATCGTTGCCGCGCGCGAGCCTGGTGCTGAGATAGTCGTTCGCCGCGTCGCTCCTGCCGACCCAGATCTCGAGGCCGTCGAGGGTCCGGAAGCGGCGCGGCGCGAGGCGAGCCGGAACGCTGCGCCCCGCGAGCTCGACTGCCGCGGCTGGCCCCGCGGCGCGGCGCGCGGGTGCTGCGGCACCGGGAGCGCCGGTCGGCGGCGCAAAGCGGCGCAGCGCCGCCTGCACGGGCGGGCGCGCCGCGAAAGACTCGATGGCTTCGGCTGCGCTGCGCGCGAGCTCCTCTTCGAGCGCGACGACCTCCGCGAGATCCGCGCGCACCGCGGCCTCCTGCGCGCCGCCCTTCGAAAGCCCGCGCAGCGCCTTGCGGTAGCGCTGGAAGATCTGCTCGAGGTTCTCGCTCGGAGTGAGCGTCGGATCGAGCGCGATCGTCACTCGCTCTCCGGTCGCCGGATCGTCGACGGCGACCTCGCGCTCGCCGCGGACGATGCGCGACAGCGCGCCCTTCAGCAGCTCGCCCTCGCGCTCGAGCAGTGCGTCGCGGCGCGCCGTCTCGAGTTCCTGGGAGAGCTTTCCGAGCTTGCGCTCGAGCTGCAGCCGCTGCTTGCGCAGCGCCTGGGTGACGCGCCTGCCAATGCTTGCGTGTTCCGCCTCCGCTTCGCCCGCGCTGTAGTGCCGCTCGATCGCGGCGAGCAGCAGGGCGTCGGGCACCTCGGCGAAGCGATCCGCGCCGCGCGT
>CAYTJA010000122.1:0-3818 GCA_964437835.1 uncultured Spirochaetales bacterium
CCCGAGGATGAAGGAGCTTCGCGACATCATCGAGCAGGTCGCCGACACCGACATCACCGTGCTCGTGCGCGGCGAGAGCGGCACCGGCAAGGAACTCGTCGCGCGTACGCTGTTCCAGCTCTCGGGCCGCCGCACCCAGCCCTTCGTCAAGGTGAACTGCGCTGCACTCCCCTCGGAGCTGCTCGAGAGCGAGCTCTTCGGTTTCGAGAAGGGGGCCTTCACCGGCGCGCAGAAGCGCAAGCTCGGCAAGTTCGAGTACGCGAACCACGGGACGATCTTCCTCGACGAGATCAGCGAGATGCATCCGGGGCTGCAGGCGAAGTTGCTTCAGGTGCTGCAGGACGGCGAATTCTCGCGCCTCGGCGGAGAGTCCGACGTCAAGGTGGACACGCGCATCATCGCGGCCACGAACCGGAATCTCGAGGTTGCGGTCGCCGACGGCAGCTTCCGGGAAGACCTCTACTACCGGCTCAACGTCGTCACGGTCCAGCTGCCGCCGCTGCGTGAGCGCAAGGACTCGATCCCCCTGCTCGTCGATCACTTCCTGCAGAAGAACAATCAGCAGTACAACAAGAACCTGCCCGCGCTGTCGCCCGAGACCTTCGGGGCCTTGATGAAATATCACTGGCCGGGAAACGTGCGCGAGCTCGAGAACCTGGTGCGGCGCATGGTCGTGCTCGGCGGCGAGCACAGCATCCTCGCGGAGATCGTCGACAAGGTGCCGGTACAGTCCGCGCAGCCCGAAGCCAAGGAGTTCTTCGATCTCGAGGCGCTCGGCGTCGATTTTTCCTCCGCGCGCGGGGTCGACCTCAAGTCGGTTTCGCGCCGCGCGGCGCAGATGGCCGAGAAGCGCGTGATCGAGCGGATCCTCCAGCAGACCCGCTGGAATCGCAAGGAAGCCGCCGAGCGCCTGCGCATCAGCTACAAGGCGCTGCTCTACAAGATGAAGGAAAACGGTCTCTCCGAGGGGCGATGAGGCGGGCGCTGCTGCCACTTCCCTAACGGAGAGCCTTTTTCAGGGGTGTGAGTCCATGAAGAGAATCCATGCGATCGGCATGATCTGGGTGATGACACTCGGCGCTGCGGGAGCGGGCTGTGCGCAACGCAGCGTCGTGATACCGCCGCCCGAGAAGAGCGTCGACGATCGCGACAGCTACGTGGTGGGCGTGAACGACGTGCTCACGATCAGCGTCTGGGGCAATCAGGACCTCTCGCAGAGGGTTCCGGTGCGGCCGGACGGCAAGATCTCGATGCCGCTGCTCGACGACGTCCCGGCCGCGGGTCTGACTCCGATGGAGCTCAAGGAGGTGCTCACGCGCGAGTTCTCCGAATACGTGAGCAACCCCCACGTGACGGTGATCGTGAGTGAGATGAACAGCCAGATGGTCTCGATCATGGGCGAGGTCGGACGCCAGACGAGCATCGGACTCTCGCGCGATCTGCGCGTGCTCGAGGCCATCGCCTCGGTCGGCGGCTTCTCGAACTTCGCCGATCGCGGCGACGTGCGGATCGTGCGCCGCAACCCCGATGGCACCGAAGAGGAATTCCGCTTCGACTACGACGCGTACATCAAGGGCAACGCGCCGGGCACCAACATCCTGCTGCAGCCCGGCGACACGATCATCGTTCCGGACTGAGGGAGCATCCGGTGCAGCGTTGGCTGATTCCGATCCTGTGGCTCGCCCTGCCGGCGTCCGCCGCGGCCCTCGAGCTCAATCTGAGTCTCGCAGCCGGCGCGACCTACGACGACAACGTGTTCAACGAGGAGAGCTCGAAACATCGGGACATCGGGGTGACGCTGCAGCCCTCCCTCGGAGCCGACCAGCGCTTCTCGCGGGGGCAGACTTCGCTGCACTATTCGCCCGTGCTCGAGCACTACTTCCTGCAGCAGGACATCCGCGCGAACCAGATCGACGTGAACCACTTCGGAACCTGGGATCTCAGCTACGCGCTCGGCCCGCGGACCTCGCTCCGGCTCGGGGACCGGATCGAGTCCACGCTGAATCACGATTTCGACTTCGAGCGGGACGCGGTCGGCGCCGAAACGGGCAGCATCGACGAGGACGTCCAGGGGCGCAACACGCTGAACGATGTGAACATCGGGATCGAACACCAGTTCACGCGGCGTCTCTCCTCGGGACTTTCGGGCAGTCACCAGCTCTTCCGCTCGCAGGATCCCGGGCAGGTCGACAGTCAGGCTTTCGGCGTGGATGGCAGCCTGAACTACCGGCTCGACGTGGACCACAGCGTGGGTCTCAGCGCCGGGAGCAGCGCCCAGTTCTACGAGAGCTTCCCTACGGAGGCCAAGGGGGACGACCTGGTCGCCCGTCCCAGGAGCCGGTCGATCGTCGTCCAGGTGCAGCCGACGTGGACGTGGCAGGTGTTCCCGGAGACGCTGTTCTCGGCCGGCGTGGGCCCCGCCTTCATCGAGACGCGGCAGAATTCCTGTGACTGCTTTCCGACTGACTTCGCCGAAGCGACGGAATCGAACTTCACGTGGTTCGCGTCCGCGTCGATCTCCCAGCGCCTCGGCGACAATTTTCGCGGCAGGCTCGGCTACCAGCGCAGCGAGGGTGCTGTCTCCGGCACCGGTGGCACCAGCGTCCGCGACAGCCTGAATGCGAGCCTGAACTGGCAGGTGAGCGAGCGCCTGTCATCGACGCTGCTCGGCAGCTGGGTGAAGCGGAACTCTGCGACCACTCTGGATTCGCGGACGAGTGGCTCGGACATCGACAGCACGAGTTGGTCGCTGGGATTGCGCGGCAGCTACCAGATCACGCGCCAGCTGAGCGGGTCGATGCAGCTCAACTACAGGAACCAGGACAACGGGGGAAGTACGAGCAACAGCAACAACTACGACAACTTCGAGGCCTATCTCGGCCTGACCTACCTCTTCGATCGCGTGTCCCTGTTCGAGTAGGCGTCACACGGCGAGCGGACGATTGCAATGAACGTCGAAAGCGGTTTCCAACTCTCGGATCTGAAGCAGGGCTTCCGGCGGCGCCGGAAGGCGATTGGGCTCTGCGCGCTGATCGTCGCGCTCGCAGGCGAGTGGCTCGCACTCGCGCTGCCGAACGAGTTCGACAGCTTCGCGACGATCCTCGTTCAGCCCCAGATCGTGTCCAAGAAGATCGCCGAGGCCGGCATTGGCGAGACCGAGCTGACCCAGCGCCTCGGCATCATGACCGCGCAGATCCTCGCCCGGCCGCGTCTCTCGCGCATCATCGACGAATTCGACCTGTATCAGGACGAGGCGGACGACTACACGCGCGAGGAGATCATCGACTTCATGCGCGATGCGATTCGCGTCGAGCCCGTGATCCCCGAGCTCGAGCAGCGCGCCGGAACTCGCCGCGCGGACGCCGAGATCAACACCTTCCGGCTCTACTACTCCTCCGAATCCGCGGCGATGGCCGCGGCGGTTGCGCAGGAGCTCGCACAGAACTTCATCCAGGAGCACATCCGCGAGCGCGTCGAGATCACGCAGAAGAGCCTCGACTTCATGACCGCGCAGCTGAACGAGCTCGGGGCGCGGATCCGGGAGGTCGAGAGTGAGGTCGCGCGGGTCAAGGCCGAGAACCCGGGCAAGCTGCCGGAAGAGATCGACGGCAATCAGATGCGGCTGCAGCGCATCGCGGGCGAGCTGGCCTTCGCTCACCGCGAGCTGGCCGATGCGAAGAGCGACGAGGAGTTCTACCGGACCGCGGAAATGGGCGTCGGCATCAGCCCCGGCGGCGACGCGAGCCTGAGCCCCGCGCGGCGGCTCAAGCAGCTCGAGCTCGCGCGCACCGAGCGGACCGCGCGCGGCTACACCGAGA
>CAYTJA010000123.1:0-29949 GCA_964437835.1 uncultured Spirochaetales bacterium
CCCACGTCGCGCGCCGGCTGGATTCGATCTTCACCTCGTCGCACGCGAGTGCCGGCGAGATCGCGCGCGACTTCGGCGTCGACCCTGCGCGGTTGCGGATGGTGGCCAACGGCGTCGACACCGAGCTCTACTGCCCGGACGCCCGCATCGCGCGCGACCCGAACGAGCTGCTCTGCGTCGGGCGCGCGTCGGACCCCAACAAGGGAATCGGGACGCTGATCGACGCGCTGGCAAAGCTGCCGCGCGGCGTGCGCCTGACCCTCGTCGACGACGCGACCGGGCAAAACGGCGCGCTCGCGCGCGCGCGCGAGCTCGGCATCGCCGACCGCGTCGACCTCGTCGGCAGGGTCACGACCGAGCGGCTGATCGAGCTGTACCGGCGCGCCGCGCTGGTCGTCGTGCCGTCGCGCTACGAGGGCTTCGGACTGCCTGCGGCCGAAGCCCTGGCCTGTGGCACGCCCGTGGTGGCGACGCGCGCGGGCGCGCTCCCCGAAGTGATCGGCGACTGCGGCGTGCTGATTCCCGCGGACGATCCGGATGCGCTCGCGAGCGGGATCCGCGCGCTGCTCGAGCAACCCGCCGCGCGCGCGGCGATGGCGGAGCGCGGCCGCCGGCGCATCGCTCAGCTGTACTCGTGGCCGCGTATCGCGGCGGCGACTGCCGAGCACTACTGCGAGCTGCTCTCGCGCCGCAGCGCTGCGGGCTCGAGCGGCCGGCCGCAGAGCAGCACGACATCGGCCAGCCCCGGCAGCCTGCGCGCGAGCGCGTCGAGCCCCTGAAGCACGGGCGCGCGCAGCAAGCTCGGCAGCGCGGCGAGCAGGCGGTCGATCCGCCGCAGCCCCCAGAAGAGCGACACGCCCGACACGTGATCGACATGCAGCCAGCGCCGCGCCTGCTCGCGCAGCAGCGGGAGGTCGTAGCGTGTGAAGTGGTCGTGCGGTACGTCGTAGTGCCGCCGGCCGGGCTGCAGCCGCCGGCCGAGCCAGCCCTCGGTCAGTGCGTCGCCGGCGCGCGCGATCCGGCACGCGGCCGAGTCGAAGTTCGCGACCGCGAGCACGACGCGGCCCTCCGGACGCGTCACGCGCGCCAGCTCCGCGAGCGCGCGCTCCGGTTGGTCGAAGTGATCGAGGGATCCCTTGCAGATCACCGCGTCGAAGCTCGCGGAGCGGAACGGCAGTGCATCCGAGAAGCCCCGCAGCGGGAGCACTGCGACCTCGGCCTGTCCCGCGCGCCGGCGCTCCGCGTCGAGCAGCCGGGCCAGCGCGGACATGCGCGCCGACGGCTCGAGCGCGACCGCGGTCGCGCCCCGCTGCGCCAGCGCCAGGGCGTCCTGCGCGAGCCCACTGGCGGCGTCGAGCACGCGCAGGCCGGGCGCGGCACCCGCCAACTCGAGCGTGCGCGCAGTCATGCGCTCGAACAGGAACTCGCTGTGGGCTGAACTGGCGGTCGGAATCACGTCGCGCATGTCGCGGTCGAGGTCGGCTACGCGCACGCCCGGCGGTGTACCGCAGCCGGCCGCGAGCCGCCCGCACGGACGCTTGCCGGTATGCTCCGCGGGATGGCCGCTCCGCCGGTTCCGCCGCTGCGCCCCCGCTCCTTTCGGGCCCTTGCGTTGGCCGTGCTCGGGATCTCGGCGTCGGCGCTGGCCTGCATCGCGGGCGGGCAGGCGCTGCTCGAGCGCCAGTTCCGCAGCCGGGTCGGGCAGGCGATCCGCGTGCAGCCGGAGAACGGCTCGATCCGGATCCAGATCCAGCGGCGCGTGTACGCCGAGACCGAGGCCAGCTTCTGGACCCGCTGGCTCGGGGTGCGCGTCGTGCCCTTCGTGCTCGGGGCAAACGGCAGCTCGCTGTACCAGCCGGGCAGCCTCCCGAGCGAGGCGCCGCTGCAGAGTGCGGGTGCGGCGTTTCGCGAGGCCGCCGAGCTGCTGCCGGCGAGCGTGAGCGTCTACGTGGGGCTGCCGCTGACCTCCCCGCTCGCCGCGGGCCTGCTCGCGCTGCACGGCGTGGCCCTGCTGCAGATCCTGGCGGTGCATAACCGGCGGCTGCTGCGCGCGGAGGAGCGGCGCATCGCCGAGGCCGTGGCCTCGCGCAACGAGACGGCGCAGCGCGCCGAGAAGATCGAGCTCGAACTCGTGCAGGTGCGCTCGCGCCTCTCGGAGCTCGAGCCCAGCGAGAAGGCACAGGGCGAGGAGATCCGCGCGCTCGAGCAGGAGCGCGAGCAACTCGAGGCCAAGCTCTCGGCGCTGGCGTTGCGCGAGGTCGAGCTGCGCGCGGAGGCCGCGCGCAGCTCGGAGCTCGACCGCGAGCGCCAGGCACTCGAGGAGCTGCTGGATGAGGCCGTCGAAGACCTGAGCCAGCGCAACTCCGAGATCCAACGCCTCGAGGAGAGCCTGAAGCGGGCCTCGCGCGCGGCGCCGAACCCGAAGGGCAAGAGCCGCGCGGCCGAGCAGCTCGGGCGCCGTTTCGCCGTGCTCTACCGCAACCTCGACGTCGACGAGCGCGCGATCCACGACCTGATCGCGCTCGGCGACGAGCAGAACCAGCTGCGTGCGGAGGAGGTATTGAAGCGTCTCTGCGACACGCCGGACCAGGCGGGCATCCGCCGCAAGGTCGGCGGTCTGCCGCCGCAGCTCTCGATTTTCGAGCTCGGCTTCGCGGGCAAGGGGCGCATCTACTTCACGCGCGGCGAGCACGGGCGCTACCGCGTGCTCGCGATCGGCGCCAAGAACAGCCAGAACGCCGACCTCGAATACCTCAGCCGGCTCGCATAACCAACGCCTGCGTCCGCCTTCGGCTCCCTGCGCCGGGCGTGGGAAGCATCCGCGGCCGACCCACCCGACCCCGCTCCGGGTCGCTCGACCGTCACAGCGAAGCTTCGGATACCGTCCGGCTCGCGATGCCGTCCCCTCGCCGCAACCTGCGCTGGCTCGCCGCGGGTCTCATGATCGCGGGCGCGCTCGGCATGCTGGAATCGGCCTCGCGTCTGGTGGTTTTTGCGCAGCCGCTCTTCGAGCGCATCGCTGCCGAGGACGATCCTTCCTATCGCCTGCGCTGGATCCGCACTCCCAGGCCGACCGGCCACGTCGCCTACTTCATGGACGAATACCATCCGACTCGCGGATGGACGCTCAAGCGGGATCTGCGCGGCCTCCCGGCCTTCGGATCGAAGCGTCTCCAGTCCAACTCGCAGGGCCTCCGCGGCAGCGCCGAGCACGCTCTCGCGAAGTCGCCCGGACGCCTGCGCATCGCGGTGATCGGCGACTCGTTCAGCTTCGGCGAAGATGTCCACGACGAGGAGACCTATGCGAGCCAACTGCAGCGCCTCGTCCCGGGCAGCGAGGTCCTGAACCTGGGCGTCCATGGCTACGGACACGACCAGATGCTGCTCACCCTGCGCGAGCAGGGGCTGCGCTACCGGCCCGACATCGTGCTGCTCGGCTTCGTCCACCTCGACATCTCCCGGAACCTGCTCTCCTTCCGCGACTACGCAAAGCCGCGCTTCGCGCTGGTGGGCGGGCGGCTGGAGCTGCGAGGCACGCCCGTTCCGGAGCCGCGGACGCTGATCGAAGCCGAAGCGTGGCGCTCCAAGTTCCTCGACCTGTTGCAGATGCTGAAAGCTCGCGTCGAGCAGCGGTCGGGCAGCTCCGAGGCCCGCGCCCTGGCGCTCACGGCGGCGATCCTCGACGAAATCGCGCTCGCATCCGCGGGCGCGGGCGCCAGGCCGGTATTCGCCTATCTGCCCGCGGTGGAAGAGATGGAACAGCGGGACCTCACGCCGACTCCCCACCAGCGCTTCTTCCTCGAATACTGTGCCGCCGGGCGCGTGGTCTGCCTGGATCTGCGCCAGGCCTTCATCGGACGCGCGAGGTCGGACGCCGCCCCCTCCATCAGCGGGCACTGGAATGCCGCGGAGCACCGGCTGGCCGCCGAAGCGCTCCGCGACGGACTCGAGCGCGAGGGACTCCTGCCACGGCCTGCTGCCTCGTCGACCCGAGCGGGTCGCGCAGCTGCGGATCGCGATAGGCGCGGAACCCCGGATGTCGCCGATCAGTCCCGGCTGCCGTAGCCGAGCGACTCGAGCTGGCGCAGGATCTCCTGCTGCCTGGCCGGCGCCAGATCGAGGGGCTCAGCCGGGCGCAGCTGCTCGGCCTGCGCCGCCTGGACCGCCAGGCGCGCCTCGAGCTCGGCCGCGAGGCGCGCGACGACGTCGGGCTCGGCCGCGGCGAGATCGTGTTGCTCGCGCGGGTCGGCGCGCCAGTCGTAGAGCTCGAGCGCCTTCGCGGCCTGCGGGTCGCGGTCGAGGACGAGCTTGTAGCGCCCGCTGCGCAGCGCGACCTTGTCGAAGCCGTACAGCGTGCCGTCGAGCAACGCCGTGCGCGGCTCGTGCGCCGCGCCGTCGAGCAGCGCCAGCAGCGACTCGCCCTCGAAGGCGGGCGCGGACCCGAGGCCCAGCAGCTCGAAGATGGTCGGCATGAGGTCGAGCGTGCGCACGGGGATGTCGATCGCTCGATCAGGTCGTGGCTCGTCGGGACGCACGAGCAACAGCGGTACGCGCACCAGCTCGTCGTACAGGCTGTGGCCGTGTTCGAAGGCACCGTGGTCCCAGAATTCTTCGCCGTGGTCGGCCGAGACCACGATCGTCGTGCGCTCGAGCTCGCCACGTGCGCGCAGCTCGGTCACGAAGCGCCCGATCTCGGCGTCGACGAAGGCCACCTCGGCGTCGTAGGCGGCGCGCACGCGCGCGACGTGCTCGGGCGCGACGCTCTCCTGCTGCCCCGGCCGGACATGGCTCGCGTCCTTCCGGCGCAGCGGCCGGCGGGCAGCACTCAGCCCCTCGGTGTAGCGCTGCGCGAACTCTCCCGGCGGGTCGTAGTCGAGGTGCGGATCGAACAGGTGCACCAGGCAGAAGACCGGCCGGCCGTCGTCCGTCTCGAGCTGCGCCAGCGCCGCCGCCAGGGTCTCGTCCGCGCGGCGGATGTCGCGGTTGTAGGCGTGGCGGTGGCTCTCGAACTCGAAGCCGCGCGTCAGGCCGAGCAGGGGATTCACGAAGGCCGCGTTGGTGAAGGCCAGCGTGCGCACGCCGGCGGACGAGAGCAGCTCGGCGCCCGTCTTCACGTCGGGGCTGATCGGCGTCAGACGCGTCTGCTTGCCGCGCGCCTGGTGTAGGGCCGGGGAGACGCCGGTGAGGATCGAGGCCGCCGCCGGCAGGGTCCAGCCGGCGGACGAGATCGCCTGCTCGAAGCGCACGCCCGCGGCCGCGAGCGCGTCGAGCGCCGGCGTCGGCCGCGCTCCGCCATAACAGCTCAGGGAATCGCGCCTCAGCGTGTCGACCAGGATCAGCACGACTCGCGGCGCGTCGTCGCGCGCCCAGCCGCAGGCCGAGGCCAGGGCCAGCGCGAGGAATACCAGGCTCCGAAACATCGGGACCGCGGAGTATAGGACTCGCGCCCAATGGACTCCGAGCTCGAGCAACGCCGCGTCGTGCCGACGCGGCACTCAGCCGCCGAAATCGCAGTTCGCCTGCGGCTGACTGCGCGGGGCGCTACCCCTTGCGCGCGGCCGGAGCGCGGGCGAGGGCTTCGCGCAGCGCGCGCTTGAGTTCGGCGTCCTCCCACGGCTTCGGCACCAGCGCCAGCACACCGACGCGCGCGAGCTCTGCGCGCGGGATCTCCTCGGTCCAGCCGGTCAGCAGCAGGCGCCCGGCCGCGGGCTGGATCCGGGCCGCCAGCGCGAGGAACTCGGTTCCGCTCTGGCCCGGCATGCGCTGGTCCGAGATCACGAGATCCACCGTTTGCGTCTCGAGCAGGCGCAGCGCGGAGGCCGGGCTGGTCGCGAAGCGCAGCTCGTAGCCCTCGCGGCGCAGGCTGCGCCTGAGGGCCGAGAGGATCCGCTCCTCGTCGTCCACGAAGAGCAGCCGCGGGGCGACGCCCGGCGCGCCCGGACGCTCCGGCGCTGCGCGATCGGCGCCGGCCGCGCGCAGCGCCGTCATTGCGCGAGCCCGTCCTCTTCCAGCGCGAGCGGAAGCTCGACCTCGAAGCAGGCGCCTCCCGCAGCATTGTTCTCGGCGCGCATCCGGCCGCCGTGGCGCTCGATGATCCGATAGCTCGTCGAGAGGCCGAGGCCGGTGCCGGCGCCGACGCGCTTGGTCGTGAAGAAGGGATCGAAGATGCGCTCGAGATGCTCGGGCGGAATGCCGGGGCCGCTGTCGCGGATCCGGATCCGGACGCGCTGCGCGTCCGCGCGCGTCTCGATCCGGATGCGCCCGAGCGCAGCCGTGGGTGCCGCGACTTCCTCGATCGCCTGATAGGCGTTCACGAGCAGGTTCAAGAACACCTGCTTGAGCTGCATCGGGCGGCACCAGATCGCCGGCAGCTCGCCGTAATCGCGCTCGAGCAGGGCGCGGTGCTTCAGCATCGGCCACACGATGCGCGCGGTCGACTCGATGCACTGATTCAGGTCTGCGAGGCTGCGCTCGGCGCCGTCGGCGTGCGAGAAATCGCGCAGATCCTGGACGATGTGGCGGATCCGCTCCGAGCCCTCCTGGGACTCGCGGATCGCCTTGGCCAGATCCGAGAGCAGGAACTGGACGTCGAGCTCCTCGCAGGACGCCGCGAGCCCGCGTGCGGCGCTGCGCGCGGGCTCGAGCGCGCCCTCCCCGGCGAGCTTCACGAGCCCGTCGACCTGCTCGAAGACGCCGCGCAGGTCGTTCACGTACTCCGCCATCTGGAACAGGTTCGCGTGGATGAAGCCCATCGGATTGTTGATCTCGTGCGCGACGCCGGCCGCGAGCTGTCCGATCGACGCCATCTTCTCGCGCTGCAGGTCGAAATCTCCCGTGCGCGAGCCCTGCGCGCGATCGCGCGCGAGCTCGCGGCGCAGCACGTCGACCAGCTCGGGAGTGCCGACCTCCGCGAGCGACACGCAGTCGCGCGCTCCCGCGCGCAGCAGCGCGAGCATGCGCTCGGCCGACAGCGCGTGCCCGATCGCGATCGCCGGCGGGCCGCTGTCGCGCAGCTCCAGCAGCAGCTCGCGACAGGCCGCACCCAGCTCGGCGTCGACCAGCACCGCGTCGACTACAGCGTGCCTGCAGGCCGCGAGACAGGCCGCGCTGTCGTGCACGACGGTTGCGGTCGCCGAGAGCCCTGCGAGCGCCGCGCGCAGCTCTCGCGCGCGCTCGCCTCCGGGCGGCAGCAGCGCGATCAGGTTGAACGAAGGTGTGGGCAAGGCTCCCCCGTGCGCGCTGCGGCGCCGATCCCTTTCGGGGCGCGGCCCGCTGTGCGCTCGTGCGTTCCGGGGGAACGGGAGACTAGCCCGGAATCACGGACGCCGGGATCGGGTCTTCGCCGCGAAGCTTCTGGAGCCGGCGGTAGAAGGTGCTGCGGCCGATGCCGAGGCGGCGCGCGGCTTGGCGCACGTCCCCGCGGGCCTCCTCCAGTGCGCGCTCGAGCGCCGCCCGTTCGTAGGCCTCGAGCGAGAGTGGCAGCTCCGCGCTGGGCCCGGGACTGCTGGCGCTCTGCCCCTTCGGCAGATCCTCCAGACGCAGCACCGGCCCCGTCGCGAGGGCCAATGCGCTCTCGAGCGCATTTTCGAGCTCGCGCACATTGCCCGGCCAGCCCGCGGCACACAGCGCTGCGAGGGCGCGCTCCTCGATCTCGCGCGGGCCGCGCGTTCCGGCGTGTTTCTCGAGGAAATGCTGCACCAGCAGCGGGATGTCGTCGCGGCGCTCGCGCAGCGGCGGCAGCTCGATCCGCACCACGTTCAAGCGGTAGAACAGATCGCGGCGGAACTGGCCGGACTCGGTCATCTGCGCGAGGTCGCGGTGGGTCGCGCTGATCACGCGGATGTCCACGGGCACGGAGCGGCTCGCGCCGACCGGCCGGATCTGCTTCTCCTGGAGCGCGCGCAAGAGCACCGCCTGGACCTGCAGCGGGAGCTCGCCGATCTCGTCCAGGAACAGCGTGCCTCCCTCGGCCATGCGGAACAGGCCGCGTGAGCCCAGCGCACCGGTGAAGGCGCCCTTCTCGTTTCCGAAGAGCTCGCTCTCGATGATCGTCTCCGGCAGCGAGCCGCAGTCGACCGGGACGAAGGTGCCCTCGGCGCGCGGACTCGCGGCGTGGATTGCGCGCGCCACGAGCTCCTTGCCGGTGCCCGATTCGCCGTGGATCAGCACGTGGCTCTCGCTGTGGCGCAGGCTCGAGAGCGTGCGCAGCAGGCGCCGCAGCGGCGCCGAATTGCCGATCAGCCCCTGCTCGCGCGACTGCAACTCGACGCGCAGCTCCCGGTTCTGGCGCCGCAGGCGCCGGCGCTCGAGTGCCTTCTCGACCGTGTTCCTCACCCGGTGCACGTCGTCGAAGGGCTTCTCGAGGTAGTCGAAGGCACCGCGCTGGATCGCGTGCACGGCGCTCTCGATCGTGCCGTGTCCGGTCATCACGATCACCTCGACGCCCGGCCGCTCGCGTTTCACGCGCTCGAGCAGCTCGAGGCCGTCGCTGGCGCCGAGGCGCAGGTCACACAGCACGACGTCGAGCTCCGGGTCGCGCAGCGGTCCGAGCGCGGCCTCCGCGGAGCTGGCTTCGAGGATTCGATGTCCCGAGCGCTCGAGGATCCGCCGCAGCGAACGCAGCAGCAGGGCCTCGTCATCCACCAGCAGCACGAGGCCCGGGGCAGAGATCGCGACATCGCCCTCGGAGCTCGCCGCGGCGGCGCTCGCCACTTGCATGGCCCTGGTATCGGTCCCGGAAACGGGACCCTTGAGCCGGCCACCTTGAAGGCCCGGGCGCGCGGCCTACACTTCGCCCACCCCCCTCCGCACCGCGGAGGTTTTCCCCTGCGCAAGTCGAACGTGTTGGTCGTGGATGACGAGGAGCTGTACCGCAGCGCTCTCGAGCGGATCCTGTCGCGCGTCGGCCACACGGTGCTCGCGGCCCGAGACGCGAGCGAGGCGCTCGAAATCGCTTCGGTCGAGACCCTGGATCTGGTGCTCTGCGATCTGAAGCTCCCGGGCCTCTCGGGCCTCGAGCTGGTGCGCCAGTTCCACGAGCTGCAACCCGACCTCCCCTGCATCGTGATCACCGGCCACGGCAGCGCCGAGCAGTCGATCGAGGCGCTGCGCGCCGGCGCGTTCTGGTACCTCGAGAAGCCCTTCGAGCAGGCCAGCCTCGACGTGATCCGGCGCCTCGTCGAGCAGGCGATCGAGCTCGGGCACCTGCGCTCGGAGAACCGCGTGCTGCAGCGAGAGCTGCGCGCGCGCTATCGCTTCGAGAACATCGTCGGCAGCAGCTCCTCGTTGCGCCGCGTGCTCGAGCTCGTCGAGAAGGTCGCGGACAGCGACAGCACCGTGCTCGTGACCGGCGAGAGCGGCACCGGCAAGGAGCTGATCGCGCGCGCGCTGCATTGGAACAGCCGCCGCGCGGATCGGAGGTTCGTGACCGTGAACTGCGGAGCGATCCCAGAGCAGCTACTCGAGTCGGAGCTCTTCGGGCACGTCAAAGGCGCGTTCACACACGCGGTGAGCCACCGCGAGGGGCGCTTCGCGCTCGCGGACCGCGGCACGATCTTCCTGGACGAGATCGGGGACATGAGCCCGACGCTGCAGGTCAAGCTGCTGCGCGTACTCCAGGATCGCACCTTCGAGCCGGTCGGCTCCTCGCGCTCCCAGACCGTCGACGTGCGTGTGATCGCGGCTACGAACCAGGACCTCGAGCTCGCGATCCGCAACGGGCGCTTCCGCCAGGACCTCTTCTATCGCCTGAACGTGATCCCGATCCATGTCCCGCCGCTGCGCGAGCGCCGCGATGACATCCCGCTGCTCGTGAGTCACTTCTTGAAGGTCGCGTCCGAGAAGCAAGGCCGGCCGGTGAACGGAATCACGCGCGAGGCGCTCGAGCTGTTCTGCGCCCACGATTGGCCCGGCAACGTGCGCGAGCTCGAGAACCTCGTCGAGCGCCTGGTGGTGCTCGGCGAGGGCGAAATCGCCGTCGCGAATCTTCCGCCCGAGCTCACGAGCCCGAACGAGGAGCCGGGCCTCGCGCCGCGCGTCCCCCGCAGCGGACTCTCGTTCCGCCACGCGGTCGATCGCTTCGAAAGCGATCTGATCCTGCAGGCGCTGCATCAGACCGATTGGAACAAGAACCGCGCGGCCCGACTGCTCGGCCTCGGCCGCACGACGCTGATCGAGAAGATCAAGCGCAAGGGCCTCGAAGAGAGCGCGTCAGAGGTCACGGAAGCGTAATTGCGCCGACAGGGAGCGTCGGTCCGCCGACACTCCTCGGCACCCTCTGGGGGTCCTGCCGCCTGGGATGGCACCCCCCACAGACGCTCATTCCCGCGCAAATCTAGAACCTAAATCCTCGTCATTCCTGAGAATTTCTGTCCTGCTGGCGCGCGCCCCGCGACGCGGGCCGCGGCTCGGGGGAAAACCCGCTGGCTTGGCACGCGCCCTGCTACTCCCGGGAACCCGTCGGCGCCCGCGGCCGGGTCTCACCACGGGGGGTTGCAAGCGAATGGATATGGAAACACTGCTGCGCGAGGCCAAGGAATCGCACTCGGAGCTGCCGTCGGAGCTGCGGGAGCAGATCGTCCTCGAGCACACGCCGCTGATCCGCTACATCGTGAACCGCATCGCGGTTCGGCTGCCGTCGCACATCGATCTCGACGACCTGCACAACACAGGCGTCATCGGACTGATGGACGCGATGGAGAAGTACGATCCGGAGAAGAACTGCAAATTCAAGACCTACGCGGAATTCCGCATCAAGGGCGCGATCCTCGACCAGCTGCGCTCGCTCGACTGGGTGCCGCGCAGCGTGCGCCAGAAGAGCCGCCGCCTCGAGCGCGCGTACGGCGAGGTCGAGCAACGCCTCGGCCGCGGCGCGAGCGAAGACGAGGTCGCGGACTCGCTCGGACTTCAGATCGACAAGTTCCACGAGCTCCTGAATCAGGTGCGCGGGATCTCGCTGGTGAACCTCGAGGAGATCCGCGGAACGAACGCCGACGGCGACCGCACCGGCACCTTCGCGGACATCGTGCAGGACGTGAATTCGGAGAATCCCTTCTCCACGTTCAAGCTGACCGAGACCAAACACGTGATCGCCCAGACGATCGCGACCCTGCCCGAGAAGGAGCGTCTCGTGGTGTCGCTCTACTACTACGAAGATCTCAACATGAAGGAGATCGGGACCATCCTCGGCATCACCGAGTCGCGCGTCTGCCAGATCCACACCAAGTCGGTACTGCGGCTGCGCGCAAAGCTCAAGGGAATGCTCGACCGAAGCTAGCGGTGCTGCTGCGTCCGCCCAGGGATCACTGTGCGGGGCGAGACCCCTCGCCGTCCCACTCGTCGGCTTTTTCGCAGCGCGCGATGACGACCGTGATGTTGTCCTCACCGCCGCGCGAGTTCGCGAGCGCGACGAGCTCGCAGCAGATCGCCTCCAGCTCGCCTTCCCCGCGCACCGATGCGGCGATCTCGGCGTCCTCGACGTGCCCGGTCAGGCCGTCCGAGCAGAGCACGTAGACGTCCCCGGTCTGCGGCGAGAGCTCGGCGAGGTCCGGCTCGACGACCGGGCGCACGCCGAGTGCGCGCGTCAACACGTGGCGATGCGGGTGTTCGCGGGCTGCATCGGGAGAGATCTCGCGCCGGCGCACGAGCTCGGCGACCAGCGAGTGGTCGTCGGTCAGCTGTCGGATGCGCCCGCCTCGGATCAAGTACGCGCGGCTGTCTCCGACGTGCGCGAGCGCGATGCGCTCGCTGCCGGCCAGCAGCGCGACCAGCGTAGTCCCCATGCCGGTGAGCGCCCGGTCGGCCTCTGCGGCCGCGAAGATCTCGCGATTCGCGGCTGCGACCGCGTAACGCAGCTTCTCGGTCAGGCTCGCCCCGGCGCCTCGCAGGGTTCGCAGCGCGGCCTGTGCCGATTCGGCGGCCGTCCGGCTCGCGACCTGGCCCGCGCTGTGGCCTCCCATGCCGTCGGCCACCAGGTAGAGGCCGAGTTCCGGAGAGACCGCGTAGGCGTCTTCGTTGGCCCGGCGCCGCCGGCCGACGTCACTGCTCACGGCCACACGCAGAATCATCCGCCCTCCGTGGGCCCAGCCCCTCGGCGTCTGCGTGCCGTGTCGGCAGATCGGCACCCCCGCCTTACCCGGATGCCCTGGACGACTCGCCCCGAAAAGCATTCAATCCCGGGCAGTCCGCCGTCGATACTACATCCGGACCGCAGAGCTGCGAGCGTGGATCGCGGCTGCCCACAGGTCCAGCCGGGGGTGCGCATGCCGAAGACGCTGCTGCTCGCAGACGACAGTGTCACCATCCAGAAAGTGGTGGGGATCAGCTTCGCGAGCGAGGACGTAGAGCTCGTAACCGTCGACAACGGCGATGCCGCGATCGAGCGAGCGCGCGCGCTGCGCCCGAGCCTCGTGATGGCCGACGTCGTGATGCCCGGCAAGAACGGCTATGAGGTCTGCGAGGCGCTCAAGGCCGATCCGGCACTGCGTCACATTCCAGTGTTGCTTTTGACCGGGACCTTCGAGGCCTTCGACGAGGAGCGCGCGCGGCGCTGCGGTGCGGCCGGCCACATCTCCAAGCCCTTCGAGGCGCAGGTTCTGGTGCAGCGTGTGAAGCAGCTGTTGAGCCAGACACCGGCCGCGGCGCCAGCAGTGGTCCCGCGCGCTGCCGCCACCCGCGAGCCGCTCGCGCCCGCAGCGCCCGAGTCCGACGGCTTCGAATTTTTCGACGACGAGATCGCCGAGCTCTCCTCGCCCGAGCTCGCTCCCGCGCGCTCGGACGCGCTCCGAGACGATGATTTTTCCTTTGGCGACGACGAGCTCAGCTCGCCGCTCGCGCCTCCGACTGCGCCGGCCGCAGCGCCGCGCGCAAGGCATCCCGCAGCGGCACCGAGCGTCGCGCTGGCTCCGCCCGCAGCCCCCAAGCGCGACCTCGCCGCAGCCAGCTTCGAGGAAGACGCCTGGAGCACGGGATCGCTCGCCGAGCCATTGCCGACGATCTCGGCCGAGTTGCTCGACGAGGAGGACGGCGGCTTCGCGCTGCCGGCCACTTCCGACTCGGAATTCGATTTCGCCGCTCCGGCGGATGCGCCGGACCTGCTCGCCGCGGAGCCCGAGAGCGACGACTTCGGGTCCGCAGCGCTGCCCGCCGCGCCTGCCGAGGGTTGGGCGCCGCGCGAGGCCGGCGCGACCCAGATCTTCGAGAGCCCGCTGCGCGCACGCGCAGCTGCCGCCCCGCCGCCTGGCCCTGCGGGGCCCGGGCCGGGAGCGGCCCGGCCCGCCCGCATTCCGCTCGGCTCCGGCTCGCCGCGCAGCGAATCGGCCACCACCGCGCTGCTCGGCGCGGAGCCGCAGCGCTCCTTCGATGTGTCTTCGAGCGACCTGGACGACTCCTTCGATTCCGGCTTGGATGCGAGCAGCGCAGCTGCTCCCGACCGCGAGCGGACTCGAGACGATGGCTTCGGCGACGCATTCGCCGGGGACCTGCTCGGCTCGCGGCGCGCGGCGCCTGCGGCGTCCGAGCGCCGGCCGACCGCGACTGCCGCGGGCGCGCCGCGCGCAACCGCCGGTGCCGCGCGCGGCTTCGATGCGGGCGCAGCACTCGCCGCGCCGATCTCGAGCGAGCTGCGGGCCCAACTTCACGAGACACTCGAGCGCGCGGCCTGGGACGCCTTCGGCCCGCTCTCCGAGGAAATCGTGAAGCAGGTCGTCGAGCGCTTCGAGGCGATCGCCTGGGAAGTCGTGCCGCAGCTGGCCGAGAAGATGATCCGCGACGTCCTGCAGCGCGTGACCGCTGGCGAGGACGACTCGGAGCTCTGAGCGCGCGCCCCTCCGCTGCGCAGCGGGAGCTACACTCCGAGCGCCGATGCCCGACCTTCCGCTCGCGCTCACCTGGCTGCCGCTAGTCCGGCTCGCCCTGCGCGAGGATCTCGGCGCCGGAGACGTCACGAGCAAGCTCCTGATCGATGCCGCGCGCCAGGGCCGCGCGCGCATCGAGGCGCGCACCGCGCTGATCGCCTGCGGCATCGCAGTCGCAGAGCGCGTATTCCGCGAGGTCGACCCCGCGCTGCGCTTCGAGGCGCTCTGCGCGGACGGCGAGCGCGTGGCCGCCGGCAATCCCCTCGCGCGGATCCAGGGACCGCTGCGCGGGCTGCTCGCAGCCGAGCGCACGGCGCTGAACTTCCTCGGGCGCATGTGCGGGATCGCAACCTTCACGCGGCGCTTCGCGGATGCAGTCGCGGGAACGCCGGCGCGCATCGTCGACACGCGCAAGACCCTTCCCGGCTGGCGCAGCCTCGACAAGTACGCCGCCGCGGTCGGCGGCGCACTGAACCACCGCAGCGGCCTCTTCGACGGGATCTTGATCAAGGACAACCACATCGCGGCGGTGGGCGGCGTCAAGCAGGCAGTCGCGGCCGCGCTGGCCGCTGCCCCGGCCGGCTTGCGCGTACAGGTCGAGGTCGAGTCTCTCGCGGCTGCGCGGGAGGCAATCGAGAGCGGCGCGGACTTCCTGCTGCTCGACAACCGCAGCCCCGCCGAGCTGCGCGAGATCGCGCGCGCACTGGACGGGCGCGCGCTGCTGGAGGCGAGCGGCGGCGTGACCCTCGAGACTGTTCGCAGCGTGGCCGAGAGCGGCGTGCAGCGGATCTCGATCGGCGCCCTCACCCACTCGGCGCCCGCCTCCGACGTCGCGCTCGAGGTCGAGGCGTAGCCTGGCGGGTCCCGGGCCGGGCGCGGCCCGGCGCTCCTGCACTTAGCTCGTCTGCGGTTGGCTGCGCGCCGGGGCGGCTTGTTTTCACTCCGCTCGCCTTTGGCTCGCTGCGCGCCGAAACGGCTTGCCCGCACTCCGCTCGGTTTCGCCTCGCTGCGCGCCGAAGCGGCTTGCCCCAATGTCGCCTTCAACGGCGCTTCGAACCCGCGAGGGGTCGGGCGTGTTCGGCGAGCTTCTTCCAGTCATCGCGGACCTCTTCGCTGCGTTATTCGGGGGTCGCCCGGGCGCATCGCCCCATCTTTCACGCACGCTCATCACAGCCACCCCAACAGGTCAGCTGCAGGCACCGCCAGGATCCCGTCGGCCTTGCGCCGAGCGCCGTCACGCATGAGCTGCACGGTGTGCTTCGGAGTCAGGCGCTCGCGGAAGTAGCGCAGCGCCGGGCTGATCCGGTCATCGCTGAGCTTGGTCTCGAGCAGCAGGTACGGGCGCCGGCGTTCGGTGATCAGGAAATCGACCTCGCGGCGTTCCTTGTCGCGCACGTACCCAAGAGCGTAGTCTCCAAACCCGCGATCGTTCCAGGCGTCGACCAGCTTGCGCAGGTGCAGCGCGACGACGTTCTCGAAACGCGCGCCCGCATCCTCGATCGCGGTGTAGTCGAACAGGTAGACCTTCGCTTCGCGACGCAGCGTCCGCGCGAGCTTGCCTGCGAACGGCCGCAACTCGAACAGGAAGTAGAGCCGCTCGAGCGTCTCAATCCAGGCCTTCGCCGTGCCGAACGCCACACCGAGGTCTTCGCGCAGCGAGTTGACCGAAAGCGGGCTGCCGATGCGCTCGGGCAGCAGCTCCACCAGCTGGTCGATCAGGCCGAGCTCGCGGATTCGCGTCAGATCGCGCAGGTCTTCACGGAGAATCAGGTTCCGCCGCGCACGCCGCCAGCGGCGCAGCTTCTCGACTCGCGCAGCGAACAGCGGCTCCGGGAACCCCGAGAAGCGTTCGATCTGCTCGAGCGCTTCTCGTGAACCGGTGACAGCCTCGGGACTCTCGAGGATTTCGTCGAATTGGCTTGGCTCGGGCAACTTCTGGCGTCCGTTCGCGAGCAGCTCTCCGACTGTGAACGGATGCAAGCGGTTCAGCTCGTAGCGGCCGAGCAGCGAATCGCCGCCCTTCTGGTAGACGTCGAGCCGACCGCTACCCGTCACGATGATGTCGGTAGTAGCGCCGCTGGTGTCGTATAGGCCCTTGAGGAAACGTTTCCAGCGCGGGTACTTGTGGATCTCGTCGAGCGCGATCCGAGCGCGGGTGCGACCGGCCGGCGCGGTCCAGAACTCGCCCTCCGCGCGCAAGATCCGGCGGCGATGCGAATCGAGATCCCACGTGAAATACGTCTCGTCAGGCTCGCGCAACAGGCTCTTCGCGAGGGTCGTCTTGCCGACCTGACGCGGCCCCGCGATGAACGCCATCTTGCGATCGGCCAGCGTATTCTCGACAGCGGATGCGATGTAGCGCATCTCGAGATTGTCTCATATGGCACGAAAATAGTCGCGACCTTTTTCGAGGGAGCCTGATCCGCTGGAGCACTGGCTCGCGCATTCCGACCGTGGGCCGATCCGCTTGAGTGCTTCGGCGGGCGCAACGTTCGGGACGGCCGGTCAGCCCCCCGCAGGAGTTTCCAGCATGTCAGTTGAATAAAGACGCGTGACGCGACGCGTACGCGACGCCCCGCACGGGGCGCCTCGCCGCGCGGGCTGCTGGAATCGAGACCGGGCGTTCACGCTGCTCCGCGGATGCGGGGTCACGTGGGGTGCGCGAATTCGAAGCCCGCCGGGGCGAGGGAGGCGACGCCGTTGCCCGGGGCTTCCGCCGGGCAGCCTACCCGGCATTGGACCTGGACCGCTATTCTCACGACGTCCCTGAGCTCGGCGGTGCAGATGGGTGCGACCTGGTGAGAAATGCGGTCTGAACCGACCGGGGTCTCGGGCGCGCCGCTCGAAGCCGCCCTGCGGTCGCCGATCGCCGCGCTCGGCACGGGCGCCTCTCACGTGCTCGCAGCGCTGCAGGCCGCGGGCCGCGCCGGTTGCTCGGGCGAGGAGCTGTCGCGCGAGCTCGCGATCAGCCGCGCGCAGGTCTGGAAGCACGTCGAGCTGCTGCGCCGCCGCGGCTACCCGATCGAAGGCGTACCCGGCGGTGGCTATCAGCTCGGCGACGCGCCCGATCGCCTGCTGCCCGAGGCTCTCACGGCCCGCCTCGAGACGCTCTGGCTCGCGCGCGAGCTTCACTGTTACGACCTCACGGACTCGACCAACACTCGCGCGCTGGCGCTGGCGCGCGGCGCAGCGGCGCACGGCGCGACCGTGATCGCCGAGCAGCAGAGCGCCGGCCGGGGCCGACTCGGCCGCTCCTTCTTCTCTCCGGCCCACCAGAACCTCTACACCTCGATCTTGCTGCGGCCTGCCACGAGCCTCTCGGAGGCGCCCGCCTGGACCCTCGCGACCGCGACCGCCGTCGCCGAGTGCGTCGCCGAGACGCTCGGGGATGCGTCGCGGGTCGAGATCAAGTGGCCGAACGACGTGCTGATCGGAGGGCTCAAGAGCTCCGGCATCCTGCTCGAGCTGGGCGCGGAGGCGACGCGCATCGCGTGGCTCGTGATCGGGATCGGCGTGAACCTGAACCTGCCCCGGGACGCGCTTCCGGAGGAGTTTCGCGCGCGTGCGACGACTCTCTGCACAGCGCTGGGACGCCCGCTCGATCGCCTCGACTTCGCAGCCCGCCTCTACGGTAAGCTGGAGAGCGTGTTCGACGCCTGTGCAGCAGCGGGGCTCGCGGCCGTACGGCCGCGCTTCGACCGCTTCTTCCGCATGGCGGGGCGGCGCGTGCGCGCCGTCTTGAGCGAGGGAAACGAGATCGCGGGAATTGCCACGGGCATCGATGCCGAGGGAGCGCTCTGGATCCAGCCAGACGCCGGAGCGGCGCGCCGCGTGCTCGCGGCCGACGTCACCATGGCCAGGGAGTCCTAGGCGGAGGCAGGGAGTCGGGCTTGACCACGCTGCTGGTGATCGACATCGGCAATACGAACGTCTCCTTCGGTCTCTTCGACTACCAAGACGGCCGCGGCTCTCTCTCCCAACACTGGCGCATCGGCACCCGCCGCGAACAGGGCTCCGACGAGGTCGCGCTCACGATCCGCGGGCTCTTCGACGTCGAGGGCCGGCGCTGCAGCGAGGTCGGCGCGGTCGCGATCGGGAGCGTCGTGCCGCCGCTGCTGCCGATCTTCGAGCGCGTGATCCAGAAGCTCTTCGGCCGCGAGGCGCTCGTGATCGGCCCCGGCGTCCGCACCGGAATGCCGGTGCGCTACGAGAACCCGCGCGAGGTCGGCGCCGACCGCATCGCGAACTCCCTCGCCGCCTACCAGCTGCTCGGCGGGCCCGCGATCGCAGTCGATTTCGGCACCGCGACGACCTTCGACTGCATCTCGAAGGACGGCGAATACGTCGGTGGCGTGATCTTTCCGGGCATCCTCGCCTCGATGGATGCGCTCTTCGAGCGCGCCTCGATGCTCCACCGCGTCGAGATCGCGCGCCCGCGCACGGTGATCGGCAAGACGACGACGGCCGCGCTCCAGTCCGGCCTGCTCTTCGGCCATGCGGGCATGGTCGACTCGATGGTCGAGCGCATCCGCGGCGAGCTCGGGAAGGAAGCCCGCGTGGTCGCCACCGGCGGTCTCGCGGGGCGCATCGCGAGCGAGAGCCGCAGCATCGAGCGGGTCGAACCCTTCCTCACGCTCGAGGGACTCCGGATCGTCTACGAGAAGAACCGCCCCCCGCCAGACGGTGCACACAAGGAGAAATCGCCATGAGTGAACTCAGCGTCCGCGACACCCGGAACCTCGCCCTGGTCGGGCACTCCGGCGACGGCAAGACCTCTCTCGGAGAGGCACTGCTGCACGTCTCCGGCGCGCGCCCCGAGCTGGGCAAGGTCGACGACGGCAGCTCGGTCCTGAACCACCTGCCGGAGGAGAAGGAGAAGCGGGCGACGATCACCTCGTCGGTCTACAGCTTCGACTGGCAGGGACTGCAGCTCACGCTGGTCGACACCCCGGGCGACTCCAACTTCCAGGCAGACGGCCGCATCGCTCTCTCCGCGCTCGATTCCGCGATCTTGACCCTCTCCGCGGTCGGCGGAGCGAAAGTCGGCAGCTCCCGCATGTGGCACAGCGCGCGACAGCTCGGCGCGGCCAGCCTCGCGTTCGTGAACCGCATGGACGCCGAGCGCGCGGATTTCGAGCACGCGGTCGAGACGCTGAGGCAGCTCGAGACGCACCCGGTCGTGATCGCACTCCCGATCGGGACGGCACACGAGTTCAGCGGCGTCATCGATCTGCTCCGGATGCGCGCGTTCACCGCTGCCGGCGAGGGACCCATCCCTGCGGAGCTCGCAGCGGCCGCGCAGAGCGCCCGGGAGCGCCTCGCCGAGGCCGTCGCCGAATGCGACGACCAGCTGCTCGAGAAGTACCTCGAGCAGACCACGCTCAGCGACGACGAGCTGCTGCGCGGTCTCGTCGCGGGCACGCGCTCGGGGGCGATCCTGCCGGTGCTATGCGGCTCGGCGACGCGCGAGATCGGCATCTCGCTGCTGCTGCGCGCGATCCGCGAGCTGCTGCCGAGCCCCCTGGACCGTGAGCCCTGGAAGGCGCGCGAGCTGCCGGACGGCGGCAATACCCAGGCCGTCGCGGATCCGGAGGGCCCCTTCTCGGCGCTCGTGTTCAAGACCTCGATCGACCGCTACACCGGGACGCTCTCGGTGCTGCGCGTCGTGTCCGGCACGCTGCGCGCGGACTCCGTGATCCTGAACGCCTCCGCGGGCGAGAAGGAGCGCGTCGGCAAGCTGTTCCGGCTGATGGGCGGCGAGCACCGCGATGTCGCCTCGGCGGGCCCGGGCCAGATCGTGGCGATCGCGAAGCTCAAGTCGGTGCACACTGGTCAGGTGTTGACGGCCGAAAAGGGCGGCCTGCGTCTCGCGGACATCCCGATTCCGCAGGGCATCATCTCCTACGCGATCACGGCCAAGGTCAAGGCGGAAGACGATAAAGTCCACACCTCGCTCGGCCGACTCGTAGAAGAGGATCCGACCCTTCACCTCGCGCGAGAGGCCGCGACCGGGGAGTTCCTGCTCTCGGGGATGGGCGAGCTGCACGTGCGCACCTCGGTGCAGCGCCTGCAGCGCATGTTCGGCGTCGAGGTCCTGCTCAAGACCCCGAAGGTCCCCTATCGCGAAACGGTCGCGGGCAAGGCCGAGAACGTCGAGGGAAAGCTCAAGAAGCAGACCGGGGGCAAGGGCATGTACGGCGTCTGCTACCTCACGGTCGAGCCCAGGGGGCGCGGCGAGGGCGTGGAGTTCGTCGACGAGATCAAAGGGGGGTCGATCCCCCGCTCCCTGATCCCCGCAGTCGAAAAAGGTGTCCTCGACGCCTGCCACGTGGGGCCGCTGGCGGGCTACCCGGTCGTGGATATCCGCGTGCGCTGCATCGACGGCAAGCACCACGCGGTCGACTCGAACGAAATGGCCTTCAGGCTCGCGGGATCCTTCGCCTTCAAGGCGGCGGTCGAGCAGGCGCGGCCCACGCTGCTCGAGCCGATCGTGAACGTCGAGATCAACACCCCGGACCACCACGTCGGGGACATCCTGGGAGATCTCTCGGGCCGCCGGGGCCGGGTCAGCGCGAGCGAAGCGCGGGGGCACGTTTCTGTCATCCAGGCACAGGTGCCGATGGCCGAAATGTTGGAGTACGCCAATCGACTCACGGCGTTGACCGGCGGACAGGGCGAGTTCCACATGGAGTTCTCCCATTACGAGGAGGCTCCCGCCCAGGTCCGGGAGCAGGTCGTCGCGGCAGCGAGGGCGGAGCACAAGCACGAGCATTGAGCTCGCCGGTGAGCCCAGCGGAACCCCGAGGTTCCGCCCACGGTTCCGGCGGGGCCCGAGCCTCGAAGCGGGGAACCGTGTCGGAAGCACAGCAGGCGGACGCAGCGCCGAGCGCCGGGCAGCAGCCCCAGCGGATCCAGCTCGCGCTGTCCGCGCAGGCACAGCGCTATGCGCGCCGGGATGCCCCCCGCGAAGTGCGCCTGATGGCCGCGCGCGGCGCGCTTCCGCTGCCGCCGGTCGAGCTCGCGACCGTGCTCTTCGCACTGCTCCACGACCCGGACGCCGAGGTCAAGTCCGTCGCAGCTGAGAGCCTCGAGCAGCTTCCCGCGAGCGTGCTCGACAGCGTCCTCGGCGGTCCGGCCCATCCCGCGCTGCTCTCGCATTTCGCCCACGTCTTCCGGGAGAACGAGGAGCGCCTCGAGCGGATTGCGCTGAATCCGGCGACCGACGACGACACGCTGGTGCGCCTGGCCGCTGGCCCCTTCCGGCGCGTCGTCGAGATCGTCTCGAACAATCAGCAGCGCCTGCTGCGCTGCGCTGCGCTCGTCGACGCGCTCGGCGCGAACCCGCTGACCGGCCGCTCGGTGATCGACCGCATCCTCGGATTCCTCGGGATCCAGTCCGCCGGGGCCGAAGAGTCGATCGCCGCCGAGCCGGAGCTCAGCGAGGAGGCCGCGGTCGCGGCGCTGCGCGCGGTGCTCGGGGACGATCTCGCCCATTTCGCGCGCGAGCTCGTGAGCGAGAACGCCGGCGCCGAGACCGGAACGCCCGAGCAGAACAACGCGAACCTCTACGCACTGGTCCAGCAGCTCTCGGTGGTCCAGAAGGTCAAGCTCGCGCGGCTCGGCAATGGCCAGGCGCGCGGGCTCTTGATCCGCGACCGCAACAAGATCGTCTCGACGGCGGCGATCTTGTCCCCCAAGATCACCGACAGCGAGGTGGTGTCCTACGCGCAGTCGCGCAACCTCTCCGACGAGGTGCTGCGCATCCTCGCGAACAACCGCCTGTGGACGCGGAACTACAAGGTCAAACTCGCGCTCGTGACCAACCCGAAATGCCCGCAGACGATGGCCCTGAAGTTCGTGCCGCATCTGCACGAGAGCGACCTGCGCGCGCTGATGCGCAGCAAGGACGTCCACGCGAACGTCGCGACCCAGGCACGGCGCCTGCTCACACAGAAGGGAAAGCTCTGATGGCCCGCTCGGATCCGGCTCTCACCACGGTCAATGCCCGCATCCTCTACTGGGGCATCGCGGGCGCGGGCAAGACCGCGAACCTGCGCGCGGTCCACGCCAAGCTGCGCCCGGACCACCGCGGCGCACTGCGCGAGACGCCCACCCGGCTGGATCCGACGGTCACCTACGAAACGCTGCCGATCGAGCTCGGCGACATCGCCGGTGTGCGTACCCAGATCGAGATCCTCACGGTACCGGGTGCGCCCGAGCAGGCGCCGACGCGCAAGCAGCTGCTGGACCGCGTCGACGGGATCGTGCTCGTGGTCGACTCGCAGCGCGAGCACGCGGCCCTGAATCTCGCGAGCTTCGAGGAGTTGCGCAGCGCGCTACAGGCCTACGGACGCAACCTCGACGACGTGCCGCTCGTCATCCAGTACAACAAGCGCGACCTCGCAGACCCCTACTCGCTCGAGGACCTGCACCGCAAGCTCGACCTCCCCGGCGCGGCCGTCTTCGAATCCGTCGCGACCGAGGGCACCGGGGTGCTGCAGACCTTGTCGACGATCTCGAAGCACGTGATCCGAACGCTGCGCAGCCAGCCCACGGGGGCGCCGGCCCCGCGCCCCAACCCGCCGACCGCGGCGCCGCTCGCGCCGCCGCGCGCCGAGCGATCGTTGCGCAGCGCTCCCGAGCTGGCGCGTCCGAGTGCTGCGACGCACGCACCCGCCCCCGCTCACGCACCGGCTGCGCGCGTCGCAAGGCCGGCTCCGGTGTCTCCGCGCCAGCTGGCAAAGGCCCTCGGACGCGGCGACTTCGATCCCGAAGCGCGCGCGGTCGAAGCCACGGCGCTGCGCGCCGAGGCGCTGCTCGACGACTCCTGGCCGGCCCCGCCCGACGACCTGCTCGAGGGCGACCTGCCGGCGCGCTGGAGCCTCGTCTCGGTCGGCAAGGCCGCACGCAGCGGAGAGCGCTCGCTGCGCATCCCGCTCGTGCTCGGAGACGAGACGGGCCGCAAGAGCGAGCTGGTGCTGAATCTCTCTCTCGACTTCGCGGAGGACGAGGGCGGCCTCTGATGCGCAAACGGATCGGCATCTACGGCGCCAGTGACGAAGTCCTGAAGCTCGTGCCCTGGCTGCTCGCGAATCCCCGCATCGAAATCGCCGCGCTCTTCGATGCGGACATCCCCCGCCTGCGCGAGCGACTCGCGCAGGCGCCGGCGGAGCTCCGCGACGCGCTCACGCCGAAGCTGTTGAGCCGCAGCGAGCGGCTCGCGAGCGACCCCTCGATCCAGGCGGTGATCGACGCCGGCCTGGGCCCCCCCTTCGCGGAGCGCCATCCGAAGAGCCGCGAGCGCGGCCAGGAGGTCGTGGCGCCGCTGACCGCGAAGCTGCTCTGGGGCTTCGGCGGGGGCAGCGAGCGGCGCCAGGAGCTGCTCGACACGCTGCACCGCGTGCTCGAATCGGTCGACCTGACCGTTGATTTCGACGAGCTCTGCGCGCGCGTGCTCGAAATCGCGCGCAGCGTGACGGGCGCGGAGGGCGGCTCGCTGCTGCTGCTCGAGCCCGGCGGCCACGAGCTGGTGCTGCGCGCTGCGGTCGGTATCGAGCCCGAGCTGTGGGACAAGATCCGCGTGCCGCTCGGCATGGGCCTCGCGGGCCGCGCCGCCAGCGAGCGCCGCGCACTGCGAGTGCGCGGCAAGGCCGACCGCCAGGCCTTCCAGATCCTGCACGAGCGCCTCGACGTCGAGGCCGCGCTCTGCGTGCCGCTGCTGCACGCAGGCCGGGTGTTCGGCGTGCTGAATCTGCACTCGAGCTCCCGCCCCGACGCCTTCAGCGACGACGACCTGCGCTTCGCCGAGCGCCTCGCAGAGCTCGACGCGCGCTTGCTCGCTCGCGCGCTCGAGCACGACGCGCTGCGCAGCCAGGCCGCGCGCTTCGACGCGGTGCGCGAGGTGCAGCGCCTCTTCGAGGGCCGCGAGCCGATGCCCTCGCGCCTGCACCGGGTCTGCCTCTGCGCCGCACGCCGCGTCGGCGGCGGAATCGCGCAGCTCTACCTCTTCGATCCGGACGAGAACTGCCTGCGCCTGGCCGCCAGCTCGCTCGAGAGCGGAGTGCAGAGCGGAGATCTGCGCGTTCCCCTCGGCGCAGGGCTCGATGGACGCGCTGCGGCGAGCCGGGAAGCGCTGATCGTCGGCCAGGCCGCGGGCGCCCTCGCCTACGCGGCGCTGCCGCTGCTCGCAGGCGAAAGCCTGCTCGGCGTGCTGTCGCTGCAGGCCGGCGCGGCCGCGCCGCGCGGCCGCTTCGCGCGCGATCTGCTGCTCGAGCTCGCTGCGGCCGCCGCCCTGGGCATCGCGCGCGTGCAGCGCGAGGAGCAGACCCACGCGCATGCGACCAAGATCGGCGCGATCAACGAGACCGGCATCCGCCTGGTCGGTGCCGCCGACGCCGCCGAAGTGCTGCGCATCGGGACCTCGAACGCCGCGATGGTGCTCGAGGCCGACCACGCGCTGCTGCGCCTGCAGGACGACGAGACCGGCCGCTACGTGATCCGCTCCTACTTCGGCGCCGCCGACGGCCGCGCGCAGGAGCGCCTGTTCCGCCTCGACAAACGCGTTTCGGTCGCCGTGATCAAGCGCCGCGCCCCGCTCTGCCTGCGCGATGCCTCGCAGGATCCCGACCTCCGCTGCGACGAAGCCGGCGTCCGCTCGCTGCTGGCCGCCCCGCTGATGCTCGACGAGCGGGTGATCGGAACGCTCTGCCTCTACGACAAGGTCGCGACCGACCGCTTCGCGACGCTGCGCTTCGGGGCGGCCGACGAAGAGCTGTTCCGGCACTTCGCGTCGTACCTCGAGCGCGCGCTCGCGACCGCGCAGCGCGAGGCGAAGCTGCGCCAGTTCCGCAACGTCGACGAGCAGACGGGACTGCCGAACGCCGCCTATCTGCTGCGCCGGATCGATCAGGAGATCGCGCGCGCCGATGGCCGCGACGCCTCGCTGCTGGTCGCGGTCTGCCGGATCGAGAACCTCGAAGAGCTCGAGCGCAGCGGTGGGCCCGAGCGACCGCGCCGGCTGTTGCACGAGCTGTCGGATTCGCTGCGCCGGCACCTGCGCAGCTTCGACGTCGCCGCTCGCACCGGCCCAGGCGAGTTCAGCGTGCTGCTTCCCGACCCGGGAGCCGAGAGCAGCGAGCGCGTATTCACCCTCGCGCGCGCCGTCGCCGAAGACAGCGCCGCGGCCGAGACCCCGGGCGGGAGCCCGCGCGCGTCGCTCGCGTTCGGTTATGCGCTCTACCCACAGGACGGCCCGCAGCGCGACGCCCTGCTCGAGCGCGCCCGCGAAGCGCGCATCCGGATGGTCTGACGCAGCCACGAGCGGCACGCCGTGCGCTGACCAGTCCTCTGGAACTGCGTATTGCTACCGGGCGCCCGCTTTTACCGACTCCGCGGCAGGGTCTCTCGACGGAAGCGCCGCTTCACGCCGCTGCTTCCACGCGCCCGCCGCGCTCGGGAATTGACAGCACAACATCGCCAGAGCCGTAGCGCGCCAGCGGCGGCGCACCGGGCCGGACGCCGAGCTCGAACACCAGCTCCTGCGGCGCGCGCCCGCACACCCGGATCCACCCCGCATGCACTCCGCGCTGGTGATGGAACGCGCAGAGCGTGACGCGATTCGCCGCCGCATCCGAGCCCATGGCCGAGCGGAAATGGACGTGGTGGTCGTGGAGATTCCTCCGCGACGTGCAGCCGGGCACCGCGCAGCGATATCCGTCGCGTTCGATCACCGGATCCGGGCGGCGCGCACCCGGCTCGCGCAGCGTCCACGCGAGCAGCACGCCGTCGAGCGTCGCGTCGAAGACCTCGCAGTCGGAAAGCCGGGATCGAGCCCCCGCCCGCAGCGTCTCTCGCACCGCCCAGTAGAGCGAGGTTACGCCGCAGGGCACGCGCCACACCAGCTCCTGGGTCGCCTCCGGGTCGACGTCGGGGGCCGTCAATCCGACGCGCTTCAAGACCATGCCCGCCCACTCGGAGCAGAACACGTGGTGCTCGGCATCCACGAGACGTTTGTGCGCCCGGGCGCGCTCGAGGACGTGGAGAAGGTTCCGCGCAACATCGAAGTGAGGACGGACGATCATGTCGACCGGATTTGCGAGCGCGAGGGACGCTATGAGCTTGTGGTACAGGGCGAGGGAAAGCTGCAGCGCCTCGCCGACTTCGGGGAGGTAGTGCAACGCGAGCGATCTCCCCTCAGGTTGAGTGATCTCGGTCAGCTCCTTGAGCCCTCGCCCGTACATGCCGGTCCCTCTCTTCGCATTGGGCTACCAAGGCAACGGGTCATCTTCAGACCAGCGCGTACCCGAACCGGATCGCCTCAGCCGCGAGCGGCGCGGCGAGCGCCGGCGTGGCGAGCGGCATGTCCAGCGCCGCGGCGGTCGGCAGCGCCGAGCGCGCGCGCTCGTACAACGCGAACGCCGGCTGGTTCGCGTTCATCGACGAGGCGTAGCGGAGGCCCTCGACGCTCGGATAGGCAGCGTAGAGCGCGCGCGACCAGGCTCTCGCCGTCGCGCGGGAACCCGAGTTGATCGCCATCGAAGCGCCCGCGCGAGTCGGCCACGCGCCTGTTAGGTCGAGGAGCTGGAGATCCCCCGTCAGCGTAAACGCGGCGAGTGCGGGAGAGTCCGCGAAGCGATCGATCACCCGCGTCTGCTGGAAGACCTCGGCGAGCGACGTCGGACCGGAGTCCGAGGCGTACAGGATCGCTCGGGTCCGGTGTCGCTTCGCTGGCGGCGGCTGATGGTCGAAGCGAGCTCCCGTGGGTCCAAACGAACGGAATCCGTTCCAGCGCGAAGGATGAGGTCCGGCACGGAAATAGATGCGCCAGAGCTCGGCGCCTTTTGGCAGGACGTGAATCTCGGACGCGATCGCGCGAAGCGCGGCGACCGAAGGCGGCGGCGACAGCCGATCGGCCACGAGCTCGCGCGCCGTCGATCAAAGCCCCGCTGCCAGCTCGGCCACGACGTCGGGATCGTTCCCGGTCTGAAGCCACTGGAGCGGAGTCAGTGCCCTTCCCTGCCCTTCCCTCTCCTCGAGGTCCGGGTTCGGCGTGTGGAACCAGCGGTAGACCGCCACGGGGTTCAGGCTCTTGGGCAGCCGCGGCAAGACGCGATCGATCCCAGGCACTAGCCCGGCGCGCGCGAACTGAAACGCGGGCAGTCGCCACTCGTCGCCTGCCTTGATCCCGTAGAGCGCTCGCTCCGCAAGGCGTTGACGCACGCGGCTGTCGTTCACGCTCAGCCGCTTGGCCGCCTCGTGCGTGGTGAGGCCCGTCGCGCGAAGGACCGCGTACTCGAAGGCCGTCCGGGCGATCGGGTCCTCGAGGCCGAATTCGAGCCGGTCGAGCTCGAAGCCGCCTCGTTCGAGGAGCTCGACCTGCCCCGGCTCGAGCGCGCGGCGCGGCTCGGGGTAAGGGCGCTGGAAGCCGCTCTCGACGAGCGCGACCTCCATCGCACGCGCGATCTCCTCTTCGGAGGCGCGCACGCCATGGCTTTCGAGGACCTGGAGAACCGCTCCCACGTTCCTACCTCTCGCGTTAGGACGCGTTAGATCCTATCGGAAAGCCGGACCCAAAGCGAGAGCCCGTTTGGGCCCACAGTCCCAAGCCGCCTGAGGTGGTCTGTGAAGCTCGGCCCGCAACCCGCTGCCGACAAACCGTTTCCCGAAGGCGCCACTTCGCGCCCCACCGGCTATCGCCGTCCCCGAGTTCCCTCCCCGCTCGGCTGCACCCCGTGCTTGCGCAACCGGTACTGGAGCCCGCCACGCGAGATCCCGAGCAAGTCCGCCGCCCGCGAGATGTTGCCGTGCGTCGCACGCATCGCGGCGATGAGATCGCGCCGCTCCTGGGCCGCGCCGACCTCGCGAAGGTTTGGGATCCAGTCGGGGTCGCCAGGCTGGGTTGCTGCCTCCTCGAGGAGCCGCGCGGTGCGGAGCAGGCCGCGCGCGACGGGCAGCAAGTCGCCCATCCCATCGGTTCCCGATCCGCTTGATGCTCGTCGCCGACGAAGGCGTGGAGCTAGCCGTGGTGCAGAGTCTCCGGGAGGACGGGCACGAGGTCCTCTACGTGGCCGAGGCCTCCCCGAGCATCGACGATGACGAGGTGCTGCGGCAGGCCAACGAGGCGGGCGCCCCGCTCATCACCGCGGACAAGGACTTCGGCGATCTCGTGTTCCGGCAGGGTCGGCTCCACTCCGGCGTCGTGCTGCTAAGGCTGGCCGGATTGTCGAAAGCCACCAAGGCGGAGCTCGTCTCGCAGGTCTGCCGGGATCGAGCGCCGGAACTGCTCCGAGCGGTCAGCGTGATCTCGCACAGGCAGGTTCGCATCCGTCGCGCCGTCTGATCGAGGGCGCCGCAGCGTTCGCGCGAAGACGCGGACTCCGAACTCGCTTCTTCCTCGACTTGCTCGAACGCCGTTCATCAGCGTGATTCCCCTCGACCCGCAGAGCCCGGTCGCACCAGACACCCTATGCTCACGCTGGGGGTCGTGGCGTGGATTCAGGGGAGGGAAGCGTGCAGATCGCGCACCTGCTGAGTCTGGCAATTGCGATCGCGCTCGCTTGGGAATCGGGCGCGAGCGCCAGCGTCGTCGTCGAGGGCGATTGGATCATCGCGGACCCCGACGCGAACGCCGTCTATCGGATGGACCCCGAGACGCTCGAACTGACCGCGATCTCGACGGCGGGATTGCTGCGCTACCCGACGGGTGTGGCGGTCGGCCCCGAACTCACGGTCTACGTAGCCGACCCGGACGTCAACGCGGTCCTCGCCATCGACCTCGGCGACGCATCCCAGACGCTTGTCTCCTCCGGCGGGCTCTTTCGCTATCCCACCGGTGTCGCGGTCGCCAACGACGGAGACCTGCTCGTGGCGGACCCGGTGGCCAACGCCGTGTTTCGAGTCGACCCGAGCGACGGCAGCCAGACGCTGGAGTACGCCAGCGCGGCGCCCCGCTTCGGCAGCGGGCTGGCCGGCGAGTCCGCCGGTACCTTCTTGCTCGCAGACCCCGACGCCAACGCGTTGTGGCGCGTCGACAGCGCCCTTCCCGACCCCCAGCTCGTCTCGAGCGGTGGCCTGTTCCGGTATCCGACCGGGGTCGCTGTGGAAGCGTCGGGCGACGCGCTGGTGATCGATCCCGACGCAGACCGCGTCGTGCGCATCCAGGCGGGCACGGGGATCCAGAGCGAGGAGGTCGCCGGCACGGGCCTCCGCTATCCGACCGACCTCCACGTCGTCCCCGAGCCCGGGGCGACGCAGCTGCTCGGCGCGGGAGCGCTGCTGCTGGGATGGCTCGCACAGCGCCGCAGCGGCGGCAGGCGACGGCTGCGTTAGAGAGCACCCGTGTCACTGCGCAGCACGAAGCTGAATGCAGCGAGACACTGGATCGACCCCTGTCCGTTCTGCGTGCGCGGTTCGATCAGCAAGCGGGGGTTGTTCATCGCAGCCTCGAGGGCGGCGACCTGTGCCTCCGTGAGGTCCCCCCCGAAGCAGTGCGATCCGCCCCATTCGTAACGCGCATAGCCGCCGATCGAGTCGCCCACCATGATGAAGCCGTGGAAGACCGGAAACTCGTCGGCGGTGTTGGAGTTGATCCGCAGCGCGACGATGGGCGCCACGAACTGCACCGTGTCGACCGCCCGCGCCGACGTCGCGAGCGCGAAAGCGAGTCCGGTTGCCAGGCAGAGTCTCGTCAGCGTGGGCCTCATTGCGGATCCTCCCGTGATCGACACGACGCTGCGCCGTGAGGGGCCAGTCTATCATGGACTCGTTTGGGTGATGGGCGGCCAGTGCCAGACGCGCGAACACGCACTCGAGCGCGTCGGCCGTGCGCGCCGGATCGCGACGCACCAGCGGGGTTTCGGAGCCTGGCGGAGGGTTAGCTGCCGCCGGACGAGGCGCCGCCGGCCCGATAATCGGCGAGGAATGCCTCGCGGAACTCGGCGAAGCCGCCTTCCAGGATCGCCCGGCGCGCGTCGGCGACCAGCCGCTGGTAGAAGCGCACGTTGTGCACCGACGCGAGGATCGCCGACAGGATCTCGTTGGCGGCGAACAGGTGGTGGAGATACGCGCGCGTGAAGCCGCCCGCGCAGGTCGCGCAGTC
>CAYTJA010000124.1:0-20949 GCA_964437835.1 uncultured Spirochaetales bacterium
CAGGCCCGAGAGCAGATCCGCGACGCTCAGCTGCTCGGCCTCGAAGTCCGCGAGTTCGACGCGTTCTCCGGAGACCGAAGGATCGCCGCGCAACACGCCGGTGCGGACACCGACCACCTCGAGCTGCTCGATTCCCGCCGGAGGCGGCGGCTCCGGGTCTTTCCGCGCCGCGGGCTCCGCCAGCGTCGCTCCCGCGCAGCACAGCACGGCCAGCTGCGCGCCGGCTGCGCGCCGGCTCACGGACCGCTCCGTCTCCTCCGCGCGGCAAGGGCCGCGAGTCCCGCGCCGAGCAGCAGTGCCGAGCCGGGTTCGGGAATCGCCGTGAAGGAGAGCTCGTCGATGCCGAAGTAGGCGGGCGTGTTGCTGCCGAAGGGGCCGACGTCGGTCGAGTCGAGCTGGAAGTGCAGCGCGCGCACGCCGCGCAGCGGCGTCAGGTCGAGCCAGGTCCAGGTCTCGAGAATGAAGTCGCCGCTGGCATCTGGACTGCGGTAGTCGGCGAGCGCGAGCTCGACCTCGCCCACGAGCGCGTCGCTCGAGTCGTAGCCGAGCACGCGCAGCCGGAACAGATCCGGCTCGCCGCCGGAGGGGCCGCCAAAGGGATCCGTGAAGAAATCGCCGTCGCGCAGCGTGAGGAATGCATACGTCGTGTTCGTGAAGAACGCGCCGACGAGGTCGACGTCGCTCGCGAAGCGCGCGACTGCCTCCCCGAACACGAAGCTGACGCCGTAGGCGGCCGTGCCCGCCGCGCCGCTGCCCGGGATCGCGCTGTACTGATTGCCGAAGCCCGGCGTGGTCGTATCCGTGGTGTTCGAAACCGCGAATCCCGACCAGACCCCGAAACCCGGGTCGTAGAGATTCTCGAAGGAGACGCCGCCCGACGCGAAGCCGCCGGCTGCGTCGGCGCCGTTGTAGAAGCTCTCGGAGCCGAGGCCCAGCAGTGCGGCCGTGTCGTCGAAGCCGGCGCTCGCCGCGCCGGCCGGCGCCGCGTGGCCGCAGAGCGCGAGCAGCGCGAGCAGCGCGCGCGCGGGAAGCGCGCCGCGCAGCCGGAGCCCGCCGGCGAGCAGCAGCACGCCGAAGCTCGCGAGCAGCGCGGCGAATCCGACCGGGAGCTCGACCGCGTGCAGAGCTCCGACGGCGTCGAGATCGAAGCCGCCGGTCGGAAAGGGAGTCGGGTAGGGGTCGTAGATCGGCGCACCGAGTGAGTCCTGTGTCGACCCATCTCCGATCGCGTCGACCACGCGCACATAGCGCACGCGCGCGAGCGCGAGCGCGCCCGAGAGCACGAGCGCGTGCGTCTCGAGCTCGGCGAGGTCGAAGCCTGCGCCGAGTCCGGCCGGCTGGTCGCCTGCGAGGTTCGCGTAGAGGTCCGGATCGAGCGTGCCGAAGCTCGGCACCGGCGTCATCGCCAGGGTCTGCGCGGGGAAGCGCGCGAAGTCGACGCCGTTCGAGGAGACCTCCACGAAGGCGAGCTCGCCGAAGAGCCCATCGACCGAATAGAAGCCGTTCTCGTAGACCGCGAAGTCGTCGCCGATCGCGTCGAAGAGCGGCGGCCGCATGCGCAGCGTGATGTGTCCGCCGTCGCCGAGCGAGACGGTGTCCGCGGAGCTGCCGGTGGCGGACCCGAGCGCGTTCTCGGGCAACCCGGCGCTCGCGTTTCCGAGGCCGGGATTCGCGGCGTCGAGCGGGCCGCGCGCGAGCGCGATCACCTGCGCCGCCCAGCTCTGCGCGGCGGCGATCGGGTGGCCGGGCTTCGCGAAGTCAGCCGCTCGCGCGGGGGTGCGAGCGACGCCGAGGACCAGAACGAGCGCGACGAGCGCGCGAGCGGAGCAAAAGCACGCGTGAGGGGACACGATCCGACTCCCTGCGCCGCAGCGGGCGCGGTCGACTCGGATCCGCGGAGGGAGCTGGAGGCGGGGCCGGAACGGCTGTCCGCATCACGCTCCCTGCCACGGGGAGTCGACAAGCCGCATGGGGGCCGGTCTTCTGACTTCTGGATTGGAGCGCTCGCGCGCTCCGGCACCGCAGGCCTTCCCAGCCCCCGTGGGCCAGTGGCATATCTGAGGCGCCGTCTCCAGTTACAGCGACGGGCTCGTGCCGGACTCTCACCGGCTTCCCGCAGCGCAGCGAGTTGCCAACCTGGCCGCTCGTCTGCACTGCCCGCGCGCGCGATCCCTGGACCGCGTTCGCGGGACACCCCCTGCGTGGTGTGCCTGCCGGAGTACCACAGGCGCGAGGCCTGGCGCAAGCCGAGGGCCTGGTTGCGGTGGAGCGCTGCTCGAATTCAGTCGGGCCGCATCGAGATCGCCGTGATCTCCGGGTTGTGGAACTCGCGCCAGGCACAGATGCGCCCGTCGCGGAAGCGGAACACGCCGATGTAGCGGTTGCGATAGGGCTTGCCCGTCGAGCGCACCAGGCCGTCGCTCTGGTATTCGATCACCAGCGCATCCGGGTCCGCGAGCTCGTACACCGCCGCGATCGCGAGCGAGAAGCGCGCGAAGGCCGGCCAGGTGGCGTCGTTGAGCGCGAGCCAGCGCTCGCGGCCGCGGACCACGAGCGCTTTCTGGCCGGGGCCGAAGGGCAGCTCGAAGTCGATGTCCTCCGTGATCAGGTCTGCGAGCTCGCGGTGCCGCATCTGCGACAGCAATCCGAAGGCCTGCTCGACGACTGCGCGGTTGCCCGCGCGCCTCTCGTTCTGCGTTTCCACCCCGCCCTCCTTAGCGCCCGCGCGCGAGCTCGCCGAGCACTTCGAGCGCGCGCTCGTAGCTCGCGGCCGGATCGGAGCCGACTCCAACCGGCGACAGTACGACTTCGTCTGCGCCCGCTGCGAAATAACGCTCTACCGCGTCCGCAAGCTGCGTCTCGTTGCCCCACGGAATCACGGCCTCGATCATCGCGTCGGTCCAGCCGGTCTCGAGAGCGGTTGCTGCGCCGGGCACGCCGGCGCGCTCGAAGAGCGCGCGATAGGCCGGCATCGCGAGGTAGAAGCCCATCTCGCGGCGCAGCGCCTCGCGGACTGCTGCCGCGTCGGTCGAGAGCACACAGGCGTTCTCGGCGACGATCGGCGGCGCGCTGCGGCCCGCGGCGGAGGCTCCGGCGCGCACGGCAGGCTGGATCTGCGCTGCGACATAGCTGGCCGGCGCGAGCCAGGGCAGCACGCCGTCGGCCACGGCGCCGGCCGCGCGGCACATCTGCTCGGCCAGCGCCGAGAGCAGCACGGGCACGCCCTTGCCGCCGTCGACCTGGTGCTGGACCTGCACGCGGTAGAGCTCGCCCCGGAAGCGGCTCGATCCCTGCTGCAACAGCTCTCGCACGATCGTCAGGTATTCGCGCACGCGGCGCACCGGCCGGTCGTAGGCGAGCCCGTAGACGTGCTCGACGATCGGCTGGTGCGAGGGTCCGATGCCGAGCCGGAATCGGCCCCGCGAGGCCGCTTGTGCGGTGGCCGCAGCCATCGCGAGCGAGATTGGATGGCGCGAGAAGAGCGGCACGACCGCGGTGGTGAGCAGAATCCGCTCGCTGCGCGCGCCGGCCAGCGCGAACACGCTGATCGGATCGAAGTCGAAGGCGTGGCCCATCACGGCCGAGTGGAAGCCGAGTTGCTCGAGTCGCAGGATGCGCGAGATCGCGCGCTCGACGTTGCGGGTCTCGGGAAACAGGATCGATAGCTTCACGACTTCCTCACGCGAGCGCCGCGGCCCTCGGCCGCGCCACCCTACCACGGCGCGGGGAAGCAGCCTTCCAGCTTTTGGCCCTCGCGGATGCCGGTGCGCAGCCTCTCGAGCCCGCGCTCGAATTCCCCGGGCTCGGGCAACAGGCTCAGCACGAAATGCAGCTGGCCGGCGGCCCCCGGAAGCGCATCCAACTCGAACAAGAAGCCCGGTTGTACGAGCACGCCTTCGCGTTCGAGCCACGAGAGCGCAATCGATTCCTCGTCGGCGCCCTCCGGCAGCTCCGCGCTGCGCGCCTGCAGGATTGCGGCCCAGCCGGCTTCGGCCGGCAGCGCTTCGAGTGCGTAGCCGCGCGGGAACGCGGCCTCGAGGCTGCGCCGGTTTCGCGCCACGCGTGCACGCAGCTCCGCGGTCAATTCGTCGCGCCGCGCAAGCAGCGGTGCGAGGCAGGCCGAAGCCAGCGGCGAAACCGACAGGTAGGCGTCCGACGCGAACTCGAGCCGTGCCAGCGCCTCGCGTCGCAAGACCTCAGGGCCCGCGGCCGCGATCCACGCAATCTTGAGCTGCGGCAGCGCGAGCTGCTTCGAGGCCCCCGAGAGCGCGAAGTGGAGTGCGCCATCGCCGGCGCCGCAGAGCGCGCTCGGCGCGGAGTTGGCTGCGGCTGGATCGAGGAAGACTTCGTCCGAGATCAGCGCGAGGTCGAAGCGCAGGGCGAGCGCGCGCAGCGCGGCGAGATCCTCGGGATCGACGAAGCAGCCGGTCGGATTGTGCGGATGGATCAGCAGCAACGCACGGCTGCGCGAGTCCAGGGAGCGGGCCAATCCGGCGAGATCCACGCGCCAGCGCTCGCGGCCCGGCGCGCGCGGCGCTGCCAGCGCGTATCGCCTCACCTCGAGGCCCTCGAGCTCGGCGAGGTGCTCGAAGAGCGGATAGCCCGGCGTCGGGACGTGCAGCGCGTCGCCCGGGTCGGCGAGTACGCGGAACAGCTGCGCATAGCCCTCGCTCGTGCCGGCGCAGAGCAGCACATCATCGGCCGAGAGCCGCGCTCCGCTGCGCGCGTGCAGCGCGGCGATCGCGGCGCGCGCAGCGGGATCGCCGCGCGGGTCGGGCTCGTAGCTGCGAACGCGCGGATGATCCGCGAGGGCCGGCAGCAACTCCGCCAGCGCGGCACTCGCGGCGCGGAGGCCCGCGGCGGGCGGATTCGAGAGCGTGAGGTCGATCAGGTCTCCGCGCGCGCGCCGCGCGAGCGCGCGCCGCGCGAAGTCGGTCGGCTCGAGATCCCAGGACGCGCGGCGGGCGAACACCCGCCGACTCTAGCGTTTGCTGCGTTCGCGCTGCGCGGGCGCGTGGCACAGCTTTTCATCCTCCGCGAGGCAGAGCACCCGATCGAAGCGCGGCTCGTGATTCGCGACGTAGTGGCGCAGGTCGAAGCCCGGCTGCATGCGCGCGCGCAGCCAGGGCCACAGCAGTGTGAAGTGCGCCTCGGGCCCTGCGAGCTGGATCGGCTCTACCGGCGTGCGCTGGTTCACGATCAGCAGCACCTCGGCTCCGGGCGGGAAGCCGCGGCGCACCTCTTCGATCGCCTGCGGGTCGAGCGCGCGGGCGAGCCAGTGCAGGCGATCGCGTCCGAGGTCGCTGTCTCGCCAGGCGCCGGGCGGCTGGCTGCTCGCGCAGGCGAAGGCGAGCACCGCTACCGCGACCCCAAAGATCGTGCGGCGCAGCGCTCGGCTGCGCGGCTCGAGCGCCCACGCGATCGCCGGGGCCGCGCCCGCGAAGACCAGCGCGAGCATGCGCGCATTCCACGGGAACCAGGCGACGCCGGCGCAGAAGAGCGCCGCGTAGCCGAGCAGTGCGAAGCTCGCCGCGCGCAGCGCCGGGCTCCCGCGCAACGCGGCTGCGGCGAGTGCCGGCAGCGCGAGCAGGAAGCCCAGCGGTCCGAACCACGAGGTCTCCTCGCGCTGGGAAGCGCCGAGCGCGAAGCTCGGGAAGGTCGCGCTGTGCCCCGCGCTGCCGAAGAGCGGCAGGCAGCAGCGGGCGTAGGCCTGTTCGAGCGCGTCGGAAAGGCTCGATCCGAACAGCGCCCGCCACGCGTCGTCTCCGGGGGCGAGCAGGTCGATGCTCTGCAGCGCATAACGCAGCGCGTTCGCGGCTGCGCCGAGCCAGCCGTCTCGATTCTGGTGGAATTCGACGAAGGCGGGCGGCCCTCCCGGATGCCCGAAGACCCACTGGTTGCGCGCGAAGAGCCAGCCCTGGGACAGCAGCAGCGCCGGCAGCAGAGCGAGCCAGATCGGACGCGGCTTCGCGATCAGCTCTCGCCACGCGGCGCGGTCACTGCTGCGTGCTGCGAGCAGTCCGAAGCTCGCGGCAAAGGGCAGGGCGAAGCTCAGGAAGTTCGGCCGCGCCGAGACGCCGAAGGCGAGCATCAGCAGCAGCAGCGCCGCATCCAGCCCGCGCGGGCGCTCGCAGAGCCTCCGCGCGAGCAGCAGGCAGAGCAGCGCGGCCAGCAGCGCGAAGACGTTGCTCTTGAAGACCGCCGACTGGTGCACGAGCTGCGGCATGCCGGCAACGGCGAGCGTCGCGAGCCAGGCGGTTTCGGGACGCGCTTCGCGCCGCGCCAGCGCGAAGCCGGCCGCGAGTGCCCCGGCATACGCGAGCAGCGGCAGCAGCACGACGCCGACATCGCTGTGGAAGCGCAGGAACGCGTGCGCGAGCAGGTCCGCGCCGAGCGTTTTTACCACCAGGTCGTACTTGCTGAATTCGACCGGAAACAGCGTGCGCTCCTGCTGGAACAGCAGCACGCGCGGAAGATGGTACGAGAGCGGGTCGTTGCCGTAGGGCGGAAGCAGCAGCGCCTGCACGCCGAGGAAGAGCAGCGCCAGCGCGAGCGCGGCCCCGCAGAGCGGCGCATGCGCGAGCGAGCGCCGCGCGCTCTGCGCGAGGGCCGAGAGCTGCTCGCGCGAGCGCCAGATCACGCCGAGCGCAGCAGCGGCGACCGGGATCTCGACCGCGAGCGCGAGCGCGGGGAGCTGCAGCAGGAACGCGAGCTGGAACAGCGCCGAGAGCCCGGCCAGCGCGCAGCCGACTGCCAGTGCACTGCACTCCGCCGCGCCGCCTCCCGCGCTGCGCCGGATCAGGGCGGAGCCCGCTGCGACGAGGAGCGCGAGCTCGGCGAGCGTAACTAGCGCGACGACCAATCTCGCTCCTGCGCTCCGCGCGGCGCGGGGGCGGGCCCTCGCTCAGGCGATCCCGTAGAGTCGCGCGGCGTTGTCGTGAACCATCTTCCGCCGCTCAGCGGCCGGCACGTCTCCGAAGTGCCGTTCGATGTACTCCCGCGACGCGGGCCAGGAGCTGTTCACGTGGGGGTAGTCGCTGGACCAGAGGATGTTCTCGACGCCGATCACGTCGCGATTGCGCACGCCGACGACGTCGTCGATGAAGGTCCCATACACCTGGCGATGGAAGTAGAAGCTCGGCGGCTCGCGCAGCTCCGATTTCGTGTGGTAGCGGTGGCGCGCGAAGACGTGGTCCATCCACGGCACCAGGAAGGCCATCCAGCCGATCCCGCTCTCGACCGAGATCAGCTTGAGCTCCGGGTGCCGCTGCAGCGCGCCCGAGAAGATGAACGCGGCGATCGGCTCGCACATCACCGACTTGTTGCAGGAGATCATCGCCATCAGATTCTGGTCGAGGCCGCGCGAGACCGGGCGCGTGCCGAGGTGCATGTGGATCGGCAGCCGCATCTCGGCGAGCGCGGCCCACAGCGGCTCGTAGTGCGGGTCGAGGTAGGAGCGGTCGCCGGCCGGCGAATCGAGATAGGCCGGCACCGCAGGAATGCAGACCCCGCGCAGCCCGAGCTCCGCGCAGTGGCGCGCCTCGGCGAGCGCGAGATCGAGGTCCCAGACCGGAATTTCTCCGACTCCGACCAGGCGCTCCGGACACGCGCGGCAGAACTCCGAGAGCCACTCGTTGTACGCGCGCATCAGCACCAGCTGCAGCGGCCGCTCGACGCTGCGGATCGCGGCGCCGCCGCCCGCGCCACTGCCGAAGAGCACCTGCGCGTGCACGCCGTCGAAGTCCATGTCTTCGAGGCGCGCTTTCGGGTCGTAGCCGCCGCGGCGACCGACTTCCTTGGTCTTGGCCAGGGCCTTCACATCTTTCGACGCGACGCCGGCAGAGCCCTCGAGGTTGCTGAAGGGGCGCTCCACGCCCTCGAAGACCAGCACTTCGGCCTCGCCGCGCTTCTCGACGCGCGGCATGCGATCCCGCCACTGGCTCGGGACGCGCTCGCGGTACATCAGCGGCGGCGGATTCACGTGGTCGTCGGCGGAGATCAGTCGCTCGGTGGCGTTCATGGGATTCCTCTCCAGGTGGGTCTTCGCTCGCTTTCAGCTCGCTGCGCGGGGCAAGGCCCCTTGCGGATTGACTTCGCTCGCCTTCGGCTCACTGCGCGGTGCAAGGCCCCTTGCTCGCCCATCCTACTCGAAGCGCTGCGGGCCCGGGTATGCTGCGCGCCGATGAAGTTGGCCTCGAATTCCGGCCGCCCCGAGCAGCCGGAGCCCTTTCTGCGCGGCTGTGCGTTCCCGGCCTGGCAGGACGTGCCCTATCCGCGCGCGATGCTGGCGCCTCCCGGCGACCGGCTGCCGGCCGACACGCGCTATCAGGCCGCGATCCCCGTCGGGGTGCGCTTCGAGCTGGTGGGCAGCGCTCGCGCTGTCGCAGTCGACTACGAGGCGGCGGGTGGCGAGCTCGGCCTGCGCGGCGAGGCAGCCGGCTGTCACTTCACGGTGTACCGCGGGGGGCGGCTCGTCGCAGAGCTTCGCGCGGCGGTCGGCCGTCACCGGGCGCAGCTGTCGCTGGGCACAGGCTTCGATCCCGGCGAGCGCGCAATCGTCACCCTGCCGGAGGGGCTGCGCCCGCGCGTGCGCGCGCTGATCGGAGTCGAGGGCGGGATCGAGCCCGCGCCCGCGCAGCCGCGCTGGCTCTGCTACGGCGACTCGATCGCCGAGGGCTGGGTGGCCTCGGGGCCGGCGCTGTCGTGGCCCGCGATCGCCGCTCGCGAGCAGTGCCTCGACGTCGTGAACCTGGGCTATGCCGGGGCCGCGCGCGGCGAGCTCGTCTCCGCGGAGCAGATCGCGGCGCTGCCGGCGCAGCTGATCTCCGTCTCGCACGGCACGAACTGCTGGAGCCGGCTGCCGCACAGCGCGGCCGGGATGCGCCACGCGCTGCGCGATTTCCTCGCAGTGCTGCGCCAGGGGCACCCGGCGACGCCGATCGTGTGCGTGAGCCCGCTGCTGCGGCCGCAGGCCGAAGCGCTGCCGAACCGGCTCGGCGCGACCCACGCCGAGCTGCGCGCGGCCTTCGAGGCGGCCGTGTGCGAGCGGATCGCGGCCGGAGACGAAACGCTGCGGCTCGTCGAGGGCTCTGCGCTCGTGCCGGAAGATCTGTTGCCCGACGGAATCCACCCGGGCGACGCCGGGCACCGCGCGCTCGCCTCCGCGCTCGGCCCGCAGCTCGCTGCCGCGCTCAGCGCCCGACGATGAAGCTCACGCTGGTGGTGCCGCTGCCGCCGATGTTCAGCGTCTGGAAGTTGCGCGCAGCTTCGACCTGGTAGTCGCCGGCCTGGCCGTTCACTTGCAGGGCGGCGTCCAGCAGCTGGCGCACGCCGGTGGCGCCCACCGGGTGGCCTGCGCCGATCAGTCCGCCGCTGGGGTTGATCGGGCAGCGGCCGCCGATCTCGATCGCGCCCTCTTCGACAGCCTTCCAGCTCTCGCCGGGAGCCGTGAGGCCGAAGTGGTCGATCGCCATGTACTCGGAGGTCGTGAAACAGTCGTGGGTCTCGATGCCCTGGATGCCGGAGGCGTCCGCGATGCCGGCGCGCTTCCAGGCGTCCGTGATCGTCGCGCGCACGTGCGGCAACACGTAGGCCGCGTTCGCGCTCTCGGCGATCTTGTCCGCGAAGCGCAGGCGCGCGGTGTGGTGGCCCCAGCCCTTGATGCGCGGGAAGTCCTCGAGGCGCTTGCCCATGCCCTTCGCGTACTTCTCGGCGTAGGCGCGCGAGGCGAGGAACACGCAGACGGCGCCGTCGGTGACTTGCGAGCAGTCGGAGATGCGGACGCGCCCGCCGACTGCCGGGTTGTCCTCGGTGCGGCACAGCGCATGCTGCTTGTTCATGTACCAGGTGCGGGTCTGCGCGTTCGGATTCAGCTTGGCGTTGTCGTAATTGATGCGGCTGATCTCGGCCAGGTGCTCGTCCCGGAGTCCATAGCGCTTGTCGTACTCGTCGCCGAGCTTTCCGAACAGCTTCGGGAACGGGAACTCGACGCCCTTGGCCTCTTCCTCGTACCACGCGGCCGTGCCGAGATAGGCGCCGCCCTGAGCTGCCGAGACCGTCTTCATCTGCTCGATGCCGACGACTGCCTGCAGGTCGTAGCGGCCGGCCTCGATCTCCGCGGAGGCCGCGAGGATCGCGATGCTGCCCGACGCGCAGGCGGCCTCGTGGCGACCCGTCGGAAGGCCGCTGAAGGCCGGGTGCACCTCGGTGAAGAAGGCGCCGAGGTGCCCCTGCATGCAGTAGAGCTCGGCCGCGAAGTTTCCGACGTGCGCGCTCTCGATCTCCTCGGGGGCGATCTGACAGCGCTCGAGCGCACCCTGCACGCTCTCGCGCATCAGCGCCGAGAAGTGTTTATTCTCCTTCGTCCAGTTGCGGGCGAAGTCCGTCTGGTAGCCGCCGAGGACGTAGACTTCCGGTTTCGCTGCCATGCTGCGTGCTCCTGCGAAAGCAGCTTCTGCTGCGCTCAGTTCGCGACGAAGAAGCGGCCGATGTTGATCTGCGGGTGCTGGAAGAAGCGCTTCGGCAGCCCGCTGCGCGCGGCCTCCGCGAGCGCGGCGGGCACCGCGAGGCCGGCCTGCTCGATCAGCTTCACGGTCGGGCCCGCGCCCATGACGTCGACGAGCACCGAGGGCGGCGCCCAGTTGAAGCCCATCGCCAGGATCCGGTCGATGCCGCCGATGCTGTCGGTGACCTCGCCGACGCGCTGGAACGCGTAGGCGATGTAGCCGGCGATCACCTTGCGCGCGAGCGCGGCCTCGTCGCCCGGCGCCGCGAGGAAGACCTGCATGCCCTCCCGGTAGCGGCCCTGGGCGTGGAAGTGCGCGACGTCGGCGATGTAGTCGAGCTTCGGCAGCACGAACTCGGCGACGGGCTTGTAGTCGCCGCTGATCGCGTCGAGCGCGAGGCGAGTCTTGCCGTCTTTCTTGAAGAAGCCGCCGCCGGTCTTGTCGCCGAGCACGCCGCGCGCCATCAGCGCCTGCATGAATCCCGGAAGTGCGAGCGTCGCGTGCGCTTCGTCGTGGGTCTTGGCGAAGATGTTGTCGACGATCGCGCGGTGGATGTCCCAGCCCACGAGGTCGATCGTCGCGAGCGGCGTCAACGCACGCCCGGTGTAGGGGCCGATCAGGCGATCGACCAGCACGGGGCCGAGCTGCGGCACGAGCTGCGCGGCCTCGTTCAGCAGCTTGAAGCCGACGCGGTTGCCCGCGAAGGCGGGAGTGTCGTGGGTGCGGACGATCTCGCGACCGAGGCGCAGGCGCGCAAAGGCCTCGACGAAGTCGAGCACCGCGGGGTCGCTGTCGCGGTTCGCGATCAGCTCGGTTCCGACGATTACGTTAGGCGGATTGAAGAAGTGCAGACCCAGAAAATGCCGGCGGAAGGAATCGCTGCGGCCCTGGCAGAGGGCATTGATCGAGAGGCCCGAGGTGACGGTTGCGACGATCGCGTCCGAGCGGCGCGCGGCTTCGACCTGGTCGAAGATCACGCGCTTCAGCTCGAAATCTTCCGTGAGCGCCTCGAAGACGAGGTCTGCGCTGCGCAGGGCAGGGGCGAGGTCGTGCTCGTAGTCTCCGACCTCGGCGCGCGCGGCGACGGTCGGAGAGCGCACCTGCTTGATCGCGGCCGCGAGGCCCTCTTGGGCCTTGGCCCGGGTGCGTGCGAGAAAAGTGACCTTCGGCACCGCCTGGCTGAAGAGCGCGGCGCTGCCGTAGCCCATGGTGCCGTTCGCACCTAGCACGACGACGTGCTGGAGCGCGCGAGTGGATAGAGCGCGCCGCAGCTCGGCTGCGCCCATCGGGTCGGACTTGCTGGTCATCTGCGTGTGGCCTGCCTGTGGAGATGGGGGGCAAGGTAGCCCTGGTATAGCGAGGTGGTGCTTGACTTCGAGTCAGTGTCAGGTCCCATGATCTTCGTTCGCCGGCGGCAGGTCTGATGGTCTCCGTTCGCCTGCGACTCACTGCGCGGGGCAAGGCCCCTTGCGGATTGACTTCGTTCGCCTTCGGCTCCCTGCGCGGGGCAAGGCCCCTGCGGATTGACTTCGTTCGCCTTCGGCTCCCTGCGCGGGGCAAGGCCCCTTGCAACCGGATGCCCGGCCGCGGTGTTCCCTCGTGCGTATCGGCAGATGGGGGACGCCGATCGAGGTCCGCACGGCGGTCAGGGCTTCGCGGAGGCGACGATCCAGGTCGAGAAGTACTGAGAGCCGCCGCCGTAGGCGTGCCCCAGGGCCTTTCGGGCCCCATCCACCTGGTGCTCGCCCGCCATGCCGCGGACCTGCAGTGCGGCTTCGGCGAAGCGCAGCAGGCCCGAGGCGCCGATCGGGTTCGAGGACAGCACTCCCCCCGACATGTTGACCGGGAAATCCCCGGAGAGGGCGGTGGCCCCCTCGTAGGTCATCTTCCAGCCCTGGTTCCGCTCGGTGATCAACATGCCCTCCATCCACATCGGCTCGTACCAGGAGAAGGGCACGTAGATCTCGGCGCAGTCGAGCTCCTCGCGGGGCTTTGTGATGCCGGCCTTCTTGTAGAGCGCGGCCGCGTTGTCGAGCGTCGCGCGCGGCATCACCTGGTCGCGGCCCGAGAACATCGTCGGCTCGCTGCGCATCTCGGTCGCATGGATCCATGCGACCGGCCTGGCGCTGCGCTCGGCGATCGACTGCTTGGCGATCACCAGCGCGCAGGCGCCATCCGAGGAGGGGCAGGTCTCGAGATAGCGGATGGGATCCCAGAGCATCGGCGAGTTGGCCACCATCTCGAACGAGATGTCCGGCAGCTTCAGGTGCGCGTAGGGGTTCTTGAGCGCGTTCTGGCGGTCCTTGACCGCGACGCGGATGCCGGTGTCCTCGGGCGCTCCCGAGCGCCGGATGTAGCCGCGGATCAGCGGCGCGAAGAAGCCGCCCGCGCCGGCGACCGTCGCGACCGCGAAGGGCATCGCGATCGAGAGCGCCCAGGTCGCGTTCGACTCGCTCTGCTTCTCGAACGCGACGGCCAGCACGCGGTCGTGGATGCCGGCCTGCACCAGGCTCGCGGCGACGATGCCCGTCGAGCCGCCGACGCTGCCCGCGGTGTGCACGCGCAGCATCGGCTTGTAGGCGCCGCCGATCGCATCGTGCAGGAAGAGCTCCGGCATCATCACGCCCTCGAACATGTCGGGGGCCTTTCCGATCACGACGGCGTCGATGTCCTTCCAGCTGCACTCGGCGTCCGCCAGCGCGCGCAGCGCGGCCTCGCGGATCAGGCCCGCCATCGAGACGTCGAGGCGCTTCGCGGCGAGCTGCGTCTGGCCGATGCCGACGACGGCTGCGAGCTCGGCCATGGCTAGTTTCCCTCCAGTACGCAAACGAGATTCTGCTGCAGACAGGGCCCCGAGGTCGCGTGCGCGACCGCGCGGTCGGCGCTGCCGTCCCAGATGCGGCGCGCGCATTCGCCGATCCGCGACAGGCCGACGGCCATCATCGGGTTTCCGGCCAGCGCACCTCCCGACGGGTTCACCTGCGTGCGCTGGCCCAGCGCGAGCGCGCGCTCGACCAGGATCTCCTGGTGCGTGAAGGGCGCGGACAGCTCAGCTATGTCGAGCTTGTCGCGCCCGACGCCGGCCTTGTGCGCCGCGAGCGCCGTCGAATGCGAGCGCGTGAGGTCGCGCAGGCCGAGCTCCATCGGCTCGCAGATGTGCTCGAGCCCGCGGATCCAGGCCGGGCGCTTGCAGAGCGCCGCGGCGCGATCCCCGGCCGCGAGCAGGATCGCCGACGCGCCGTCCGAGATCGGCGCGCAGTCGTGCTTGCGCAGCGGCGAGACCAGCGCCGGCGCGGCGAGCAGCTTCTCGACGTCGAAATCGCCCGAGAGCTGGGCGAAGGGATTCGACTTCGCATTGCGGCGATCGCGCACGGCGCGCTCGGCCATCTCGCGCTCCGTGCAGTGCCCGCCCTCGAGCAGCAGCCGCGCCTGCAGCGCCGCGATCGAGACCGAATCGGGCCACAGCGGCGCCGTGACGTAGGGGTCGAGCTGCAGCGCCAGCGTGAGCGGCAGGTCTCCCATCGAGGGCTTGCCGAAGCCGTAGACGAGTGCCAGCTCCGCATAGCCCATCTGCATCTTGACCCAGGCTTCGTAGAGCGCCCAGGCGCCGTCCATTTCGACGTGGCTCTCACAGACGGGCGGCCAGGCGCCGACGGCGTCGAGTCCCGACACGAACGCGAAGCTCTGGCCGGCGAGATAGTCGCTCGAGCCCGAGCAGATGAAGTCGATCTCGCCGCTCGCGAGACCCACGGAGTGTTTGAGCTCCTGGATCACCGGGATCAGGATCTCGACCTCGTTGCGATCGGGCTCGCGCCGCAACGAGGGGCTCTGGGCGAAGGCGACGACGGCGACCGGCCGCATCAGATGTGCTCCTGGTAGGTGGCGTAGGGCGCGTCGGGCTCTCCGGTCGGCTCGAAGTAGAGGATGTTCTCGACCGACTCCTTCCACTCTTCGCGCGGCTTCCAGACGGCCTTCACGCGCATGCCCATGTGCGCTGCCTCGGGCTTGCAGTTCAGCAGGTGCATCAGGATCGTGTCCGCGCCGTCGAGCAGCACCTGCACGGCGACGTAGGGCAGCTGCAGCGCGATGTTCGCGCTCGGCACGCGCACGATCGAGTAGGTGACGACGGTGCCGCGGTCGCTGAGCTCCACGGGTTCCCCCGCGATCGGGACGCCGTGCTGCGGGCAGGAGCCGCGGCTCGGGAAGTAGACGCGGCCGTCGACCGGGCAGCGCTGTCCGATCAGCTTGCCCTGCGCGATCGCGCGCAGGAAGCGCGACGCCGACTGGCCCGCCGAGAACAGGTACTCGAGCCGGATCGGCGTCAGCAGCACCTCGATCGGGCCGGTCTTCGGATCTTTCTTCGCCGGGTCTTTTTGTGCGCTCATGCGGGTACGAAGGCCTCGATGTCCTGGATGCGGCCGCTGGTCTCGGCGGCCCAGCGCGCGACCACGCGCATGCCGCTCCGCATCGCCGACTCGCTCCCCGCATCGACGACGTGGAGCAGGGAGGTGCTCGCGCCGTCGAGCTGGATCAACGCGTAGGCGAAGGGCCTTCCGAGGGGCTGCTGCGGGCGCGGCTTCGCAACCCAGGCCCAGCTCCGGACGACGCCCGTATCCGCGACGCGCACCAGCTCGCTGAGCGCCTCCGCGGTGTCCGGGTCGTACTCCTTCGGCGGCACCATCACGCTGCCGTCGCGGCGCCGCACGCCGAGGATCACGCGATCGCGCAGCGCAGTGAAGAAGGGCCCGAGCACGGGCCCCAGCGAGCGCTTGTAGGTGTAGTTCAATACGTGAGGGGCTGTGAGCGACCTCTCGCTCGGCTGGCTCATGCGATGTGCCTCTCCTGGAAGACCGCCGCGCGCGGGCGCGGGACGGCGGCGGATCTTATCACCGGGACCGGTAGCAATTGCGTCAGGAAACACCCGCACTGCGCCACAAGCGAAGATCGGTACAGCGGGCGATGTGCTCGAAATCGAGGTCCGGGCTGAGCAGCTCCGCCTCGCTCTCGAGGCAGACCTGCGCGATGATGCAATCCACGGCACCCCGCACGGTGACCCCTCTCCCGCGCAGCAACCGGAACAGGCGCGCGGCCGCCACGTGCACTTCGACGCTCGGCTCGATCACGGCCAGCGAGAGCAGCAGCTGCTGCGCGCGCCGGAAGCCCAGATCCGTTCGGAACCCCTGCAGGACTTCGGTGAAGATGATCGGGAGGATCGCGAGGTCCTCCTCGGCTCGGAGCGCGAGATCGAGGCGCTCCACGTGCGAGTTCGTGGCACCGTTGAAGAAATCCGCCCAGGCATTGGAGTCGACGATCATCATGCCCGCGGCTTTCGCGCGGAGCGCCAGCGGCCGACGTCTCCTTCCCAAGGGAGCTTGCCTCGCAGTTGGCGCAGGGCGCGGTAGAGATTCCCCTTCTGGACCAACCGTCGCAGCGCCATGTCTACGACTTCGCGCTTGCTTCGCGCCCCGGTGAGGCGCATCGCCTTGGCCACGAGTGCGTCGTCGATCTCGATGTTGGTTCTTCCCATGCCGATCCCACCTCCGGCGTTCTCTACACCAAAGTACTCAGAATTGGTGTATTCGGCCAGTGCGCTCCAGTCGAGACCGGGACCGGAAGAAACGGAGCGACGGCGTGCAGAACGAGGGTAGGCGCGGTGGCGACGCCGCGTCCTCCGGGCTTTCCGGCTGCGCTGCGATTGCGCGGCTCCGGCTCAGTCGATCCAGCCCTGGAGCCGCGCCGCCTCTTCGCGCAGCGCCTCCGGGGAGCCCAGCAGCTGCCGGCTCGCGCCGACGCGCTTGAACCAGTAGTGCAGGTTCTGCTCGTCGGTGAAGCCGATTCCGCCGTGGACCTCGGTCGCGGTGCGCACGATGAAGGGCCCGATCTCCGACAGGTGGGCCTTCGCATGCAGCGCCAACAGCGCGGCGTCGTCGGGCAGCGCGTCGAAGGCATGAGCGGCGTACCAGACGAGCGAGCGCGCCGGCTCGAGCTCGGCCGCCATCTCGGCGCACAGGTGCTTCACGGCCTGGAACGATCCGATCACCCGGTCGAACTGCTTGCGCTGCAGCGCGTAGGCGACGGCCAGCTCGAGCGCCCGCTCGCTGGCGCCCAGGATGTCGGCCGCGAGCGCGACGCGCGCGGCGTCGAGCATCCGGCGGCAGGCGGCGCCCGCCGCTCCCGGCTCGCCGATCCACTCTTCGACGCGCACGCCGTCGAAGCAGAGCTCGGCGAAGCCGCGCGTGCGGTCGATCGTGCGCAGAGGCGTGGACGCCACTCCGGCGGCACGGGCGTCGATCCGCGCGAGGCTGCGGCCCTCATCGACGGCGACGAGCAGCTGATCCGCGCCGATGCCATCGATCACCATCAGGGCGAGGCCGTGCAGACCTCCGTCGCGCAACTCCACGCCCGCGCCGTCCCGCCGCGAGACCAGCTCGTTCGCCGCGATGGCGAACCGACAATCCCCGGTGGCGAGGCGCGGCAGCCAGTGCGCCTGTTGCTGTGCGGAGCCCGCGGCGCGCAGCGCGATCGGCGCCATCACCGCGCTGCCGAGGAAGGGGCCCGGAGCCGCGCCCCAGGCCAACGACTCGGCCGCCACCGCGGCGTCGAGCAGCCCGAGCCCGCTGCCGCCGTGCTCCTCGGGCACGAGCAGCCCCGCGACGCCGAGCTCGCACAGGGATTTCCAGGTGCCGCCATCGTGCCCCGGCTGCGCGGCGACGTGCATGCGCACGCGCGCCACCGGGCACTCCGCCTCGAGGAAGCGGCGCAGGCTCGCGGCCAGCAGGGTCTGCTCTTCGGAGAGCGCGAAGTCCATGGCGGCTGTTCCTACGCCGGCGGCTTCGGCTCGCGCGGCATTCCGAGTCCGCGCTCGCTGATGATGTTCTTCTGGATCTGGGCCGTGCCGCCTCCGATGATCAGGCCGAGCGAGAACATGTACTGGCTCTGCCAGCGGCCGTGGTCGCGCTCGTGCGCAGAGCCCTCGTAGAGCGCGCCGAGCTCGCCCATGGCATCGAGGCCGAGCGCATTCAGCTGGTGGCTGAGCTCGCAGCCCGCGAGCTTGGTCACGAGTGCCGCCACGCCCGGGTTCGCGCCCGCGAGCCGGGCGCTGAGCATGCGCATGCCGTGGCTCTTCATCGCGAGCACCCGCGACTGGAGCCGGAGCAGCCGATCGCGCAGCACAGGCGATTCCATCGCGCGGATTCCGCCCGACGACTCGCGCTGCATCAGCTTCACGAGGCTGCGCAGCGCGCCGTCGAGCAGCGCGCTCGAAGCCAGCATGTTGCGCTCGTGAAACAGCGTCGTGTTCGCGATCTTCCAGCCCTCGCCGCGCCGGCCGACCACGTTCTGCTGGGGAACGCGCGCCTGCTCGAAGAACACCTCGTTGAACTCGGCCTCGCCGGTCATGGTGGCGAGCGGCCGCACCTGGATGCCGGGCGTGTGCATCGGAATCAGCAGGTAGCTGAGCCCGGCGTGCTTGGAGGCTCCGGGCTCGGTGCGGATCAGCCCGAACATCATGCTCGAGAGGTGGGCCGTGGTGGTCCAGATCTTCTGGCCGCTGATCAGGAAGTCGCTGCCGTCTTCCACCGCGCGCGTCTGGACGTTCGCCAGATCGCTGCCCGCGCCGGGCTCCGAGTAGCCCTGACACCAGACGACTTCGCCCCGGATCGTGGGGCCGATCCAGCGCTGCTTCTGGGCTTCGCTGCCGTGCTCGAGCAGCGTCGGAACGAGCATCTCCGGTCCCTGCCCGGCGACGCCGCGCGAGACGCCGGCGGCGTTGAACTCCTCGTCGATGATCACGCGCTTCAGGATGTCGGCGTCGCCGCCAAAGCCGCCGTACTGCTTCGGGATGTTGCGCGCCGCATAGCCGTGCTCGATCAGGAGCTGCTGCCACTCGAGCAGCGCCTGGCTCGCCGAGCCCAGCGCGATGCCAGCGCCGCCCTTCGGCGCGCGCTCGGCGTGCTCCCGCAGGAATGCGCGCAGCTGGCTGCGAAAGGCCTCGTATTCGGGTCCGTAGCTCAGGTCCACGCGAGGTCTCCTGGCCGCGAGTGCGTCACGGGGCGGGCTCGCGAGCCTGCCGGAAGCGGCTGCCGGGCTTCGGCGGGTCGGCCACCGGCCCGGCGAAGCACTGGGCGATCGACATCCAGCGCGCTGCGGCGTCGCCCGTGACGCGCAGCTGGGTATCCGCCAGGCTCCGCACCTGCGTCGCGACCTGGCAGAATTCGGTCGCGCGCCCCTCGACCCGGTCGACGTCGCTCGGCGCGTTCCATTCCCAGACGGCTCCGGAGGGTGCCGTGAGGCGCACGTAGGGGACGACCTTCGGCGCCTCGAGCTTGCGGTTCAGGAAGCTCCAGCCGAAGGTGTTCACCCCGAGCACGGCGATGTTCTGGATGCGGTCGCTGTCGACGCGCTCCACGCCTAGCACGTCGTAGACCTCCTGCCCGTGGGCCCAGGTCTCCATCAGCCGCGCCGTGACGCTCGAGCGCACGCTCATGCTGGGCCCCGCCCACGGAACGCGCGCCTTCGGGTCGGCGGCGGCGAAATGCTCTGCCAGCTGCCGGGTGCAGCGGCGCCACTCGGCGAGCAGGGCGCGGCCGTGCAGGCCGCCGAGCCATGGCTCGGCGATCTGGACCAGCGTGAGCCCCCGCCCGAGGCCCTCGACTACCTGCGCGAAGAAGGCCTGGAAGCCCGCGGCGTCGCGCAGCGACAGGTCGGCGGCCTGGTTCCAGTGATGCAGATGCCCGATCACGTCGCCGATCGCGTAGCCCTTGAACTGCGTCACCTGATCGAAGTCCGCGTCGGCGAGCGGCTCGAGCAAGCCGTGCAGCGCCTCGCTCTCGTCGAGAAAGTCGCTGACCTGCGGGAACATCAGAAGCCCAGCTGCTTGGCGAGGTAGTGCAGCATGGTCTCGTCCGATCCGCCGCCGATGCTGATCAGCCGGGAGTCGACGAACGCGCGTCCGGCCACGCTCTCCTTCATGTAGCCCCAGCCGCCATGCAGCTGGATGCATTCGTCTGCGACCCGACGCGCGACCCGCCCGCAAAAGAGCTTCGCGGCCGTGATCAGCTCGGTGGCGTCGGCTCCGGCCACCCGCTCTGCGACGCAGGCCCGGATCAGCTCGCGCGCCGCGATGAGCTGGGTCCAGAGCTCGACCATCGTGAACTGCGTGTTCTGCATCTTGGAGAGGGGCTTGCCGAAGAGCCTGCGCTGCTCGGCCCAGCGCCGGGTCTCCTCCCACAGCTGCTGCGAACCCGCGATCGAGCTCACGCAGCCCACCAGCCGCTCGTCCTGGAACTGGCGCATCTGCTGCTGGAAGCCGCGGCCGATCTCACCGATGGTGTTCGCGACCGGAACGCGCACGTCGTCGAAGAAGAGCTGGCCCGTGTCCGAGCCCCAGTTTCCGATCTTGTCGAGCAGCTGATAGCGGAAGCCCTGCACGTCGGTCGGCACGATGATCTGGGAGAAGCCGCCGTAGCCGGCGCTGGGATCGCTGACGGCCAGCAGGCACAGCCAGTCTGCCGTGGCCGCGTTGGTGATGTAGATCTTCGAGCCGTTGATCACCCACTCGTCGCCGTCGCGCACGGCGCGGGTCTTGATGCCCGCCACGTCGGAGCCGGCGTCGGGCTCGGTCACCGCGATCGCGGAGACGACCTGGCCGGCGATCGACGGCACGAGAAAACGGCGCTTCAGCTCCTCGCTCCCGAACTCGGCGAGCGAGGGAGTGGCCATGTCGGTGTGGACGCTGATCCCCATCGTGACGCCGGCGTTGTCGCAGCCTGCGAGCTCTTCGAACAGCACCGCCGTGTAGGACCAATCGAGGCCGGCGCCGCCGTAGGCCGGGTCGTAGCGCAGCCCGAGCATGCCGAGGTCGCCCATCTTCCTGTAGAGCGACTTGTCGAAGCGGCCCATGGCGTCGAATTCGCGGGCGCGCGGCCGGAGCTCCGCCGCGACGAACTTCCGGACGCTCTCGCGAAACAGCTGGTGCTCGGGGCTCTGGTCAGTCGCCATCGGATTTCTCCCAGGCCGCTGCGCGTTTCTGGAGAAAGGCGCTCATGCCCTCCCGGGCTTCGTCGCTCGCGAACAGATCGTTCGAGAGGGCAGTGGCCCACTCGAAGGCGTGCTGCGTCGTCATGCGCGGCACCTCGTAGACGAGACGCTTGGCGAAGCCGAGCGCGCGCGGTCCGCCTTTCTTCAGATCGACCAGCACCTGCTCGACAGTGGCGTCGAGCTCGGCGGCGGGCACCGCCCGGTTGATCAAGCCGAGTTCTGCGGCGCGGGATGCCGAGAAGCGCTGGCCGCGCAGAAACACCTCCAGCGCCTCCCCGGGCCGCATCTTGGGCAGGCAGACCACGGAGATGATCGCGGGCGCGACGCCCAGTCTGACCTCGCTGAAGCCGAACTTCACGTCGTCGGCCGCGATCGAGATGTCGAGCGCCGCCGCGAGGCCGTTGCC
>CAYTJA010000125.1:0-5111 GCA_964437835.1 uncultured Spirochaetales bacterium
ACCACGCTCATGAACGAGCGCGCGTCGCTATCGAGCGGGCACTACCGCCCGAGCGTGCAACCGCTCTTGCGCCTCGCGCGCTCGCTCGAGCTCGACGGCCGCCCTGCACTCGAGAACGACGAAGTGCGCCAGCGCATCGCGGACTTCCACGTCCGCCTGCGCGGCGTCGAGCACACGGCGAACCGCACGCTCACCGCACTCTCGAAGGGCAGCACTCCGGGCCCCGAGGCATCGCTCGGCAAGCTCGTGATCGCACCGCTCGGGCAGCAGATCTCGAGCTTCGCGGTCGACTTGCAGGGGTTGGCCGGCGCCGCGATCGACGCCGAATTCGACTACCAGCGCGGCTTCATCGGCAGCCCCGCGATGCGCCTCGCCGGCGGCACCGACGAAATCCTGCGTAACATCATCGCCGAACGCGTGATGCGCCTCCCCCCCGAGCCGCGCGCCGACAAGGGCATGGCGTTCCAGGACGTTCCGAAGAGCCGCACGTAGCTCGAACACCGGGTGGTTGGAAACTGATCGGCCGGCGACTCGATGCCGGGTCGGCGAGGGACTGATGCGTTTCTGGCACGGCATGGGCTACACGCCCATCGAAGAGCTCACGACCCTCGCGCGCCACGCCGAAGCCCTCGGGTTCTACGGCATCACCCTCGGCGACCATTGGGTCACGGCCGAGAAACAGGTCGACCGCTACGAGATCGCGAAGGATGGCGTGACGCCTTGGGAGCAGGACGTTCCCTGGCCCGATCCCTGGGTCGAGTTCGCGGCGCTCTCCCGGGACACGCGCACGCTCTGCTTCATGACGACCGTCTACATCCTCCCCCTGCGCGACGCGTTCACCGCCGCAAAGGCGATCAGCACCGCGTCCGTCGTCGCAGGCGGACGCATCCATCTCGGCCTCGGCGTCGGTTGGCAGAAGCTCGAGTTCGGTTTGAGCGGTCAGCCCTTCCACGAACGCGGTCGCCACATCGACGAGCAGATCGAGGTCATGAAGAAGCTGTGGACCGGTGAGATGGTCGAGCACTCGGGGAAATATTATTCGTTCCCCCGCGTGCGTATGTTGCCCGCGCCGCCCGCGCCGATTCCGATCTACGTCGGCGGCACGTCGCCCGCTGCGTTTCGACGCGCCGCGCGCCAGGATGGCTGGGAGGGTGCGGTCTATCCCTGGGACGAGATCGAGAAGTACGTGAAGAACGCCCGCGCCGCGCGCCTCGAGGCCGGGCGGAGTCTCGACGACTTCCGGCTGATCGTCGGCTGCACCGAAGCGACCCCCGAGCGACTCGCGCAGTTGCGCAGCTGGGGCGTCACCGACTATCTGAAGCCGCCCTGGACGGCGGGACTGAAAGCCACGCGCACGCCGCTCGCGGAGAAGCTCGAGGAGATGGCGGCGTTCGCACGGCGCTACGAGCTGTCTCCCCACGCCTAGCCCCCGGCTGCCGCGACCTCTCCGCCGTGGTGGGACCGCTCGTCAGGGGACCTTCGCCACCTCGAACAGGGGCCAGCTCCCGGAAGGGGCTCTCGTTCAGCGCGGCTCGCGCGGGAGGCCGAGGATGCGCTCGCCGATGATGTTGCGCTGGATCTGGGAAGTTCCGCCGGAGATCGTGAACTGCAGCGACCACAGGTAGTCGTGCAGCAGCTCCTCGCAGGGGAGCCCTGCGAAGTCGGCTGCGCCGAGGCCGCCCCGCCCTGCCACACGCATCGCGAGCGCGCCGATCGACTGGTAGAGCTCGCTGTAGCGCAGCTTCACCGCAGAGCCGACCAGCGCGGGCAGACCCGTGCGTTCGGCCTCGGTCACACAGAGCTGGGTCAGGCGCCAGAGCGCCTCAACCTCCGCAGCCAGGCGGCCTAGCTCGCAGCGCAGCGGCGCGCCGCTCCACGCGGAAACCCCTCCCGCGCGCGAGACGCGCTTCGCGAGCGCGGCGGTGCCCGCGATCTGCGCGCGCATCGAGATGATGTGTTGCGCGAAGGCTGTGCCGCGCTCGAAGCGCAAGGTCACGTTCGCGACGCGCCAGCCGTCGTGCTCGGCGCCGATCCGGTTCGCGACCGGCACCCGCGCGCCGTTCAGGAATACCTCGCAGAAGTGGCCTTCGCCCTCGAGGGTCGGCAACGGGCGCACCTCGACGCCGGGCTGGCGCATCGGCAGGATCAGCCAGCTGATGCCCTTGTGCGCCGGTGCGGACGCATCGCTGCGCACCAGCAGCTCGCAGTAGTCGGCCATGTGTGCGCGCGTGCTCCAGAGCTTGTGGCCGTGGACGACGTACTCATCGCCGACGCGCTCCGCACGCGTGCGCAGCGCGGCCAGATCCGAGCCCGCGCCGAGCTCGCTGAAGCCCTGGCACCAGACGTGGTCGCCGCGCAGGATCGCGGGCAGGTGAAAGGCCTTCTGCTCGGGCGTGCCCTCCGCGATCAGCGTCGGGCCGCCGTGCGCGATGCCGATGAAATTCGCGCCGATGTACGGCGCGCGTGCGCGCGCGGTCTCCTCGTAGTAGATCAGCTGCTCTGCAAGGCTCGCGCCGCGTCCGCCGAATTCCAGCGGCCAGCCCATGCCCGCATAGCCGGCGTCGTAGAGCTTGCGCTGCCACGCGGTGTCGTAGACGCGGCGCTGCTGCGGATCGCCGGTCTTGGGGATGGGGCCGTGGCGCGGGACCTCGCGCTCGAGCCAGCTGCGCAGCTCGCGGCGGAAGGCTTCGTCGCTCGCGCTGTAGAGCAGGTCCAATGCGGCTCCGCAGGAACGCCGCGGAGCTTCGGGCACGCCGTTGCACCGCGCCAGCGCCGGCCACTCTCCGCGCCGCAGCCAGACGCCGTGATCCGGAATTCGCGCGCGGCCGACCTACCCCAGCATGCCGGGCAGACTCGACGCGCGCTGGTTCCAGATTGGAGTGCTGGGATGCCTGCTGTTCTATGGAACGCTTGCGCTCGACTTCGAGGTCGCACCCGGCGGGGCCCTCGCCGGCCTGGCCGCGTGCCTCGCGACCCAGGCGCTCTGCCAGCGCGCGCGCGGCGAGCGATTCGAGCCGAAGAGCGCGCTGATCTCGGGGCTCTCGCTCGCGCTGTTGCTGCGCACGCGCGATCCGCTGCTCGCAGCCGCCGCGGGCGCGCTAGCAGTCGGCAGCAAGTTCGCGCTGCGCTGGCGCGGCAAGCACGTCTTCAATCCGACCAACTTCGGCGTGGTCGCGCTGCTCGCGCTCTCGGAGCGCGTCTGGATCTCCGCGGGCCAATGGGGCAGCGCCGCGCTGCTCGCGTTCGCATTCGCGGGCGCAGGGACGCTCGTGCTCTCGCGCACGCAGCGCGCGGACGCCACCTGGGGCTTCCTCGTCTGCTGGTCTGGCCTGCTCGTCGGCCGCGCACTCTGGCTCGGCGATCCGCTCGCGATCCCGATCCACCAGCTCTCGAATGGCGGCCTGCTGCTGTTCGCGTTCTTCATGCTCTCGGATCCGCGCACGTTGCCGGATGCGCGCGCTGCGCGGCTCGTGTTCGCGGCCTGCATCGCGGCGCTCGCGTACTCGCTGCAATTCCGCTGGCGCGTCCAGAACCCATTGCTCTGGTCGCTCTTCGCATGCGCGCCGCTCTCGCCTGTGCTCGATGCATGGCTTCCCGCCGCCCGCTTCGCATGGCGCGGCGTTGCCACCCACAAGGAGAACCCCGTGCCTGCGATCCGATCCGCTTCGACACTTCGACACTCCGCCGCGGGCCTGCTGGCCCTTGCGCTCTGGCTCGTCGCCGAGGGCGCCCACGCGTTCTGCGGCTTCTACGTCGCGCGCGGCGACGCGAAGCTCTTCAACCGCGCCTCACAGGTCGTGCTTGCGCGCGACGGCGAGCGCACGGTGATCACGATGTCGAGCGACTTCCGCGGCGAGCCGCGCGAGTTCGCGCTGGTCGTGCCGGTGCCGACCTTCGTCACGCGCGAGCAGATCCACGTCGCCGAGCAGCGGCTGATCGATCACCTCGATGCCTTCACGGCGCCGCGCCTCGTCGAGTACTTCGATCCGGATCCGTGTGCGCCTCCGATCCTCTACGAGATGTCCGCGAGGGCCACCGACTCCGCTCTCGCTGCGCCGGCGATGCGCCCGCGCTCCGCGAAGGCGCACGGCGTCACGATCGAAGCCCGCTACACGGTCGGCGAGTACGACATCCTGATCCTCTCGGCTAAGCAGAGCGACGGCCTCGTCCGCTGGCTTCGCGAGAACGACTATCGGATCCCGGACGGCGCCGAGCCGATCCTCGGCAGCTACCTGAAGCAGCAGATGCGCTTCTTCGTCGCGCGCGTGAACCTCGAGCAGCACGCGAAGCTCGGCGCAGCGACGCTGCGCCCGCTGCAGATCGCCTTCGAGTCGAGCAAGTTCATGCTGCCGATTCGGCTCGGCACCGTGAACGCCGACGGCCCGCAGGAGCTCTTCGTCTATGCGCTGACGCGCAAGGGGCGCGTCGAGCCGACGAACTATCGCAGCGTGAAGCTGCCGAGCGACGTCGAGATCCCTCCCTACGTGAAGGCGGAGTTCGCGGACTTCTACCGCGCGCTCTTCGACGTGCAGGTCGAGCGCGAGCGGATGACGACCGTTTTCACCGAGTACGCCTGGGACCTCGGCTGGTGCGATCCCTGCGCGGCGGATCCGCTGTCGCGCGAGGAGCTGCGCGAGCTCGGCGTGTTCTGGCAGAGCTCCGCGCCCTACCCGGGCGCGCCCGTCGAGGGCAGCTTCGTGACGCGCCTCCACCTCCGCTACGACGCCGCGCACTTCCCTGCCGACCTCCAGTTCCAGGAGACCGGCGACCGCGAGAATTTCCAGGGACGCTACGTGCTTCGGAACCCCTTCACAGGAGCCGCGACCTGCGAGGCGGGCGACGCCTACCGGCGCGATCTGCGCGCGCGCCAGGAACGCGAGGCGCAGACCCTCGCGAGCCTGACCGGCTGGGATCTGCCCGAGATCCGAAAGCGCATCGGATTCCCAGGCGTCCCCAGCCTGGGAGCCGGTCCGGACGGCGCGCCGTGGTGGCGCGCACTCTGGGATTGAATCCCGCTTGTCCCGCGGCGCGCACCTCGCTTAGAGTGGTGACTTCAGCCGCGCAAGGGGCCTGACCCCGCGCACTGGACCGCAGGCGGACGAAGGCCATGA
>CAYTJA010000126.1:0-21653 GCA_964437835.1 uncultured Spirochaetales bacterium
TCTCGAAGCGCGGCCGCCTCGAGCCGCTGCGCTCGAGCGCCGGAGCCCTGGGCCTGATGCAGGTGAACCCGCGCGCCTGGCGCGGCTTCTACTCCGTGGACGGCCTCGCGCGCAGCATCCACTACAACGCCCACGCGGGCAGCGAGATCGCACTCCACTACCTGCGCGACTACGCGATCCTGCGCGGCGAGGCCGCGCACGGCGGAGACCTGGCGCTGGCCCGCGCGACCTACGGCGCCTACAACGGTGGCCCCAGGCACCTGCGGCGCTACCGCGAGCCGAAGCGCTGGCCCGCCTCGCTGTTGGCGATCGACCGCGCCTTCCTCGTGAAGTTCCAGGCGGTGTCGGCCGGGCGCGAGCTGGCGGTGCGGGAGTGCTATTCGGGTTGAGCGCGAGGGAGTGGCGCGGCTGGACCTCGGGTGCCCGCGGCGGGCGTCCTCGAGCATGGTCGGAGCGAGCTGGGAGCGCGTCTCGGCAGACGCGGCTCCGAGACTCGGAGCCGCGTCTTCGCTATTCGCGCGGCGGCCGCGGCAGGAATGCGCTCGTGCGGCGCTGGTAGTCGGAGTACTCGGGCCGGCGCTTTCCGATGCTCCGCTCGAGCAGGGCGACGCCCGAGACCCGCAGCAGCAGGAACGTCATCAGAGCCGGTCCGATCAGCGTCTTCCAGCCCTGAGGCGTCGCGAGCACGATCGCGAACAGGCCCCAGTGCGCGAGCGCGTCGCCGAAGTAGTTGGGGTGGCGCGTGTAGCGCCAGAGCCCGCGGTCCATCACGCGGCCCGCATTCGCGGGATCCGTCTTGAAGCGCGCGAGCTGCGCGTCGCCGATCGACTCGAAGCCGAGGCCGCAGGCGAAGAGCAGGGCGCCCAGCGCATCCAGCGTGCCCAGCGGCGCCTCGCCGGGCGCCGCGACCGCGACCTGGAGCGGCAGCGAAACGATCCACTGCAACACGCCCTGCAGCGCGAACACCGTCGCGAGGCTGATCCACGGGAAGCGCGGCCCAAAGTGGCGGCGCATCGCCTGATAGCGCGGATCCTCGCCGTGGCCGGCATTGCGCCAGAGCAGGTAGCCGCCGAGCCGCAGCGCCCACAGCGCGACGAGTCCGACCAGCAGAGCGCTGCGCGAGCCCGACGCGCCCGAGGCGAGCCACGCGGCCCCGGCGCCGAGCGCGATACCTGGCCCCCACCAGAGGTCCACGATGCTCGCGTCGCGCAGCGGGAGCGAGAGCAGCCAGAGCGCGAGCATCGCAGCAGCGATGGCGAGTGCTGCGCAGGTGAGCGCGGACGTGAGCACCGCCGCACGCTACCGAAACGGATGCCGAACTGCGCGCCCACCGCTTCGTCGCCTGCGGCTGAGGCCTCGTGCAGCGTCGGTCGCCCCCCCGCTTTTCTTCCTACGCACGTGCCTTCGACGGCGATGCGGCCGCCGGCGTATGAGCGGCCCACCCCCGGTCGCCGCCGCACTCGTCACCCATACGATCCTGAACCTAGCGCCGACGCCAGTCCCTCGGAACTCCCCAATCGCCGGCGGCGACAGAACCACATGACACCCAACGCGACCGCGACTCCGAGCGAAGCGAGCTGAACGCCGGGTTCCGCCGGGAAGCGCAGGAACTCGAGTCCGAACTTACCGAGCTCGTGGAGCGCGAGAGCTGCAAGGGCAGCCTGGCCCTGCGGCCAACGCATGCGGGCCCAGCGTAAGGCGAGCCAACCGATGAACAAACTCCAGATCAATAGATAGACTTGGAGCGGGTGAACCTCTCTGCTGAGAACCGCTTCGAACGGAATTAGCCCTGCCGCCAACTGCTCCTGCCATACACCGCTTCCTCTCGGAAACCGAAGCGCCCACGGCAGGTTGCAGATTCGACCACCGCAACAGCCGGACAAAAAGCAGTCCACCCGGATCACCGCCATCGCGAACCCCGTGCCCGGAACCAGCAGGTCGGCCCAGCGCCAAGCGCTAAACCCAGCCGGGAGCAACCGGCGGAACGCGACTACGGCGAAAATCGCACCGAAGGCACCACCGGGGTAGCGAAGCCCCGCATCCAACCTCATGGCAATACTCGGGCCGTCGTTCCACCAGCTAAAGGCCTTTGCACCGACGAGTGCGCTCAGCACGAGAAGACCAAACACGAACAGAACTCGGCGGATCGGAACGCGTTCTCGATACAGGAGGGACACATGCACAGCCGTCCCGACGGCGACCGCGGCAAGGATGAACGCGGGAAACCCGCGCGTCAGTTCCGGATGCACACCTCGATTCTCCGAGCAGGGAATGCTGCGGTCAAGTCGCTCGATGCGAGGTTTCGATTGCCCCGAAGGGCCGCTGCGGAAAGTCTGTTCCACTCCGAGAGAAAATATTTTCCGCGCTGTACAGCTCCGGCCTATCCCGATTCGTTGAATTTCACGCACTTAGGCATAGTGCCCAATCCGGCCGCGATCTTGCATGTCTCTCGACCCGTGGCCCGCACCGATCGCAAGCCTGAAGTGCCCGAGCGGAGTGCCGCACCGTGTCACTTCCGGTCGCACAGCTTCCAACTGGGAGTCTTCGACCGCTCGCCTGCCCACACCACCGCGCGCAGGTCCGTGTCGAGTACCGTGTCAGGGTGAGGTGAAGATATCGAGGCGGAGATCCGATGATCCAGGTATCCGCTCGTTTCCGGCAATACATCGGCGCAGGGATTGCGCTGTTCTCCTCCGGGCTGTCCATTGAAGCAAGTGGCGAGATCGGCCGTGGGGATGACGCGGGCCAGGGCGTGGGCCCTCTTCAAGGGTTGTCGCAAGCTCCGAACGCAAATCTATTCACCGGTTCGATGAGCCTGAGTGTGCCAATTCTGGTTCCACCCGGACGGCCGACCGCGACTCCGACGATGGCTCTCAGCTACATGAGCGCTGGCGGAGACGGCCCCTTCGGGCTCGGTTGGAGTATCCCGCTCGGTGCGATCACCCGGGACACGAAACACGGCGTTCCACGATGTACCGGATCTCACTCTCAGGATTTCGTAGTTCAGCTCGCAGGCTCTGCGGTCGAGCTAGTCTTCGTCGAGAGCGGGGGGGGGTATGACCTCTATCGGGCGAGGATCGACGACGGCTATCTCGAGGCTCACGCCTTTACCGGGGCCGGCTCGGCGAATCGATGGGAGGTATTCGATCGGCAAGGGCAGAAGTTCGTATTTGGCGGAGCTCCGAACGCGAAGATCTTCTCGGGTACAGATACGTTCCTGAGTACGCCTAGCTGTGAGTTCACATCCGCCTGGTATTTGACCCGAATGGAAGACCCAAACGGAAACAGCATCGACACGATCTATGACAAGGTCACGAATGCCATCTATCCCGCGAGTGTTGCCTACGGTGGGAACTCGACTGCGGGTGTGGGCACTCACCCCTTCCAAGTGCGCTTCGAGCGAGGCAACATTCCTGGAAACACAGCTTTGCGGGATGCGGCGCCGATCTCGCACCGTCTCGGTGCCAAAGTCGTTCTCAGCGAGTTGATCACTCAGATCGTGGTCGAGTACAAGGCCGAGAGCACCTCCAGCTACCAGACCCTTCGCACCTACACACTGGCCTATGACCAGCTCGATTCAGCACCCGGAAAGGCGCTTCTGACTTCGGTGTCGGCGACGGACTTGCCGACCCAGACTTTCGAGTACTCACCGGGAGATCGGGGGATGAAGGGTGAGGTGATGGTCGTCCCGGAGGGCGCAGTTCCCCCAGGAGCTCTCGCGACCTGGGAGCCCGAGTACAACGGCCGAACCGTCCTCGACATGAACGGGGATGCGTTCGCCGACCTGATCGTCCCACAGGCGACCGCGTCGCCTGCTCCTTGGGGGGTGTACTATGGAAGTGCGTCGGGCATATCGAGTGCACCCTTGGACTGGAAGGTCGACCCCTACATGCGATTCTGGCATAGCACCAGGGCCGTTGTTCCCCCTGGCGTGACAGCAGGCACCTTCGATATCACCGGTGACGGTATCCCCGACTTCGTCGACGCGCTCACATGGGGCAGGAGTTGGGTCATATTTCCTGGGAGCTGCGAGCTCGCTTCTGGAATTTCATACGAGTGCGGCTTCGGACCGGGGCAGCACTGGCTATTGCCCGCGAGTGCTCCCGTTGCGATCAATCATCTGGAGACCACGTATAGCTTCAATATGATCAAGACAAGCGGCCTGCTGGACGTGAATGGAGATGGATTCCCTGACCTCGTATACACGCGATATCCAGATCCAGTCCTGTGGCTCGTCTACCTCAACAAGGGTACGGGGTGCCCGGCAGGCCCGTGCGAAGCATTCGAGTCGGTGCCCGCCAATTTTCTGGCGGGAGGTGCCCTCGAGTTTCGCGGCTGGGGCAGCGGAGGAAACACCTTTCTTACCCATCTCGACTTCAACGGAGATGGTCTTCCGGATAAAATCGAGGGAAGCGACTTTTACACGCGCGTTCAGAGCGATGGTTCGTATTCGACAGATCCGAATGATTTGGAATATTTTGAAAACATTAATGTTGATATGCCAGTTCCTGGGACCGGATTCGCCCCGCTGATCCGGATCTCGCTGAACACGGGAACTGGGTTTTCCGCATCCCTCTCGTCCGCGGTTCCCTACATTACCGACACGAATCCGTGGTATGTGCCGCCCGCTTTTCCACAATACATGCGCTACCGGCCAATCGTCCGCGTCAATTCGGCAACCGATAATGCCCCGTTCGGTGTTCGCCCCGAGGCTATTGCAGATTTCATGGACGTGAACGGAGACGGACTCCCCGATTTCGTGTACGTGCCCTGGCCTGGGGATCCCGCCCATAGCCCCCATGCCAACGAGTGGTGGGTCGTCCTGAATCGCGGCGACGGAAGACTCGAGGACCTAGCGATCAGCGGCAGTCCACACGCAACTTGGCACGTGGGGAACGTGGTGGCTCGCCATCGAATGGATGGTTTCACTGGCGGAATCCGACGCCGCGAGGGAATTAACCCAAACAGCATAACAAATATCGACGTTCTCGATTGGAACGGCGATGGTTTCGTCGACCGCGTCGACACGACCGGAAGCGACTGCCCTTCGGGACAGTCGGGTTGTTGGCTCGTCACGCTGAATGGCTTCGCTTCAGGGGTCGGCGAGATTGCTCCGAACCTCCTGGTTCAGTCGGAAAATGGCATCGGTGGCGAAACTACGGTTCGATACGAACCTTCGACGAGATTCGATCACTCCGATCCGATCACGGGCGCACCGTCCCTTCCAATTACCACCTGGGTCACTACCGGCATCCGCCGGACCGACGGACAGTGCAGCCCTACGAACTCAGCCAGTAGCCCTTCGACGGGCAACCAGCTCTACGATGCCGAGGAGAATTCTTGCATTCCATCTGGGAGCGACCTCGTACAGACGCTCGATTACGCCGGCGGTAGCTTCGACGGCGCAGCCCGAGAATTTCGAGGCTTCCGCCACGTCATGGCAAAGGATGCAGAGAATAACAGCGTGGACACCACGTTCAGCCAGGCGGATTTCCTGCGCGGTAAAGTGCTCGAGCGGAAGATCTGCAGCGGCAGCTGCACCACGGGCAAGATCGTTCAGCAGGCCGCATACACCTGGCTCACACGGGTGTCGTCACTCTCCGGCGACACCGGCAACCGCACGCAGGTTTATCTCGCCGAGGAGCGGAAAGGGAGCTTCTCACTCACCGCCGACGCGAGCCTCAACCTCTGCGCCGTCCACCTGAATAACGAGCCAGACGACTGGGGCCGAGTTGCGCTGCAGTGCGGAATGCCCTGCGCCGGTGCTCCGGCTCCAGGCCCCGCGGCTTGCACCGCCGCTGCGGGGGTCGAGGGGAGCGTTTCGACCGCTGTGGACTGGGCTAACCCGACGGCAGGATCATATATCCGAGAGAGGCCCACCTCGGTCGTCGCGAGCTACGTCTCCGGGGGCGTGTCGAAGGTTCTCTCCGATCAGCGCTTCCGTTACGACGGCGCCGGACTCCAGTCCCCCCTTCCGCAGGGCCAGGTCACGAAGGGAAACCTGCGGTGGACGGATTCGGCGCTCTACTCCACCTCCGCCGGCCCAGGTCCGACGACCGCTGATTGGCCCCGCGTCATGAATGACTTCGATGCATTCGGCAACATCACCGTTTCCGTCGATCCGAACGGCGGGCGGACAGAGACCGACTTCGGCTCGAAGTACTTTCACCTGCGCCCCACCGAGGAGCGCTTGCCTGCGACCAACAACGATCTCGTAACGGCGCACGTCTCGAGCAAGGAATGGGATCTTCGCTCCGGAGCGCCCACTGAAGTCCGCATCGATGCGGACCGGAACGGTATTCCGGAAATCGCCGAGATGCGATATGACAGCCTCGGCCGCCTTATCTGCGAAGCGGGTCCCATCCATTCCTGCGCGGCGGGCGGAACCCCCACTCGCAGCTACATCTACAGCTTCGGGGTGCCGGGAGCTGCGTTTCCGGACAACCACTCGCGGGTCGTGGTCTACAGCGTCGAACCGAGTAACAGCACGGGTGCAATCGAAGCCGCAAGCTACGCCGACGCCCTCGGAAGGCGCAGATTTCAGGTAGTCGAAGGAATGGTCAACGGATCCCAGGTCGACAAGGTAGTCACCGGGCAGGTGGCTTACGACGCGGTCGGCCGAGTGAGGAGGGCCTTCGCCACGTATCTCGGTTTTCCGGTCAGCGCCCCCACCGCGGCGTCGACACTGCTGGACTACAGCCTGAACGGAGGCACGACAACCGACCCGCTCGGCCGTGTGCACCGCGAGACGCCACCAGACGGCAACGAGACTCGGACCTTTTACGAGGGCGCGCGCACCCGCGAGCGAAACGCCGCCGGAGGAGAAAGCTACACACTCCGAGACGCGCTCGGTCGCGTGAATGCGAAAGAATCGTGGATCGGCGGCAGCCGAAAATTCCGCGTCTCCTATACGCTCGACGGCGCCGGCCGATCGCTGACGCGCACGCTAGACGAGGATCCAACGACAGAAGTCAGCTTCCGCTTCGACGAACTTGGCAGACTCATCCGGACGCAGGATCCCGATTCGGGAATCTGGACGGTCCGCTATGACAAGGCCGGGAATCGAATCTCTCAGAATGACCCCAAAGCCGGGCAGCACGTCGAATTCTCCTATGACGAGCACAATCGCGTGCGGCGCCGGTGCTTCTACAGCACGGACGCGTTCGTAGGAAATAGCTGCTTCAGCAACGCCGAGAATCCGACCACTATCGATTCGAGCTTCTACTACGATACGGCCGAGTCCTATGATTCCGCGAGCGGATCTGCAGTGAGCTTCGGCCTCGGCAAGCTCACGGAAGTTGGCGATTCGACGGGTTCGGAGCGGTTCTATTACGACCGCCGCGGGCAGGTCGCACAGGCGATCAAGACGATCGGATTCGAGGCTCAAACTGACTTCAGCTACGACGCCGCGGGCCGTATCCACGAGATCGAATACCCCGATGGCGAGATCGTCGAGCACAGCTATAACGCGATCGGGCAGCTCATCGGGGTAGCTAGCGCGCTCTCCACGTACCTGAGCCACGCCGAGTACGATCTCTTCGGACGCGCAACTACGATCGACCACGGAAACGGTGTTACGGACACGTACGACTTCTGGGACGCGAGCGAGAACTTTCGGCTCGAGACGATCACCACGGCCAAGGCCACTAGCACCTACCAGGATCTCGATTACAGCTACAACTCACTCGGGAAGGTCGCGGCGATCCAAGACCACCACTTCACCATTTCGGATAAGCGCTCGAATCAGGCAGCCTATCAATACGACGATCTAGGTCGACTCGACGCCGCGACGATTCGCGACCTTCCCGCCTACGACTACGACTTCGACGAAACCGGGAACCTCGTCAAGAAAGAGAATCTAGCCCTCGTCTACGACACCCCGGGCCGCCCGCATCAGGTCGGTTCCTTCGGCGCAAATCTCGTCGTCTACCACGACGCGAACGGCCAGCGCGATTCGAAGGGCTACATCGGCTACAACGGAAGCACCTTCTACGCCTACGACTGGGAGGATTATCACTACGATGCCCTTGGGCACCTGACGAAGATCGACGTCGGCGTCGGGAACACACAAACGCCCACGCGCTCGGTCGAGTACGCGTACGATTACGCGGACCGGCGCGTCCAACGGAGCATCACGTCCACGACGCCGGTGCTCTACTTCAGCGAACTCGCCGAATACAACGACGGCCTGTTCATGAAGTACTACTTCGCGGGCGACCGCCTGCTCGCGACCCGCGTCGATACCGCGCCGAGCTACGCGCAGCTGTTGAACGGCTATACGCTGCGGCCGGAGTTCGACTGGTCGGTGCCTTTCGCAATCGCGGGGGTTGCCGTCTGGGGAGCCGGGACGCTGTTGATCCTGATCCCTGGCCGGATTTGGCGCCCAGCGCCGGCGCGAAATCCCGCGCGCGCCGCGGGCAGCGCACTGCTGCTGATCGTCAGCTCATCGGCGCCGCTGGTCTTGTCTCCGAGCTCAGCGCGGGCCGCCTGGTGCGCGATCCCAGGAATGATCCGCCATTACCACGCCGACCACCTCGGCTCGACGCAGGTGATCACGAACGAAACCGGCAACCCCGTGCGCTACCTCCGCTATCTCCCCTTCGGCGACCTGCGCGATCGCCTCACCGCATCGGGGACTTCGGACTCCGGAAGCGATGTCTACCGCCGTGAGTTCACGAGCTACGAGACGGAGTTCTTCACTGAACTCCAATACGCGGGCGCGCGCTTCTACGATCCGGAGCTGGGTCAGTTCCTGAGCCATGACCCAGCGGACAGTCTCGCGAGCCCGTACGCGTACTCTCCAGCAGATCCAATCAACACGATCGATCCAAGCGGCGAATCTGCGCTCCTCCTCGGGGCCCTGTTTTTCGGGGGGTTCTTGTTCGTCACTAACGCTACTCTGGACCTCCTATGGGCGGCATCAACAGGGGGAGATCTCGGAAAAGCCGCAATTGGCATCGCGATCAACGCCGGAATCACCCTCGCAACTTTCGCTGTGGGCTATGGACTCGGTGTAACGACTAACTTCTTCTCCTCCTCCTACGCGGCGTCGGCAAGTCTTGGAAACGGAGTCGGAGTAGGGCTTTCCTATGCCGCATCCGCCGCGTTCATCGGCTACGGCGGCTACCAATCTGCTGCCAACCTCAATCCAGTCGGCGTCCTGTTCGCTCTGAGTGGCCTCTACGGATTGGCTCTAGGCCTAACGAGTACATTTGGACAGGCTGCGGCCAGCGGACTACCGGCGTCCCAGAGTGGCTCGACGGATGTAACTATCGAGTACTACGAGCTCTCTTACGGCGGTCACCACGCAGAAGCGGTCATACAAAATCCGAGTCCGGGTGGGCGTGATTTCGTTGTGACTGCGGGTCCTGAAACGGGGAACAGGGGCGGCTTATTTGATCAAGCTTGGAAGACTCTGAAGGCGACGTTTGGGGGAAGTCCCTTCGGCAATGTTCGCGCAGGTGGCCAGTATCTCGATCCGGCCGCGGTTCGCAACCCTGCTGCTAGCCAGACAGTTCAGGTACCTGGGACGTTCGACGCAGCTGTGAAGAACGCGGGCGTCTTCGTAGATCTCGTCAATGCGTCGGGAGTTCGGTACAGCCCGATCTTTGGCGTCAATAGCAACACGGTCGCACACTCGCTTAGCGCGTATCTCGGTGGGCCACGACCAGCTCCGATCGTCTTCGCGCCAGGTAGCACGCGACCTTTTCCGTTCGAGTAAGGAATGATGCATAAATTCGCGTATGCGCTTGCGCTGATCGCTTCAATGATGATCGGTGCCGAGTGCGGGGAAGGGCAATTGAAGACCGAAGAGCTCGTCGACAAGATCAAGACGGAGATCACTCTCGGGATGACGCGGGCTGAGGCCGAGAAGGAACTGGCGCAGCTGCCGGTGAGTTATGTCTACGTGCCCCGCGAAGACCTAGAGCGAGTGAGCGACACATCCTTCGAAGGCAGGTTGCTGAGCGGAAGATTCGACGTCGCTACTCCACACGAGGCAACTGTTTCATATATGAAGCAGGCGCTCATTTTCATCGCCCTGGATGAGGATGAACGCGTCGTGAATGTGCGAGTAGAAGGCTTTGGTCTTGCAGAATAGGCTGGTTACGCCACAGACTAACGGAGAGGCTATTTGCCCCAAGGGGGGGGTCTGGCTTACGCAGGCACGCCGGGAGGGAGAGCGGTCTCCAGCGGACCGTCGGGGAACTTTTTCGAGCGCATGGCGGGCTACGCCGGGCATCTGTTCACCGGAAAAGCGGGTGAGATCTTGTCTGCAGCGTTGGCGCGCGCTATGCAATCGCGAAGAAGGGAACCATAACCTCTAGTGGAGATTACAGTGCGAAACGCAATCGTTGCGCTTCTGTTGCTAGCTCTCGTGTTCGAAGCGAAGGCCGAGGACGTTTTCGTCTCAGGAGAAGCGGCCGTGAGCGAGCTTCTCGGGTCTGAACAGACGCGCCCCGATCTCGAGCCCGAGTTTTCTCTGTATCGGGGAGCTGTGCTGAGCGTTGTCAACGAGGCAGAGCTTCCGAGCGGAGGCCATCCGAGTTATCGCTGGGTGATCGAGGCGGGCAAGGCGCTGCTGGCGAAGGTGCTGGCCGTCGGAGTTGAGATTCCGGCGGACCAGGCGGCGCAGTATGGGGAGCTGCTGAATCAGCTCGTCGCGTCCGAAGAGTACGGCCGCGTGCGGCCGCTGCGCAGGGCGACCGATCCGGAGGTCGGGCAGCCGATTCTGGATTCCGCGATGCGGGCGGAGGTGATGGTGCGCTTCCGGGTGCCCGAGGTCTTCTACTTCGAGGAGGAGTGACGGAGCGAGTCCCCGAGGGTCGCGCTCGCGACGGGCTCCGCCGAACGGCGATGAACATTCTCCTGGTCGTCGTGGACTCGCTTCGGGGCGATCGACTCGGTAGCGCGAGAGACGGGGCGCCAGTGTTCTCGTTCCTTCGCGAGCGGGGTGTCAGATTCTCGCGCGCGTATGCCACCGAGTGCTGGACACTGCCTTCTCACGCGAGCTTGTTCACGGGTCTTCTTGCTTCTGAGCATGGTGCGCACTTCCAGAGCATGGCGTACTCGGGGGCACAGCCGACGCTCGCCGAGGTACTCGGTTCGCTCGGCTACCAGACGGAAATTTTTACTCGCAACCCAATCCTCGACGGCACGATTCCGGGTGTCACGCGGGGCTTCCAACGGCGCACGCGCGTGCTCTCGCAGTCGCGGCGGAGTCTCGGGGCGTGGCTGCTCGCATTCAACAAGGGCCGGCTACGCCGGCAGGTGCGCGAGACAGGAACCTTCCACCCCGGCCACTGGCGCAAGGGCTTCGAGGCGGAGTTCGCGCATTGCATGCTGCCTGCGGACGTCGGGCTCCTCGAGCGCGCCCGTGAGCGGCTCGCTGCACAGCGGCAGGAGCAGCGTCCGCTCTTCCTGTTCATGAATCTCTTCGACGTGCACGCGCCCTACGCGCCGGCCGAGGATTCGATCTTCCAGGAGCTGCGGCGGCCGAACGATCTGCTCGACAACCTGATCGCCCTCGATGCGCTCGCGCGGACGGGGCGCCACCAATACCTCGAGGCGGGCTTTCGGATGCCGGACTGCGGGCGCCAGGTACTACGGCAGCGATATCGGCGCGCGGTCGAGCTGATGGAAGCCAAGCTCGAGCGCTGGCTATCGGAGCTACAGGGTCTTGGAACCTTCGACGACACGCTCGTGATCCTCACGAGTGACCATGGAGAGGCGTTCGGCGAGCATGGGCTCTACTCGCACGACGCCTCGGTGTTTGACGTAAATCTGCGCGTTCCGCTCTGGATCCATCACCCAGAGCTCCCGGCGCGCGAGGTCCGCGAGGCCGTGAGCCTGCGTGGGCTCTTCGATCTGATCTGCCAGCTCGCCCGCGGCACTGGCTGGAAGGGCACCCTTCTGGATCCGGACTTCCTCGCCGCGCATCCAGTCGTGCGGGCGGAGCACTTCTGCTACCCGCGCGCCTCGCGAGCCCAGCCGCGATACCTCCAGAATCAGGTCACCGCGATCTGCGGAGAGCACAAGGTCGTGCTGCGCGGCGAAACGGCGGAGTTCTTCCGGCTCGACCTCGATCCGCAGGAGGAGCACCCAGAGTCGGGTGCGATCGAAGAATTCGAAGCGTTCGGACCAAGCGAGTGGAGTGCGGCGCGGCGGCGAACAGTCGCGGAGCTCATGGAGTTCTCCGATCGCTTGGGGAAGAGAACTGCCAGGGGTCCGTGCTAGCGCAAGCCCGCCGGCCATGCCCCCCGCGGAATTTGCCAGCATCACGGGTCCGGGAAGCTCGGCGATCCCGTGGTAGGTGGCGTTCTTCAGCTCGGCGAGAGAAGGCGGGCCGGCCGACGCAACTGCAGCCCGTTCGTCCGGTGCGCGCATCCCGCACCCGGCCACGAGCACCGCGACGATCATTGCAGCGACGGTTGCGTTCCTCAGCATCGAGCCCTCATCAGCCCCGAGATCCAACCCCCGACTCGAACGATCTCCACGCGATCGACGGGCCCCGCGCGCGGCGCCACCCGATCTCACGCCTCGGTGCGTGACTGCCGCTCCGCGATCTCGTAGGCCGGCCCGAGCATCACGCGCAGCAGGCGCTCGCTCGCGTAGAGGCGTTCGCCCGCGAGTCTGGTCTCGCCGAACACGAGGATCCCGATGATGCGGTGGCGCTCGCGCGTGCCGTCGGGAAGTGCGAGATGGATCCAGTACTCTTCGCCGAGGCCCTCCTGCGTCTCCCACTGGTTCAGCAGCTCGAAGTCCGAGATCCAGGGCTGAAAGGTGCCGAAGAAGTGTTCGTAGTAGCTGCGCGCGGCGTGTTTGCCGCGGAACGAGAGGCCCAGCGTCGCGAGCTCGTAGACCGGATCGTCCTCGAGCGTCGCGAGCGTCGTCGCGAGGTCGGACTTCGCCTCCGCCTCCGCGTGCCGCTTCGCCACCGCGATTAGCGCCTTGTGATCCGCTCGCATGCCGTGTCTCCCGCTGTGATCCGCGCATCCTATCCGAGCGCGGCGCCGCTCACGCCGGGAAATCCGCGAGCGGCGCTGCGGGCAGGCGTGTCGCGCCACGCGACTTCCCGTATCGTGGCGGCGTGGCTCGCCAGCTCAGGCTCTCCGTCGTCGAACAATCCCCGGTCCGGAAGGGCGGCAGCGGCGCGGATGCGCTGCGCGAGACCCTCCAGCTCGCGGTGGCCTGCGAAGCGCTGGGCTACGAGCGCTTCTGGGTTGCCGAACACCACAACCTGCCCGGCATCGCGAGCACCAGCCCCGAGATCCTGATCGGACAGATCGCCGCCGCGACCTCCGCGATTGTAAGCGCTCAGTAGACTCCGTTATTCCCGGCTGACGCTCTGGCGCGGATCCTGCAAGAGCCCCCGATCGATTCGCCGCGGGAGCAGCGCCTCGATCTGCTCGAGCGTGGTGGCTTTGGGCAGCTCGGCGAAGACCTGGCTCAGGTAGGCGAAGGGCTCGAGCTCGTGAGCCTTGGCCGTCTCCACCAGGCTGTAGAGGTTCGCGCTGGCCTGGGCTCCGCGCACCGTGTCGGCGAAGAGCCAGCCCTTGCGGCCCACCACAAAGGGCCGGATCGCGTTCTCCACGAGATTCGTGTCCAGGGGAATGCGCCCGTCGTCGAACACGCGCTCGAGCTTCGGCCACTGGCCGGCGAGATAGGTCAGCGCCTTCCCCGTCAGACTCTGCGGCGGCACCTTGGGTCGCGAGAGATCGAGCCACTTTCGAAGCTGCTCGAGCAGCGGCTTCGCGTGCTGCTGGCGGTGCTGCGTCCGCTCCTGGGCCGAAGCTCCCTTCGTCTCGCGCTCGAGTACATAGAGCTTCTGGAGGAAGTCCAGCCCCTGGCCTGCGATCGAGTCTTTCGCCGGGTGCTTCTTCTTGCCCCCCTGCGCCTCGAGCGCTTCGACGAATTTTCTCCGCGCGTGCGCCCAGCAGCCCACGTGCACGATCCCGGGGAGCGCGCCGACGGCCCCATAGCCCTCGTAGCCGTCGGTCTGCAGGATTCCTTGGAATCCCTCGAGCAGCCGCAGCGGCACCTGTCCACTGCGGGAGGGGTCGTACTCGTAGGAGACGAGCGGCAGCTCGGGGGCCCGCAAGGTCCACAGGTAGGCGTCGCTCGTGGGCGCCTTGCCCGGCTCCTTCAATACCGGGAAGCGCGTCTCGTCGCACTGGACCAGGCCGGTCGCCAGCAGCTCTTCTCGCATCAGGTTGCACAGCGGCTGGACGAGCTCCCCGCAGCGGATCATCCAGTGCGAGAGCGTGGAGCGCGGCAGCTCGATCCCCGCGCGCGCGAGCACCGACTCCAGGCGATACAGCGGCAGGCCGTCGGCGTACTTCGAGATGGCCACGTGCGCGAGCAGCGCGGGCGAAGCCAGGCTCTTGGGGATCGGCTGCGCCGGAGGCGGCGCCACGTGGACGCCTTCGTGGCAGCTCGGGCAGGCGTACTTCGGCCGCACGTGACGCAGCACCCGGACCTTCGCCGGAATCCACTCGAGCTGCTCGAGGATCTCCTCGCCGATCCGCGTCAGCTTCGTGCCGTCGCTCGCACAGACCTTCTCCGCCTCCGGCAGGTCATGGACGATCTCGACGCGGGGAATCCAGGCGGGCAGCGGCTTGCGACCGCGGGGAGCTCGGGTGTGCGCGGAGACGCTGACGCCCTCCGCTTCCTCGCGCTCCGCCACTTCCACCGCGGCCTCGGCCTCGTTGAAGAGCGCGATCTGCCCGTCCGGGACCTGCTCGCTCGTGCGCCCGAAGCGGTAGTGCTTGAGCAGTCGCAGGTATTCTTCGAGCAGCAGGATCTGCGCGTCTCTCGCCTGCAGCTGTTCCTGCTGGCGCAGCGCCAGCGCGCGCAGGGAATCGAGATCGTGGGGCAGCTCGATCGAAGCGACGGACACAGAAAGATGTTAGGTAATTCTCGCGCGATTACAAGACTGTCTCGTACCTGCGCGCCTCGTGCGGCTGCATCGAAAACACGTCGATCCCGTCCAGCAGCCAGTTGAGCTCGCGGCCCGTGAGCCTCACCACCGGGGGCGTCGCCGCAGAGAGCCACGGGAAGCGGTCCTGCTCCAGCCGCTTGTACCAGAGCACGAATCCGCTCTTGTCCCAGTACAGGATCTTGATCTTGTCCCGCTTCCGGTTGCAGAAGACCACGAGCTGCGGCGCGAAGGGATCGAGGCCGAGCTCCCGCTCCACCTGGATCGACAGCCCGTCGATCGAGCGGCGCATGTCGACCGGCTCGCGACACAGAAAGACCCGGACCTCGTCCCGCGGCCGCATCACAGCGCGGCCAGCGCCTCGACCAGAGAGGACAGGCCCTCCGGTTCCAGTGCGGACATCCCTTCGAGCGAGACGCCGTTCGGGAGTCGGATCCGCCAGGCGCTCTCGGCGCCCGGCCGCAGCGGCGCCTCCACCCGCACGAACGCAGAGGGCGCTGACCTCCGCGCCGCCGAGGCGCTGGGCCCCCAGGCGCCCAGGGCCCGCAGCTCCCGCGCCGCCTGGTAGAGCGAGTGCTCCGAGAGCCCCTTGCGTTTCGCATAGCCCCGCAGCGGCTCGCCGCTCCGTGCGCAGGCCTGCAGGTGCGCCAGCCACGCACGCTTGCTCGGGGTAAGATCGCGGGTCTTCGCCTTTCTCATGCTGCGGCTCTCCTCCGACCTCGGGGTCGGTGGCGCCAGGGTCGCAGCAGAGGCTAGGCGGGGGAAGACGGGTTTAATAAGCGCTTACCCGCGATTCGCGTCGGCAGCGGCGGCGTGATGCTGCCGCACTACAGCGCGTTCAAGGTCGCCGAGAACTTCCGGATGCTCGAGACGCTCTTCCCGGGCCGCATCGACCTCGGCCTCGGGCGTGCGCCGGGCGGCGATCAGCGGACGCTGCTCGCGATGTCCCATCCGCGCCACCCGATCGACGTGCGGGCCTACCCTGAGCAGGTCGACGACCTGATCGGCTACCTCGGCGACCGCCTGCCGCCGGAGCATCCCTTCGCGGGACTGCGCTGCGGCCCGCCGACCGCGGGCATGCCCGAGATCTGGCTGCTGGGCTCGGGCGTCGGCTCGGCCCAGATCGCGGCGCAGCGCGGCCTGCCCTTCAGCTTTGCCCACTTCTTCGGAAACGCGGAGCAGGGTCCGGCGATCGTCGAGCACTACCGCAGCCATTTCCAGGCATCGGCGTCGTTGGCGGAGCCGCGCGTGCACGTCGCGGTGCAGGTGATGTGCGCCGAGACGCGCGAGGCAGCCGAATGGCACGCCGCGAGCCTCAGCGTCGCTCGCCTGCAGATGGCGCGGAACCAGGGCGGCAACGGGATCCTCTCGCCCGACGAGGCCGCTCGGCACGTCTTCACGCCCGAAGAGCTGCACTTCCTCGCGCACTCGGGCATGCGCGCGACGACCGGAGACCCCGAGCAGGTGGTCGCAGAAATCGGGGAGATCGCCAAACGCTACGGAACAGATCAGCTCGGGATCGTGACGATCTGCTACGACTTCGCCGCTCGCCTGCGATCCTACCAGCTGATCGCAAAACACTGCAGCGCCTAGCTCGGATCTGCTCCTGGTCTCGAGCGCGCCCGCGCAGCGGCGGGGTCAGCGCAGGCAGGCCGGCCTCCGCCCGCTCGAGCGCCGCCGCAGCGTCTCAGTATTGATGCATGACTGGCGCGCCCGCGATGAAGCCGCCGATTGCGCGGCCGATGCCGCCCATCGCCGCCGAGCTCTTGTGGGCCTCGAGCTCTGCCTCGCTCGCCCAGCTCTCGACCATCACATAGCGCGTTTCGTCGTCGACGCTCTTGAAGAGGTCGTACATTTCGCAGCCCTTGTCTTCGGCTCGCACGCGCGCGAGTGCCGGCTTGGCTGCGGCCTCGAAGGCGGCTGCCTGGCCGGGCTTTACCTTGAGCTGCACGGTCAATCGGATCGACATCGACGCTTCCTTCGCGGTGGCGACGGCTCCGCAGGCAACGGCCACCGGGGCCGCGCGCAGAACGATCGGGAGCGCAGACGCTAACCCAGCCGATGCCGTCGGCGCAGCCCGTTTCCGCAGCGGGAATTGGCTCTCTGGGACTCGCCGGCGGGGTATGCTCGGGACGCGATCGGCGAGTACCTGCGTTCTGGAGGACGACCGCGATGAGCAGCAGCCCCGGCCTTTCGATCATCGACGTCGACTCCCACATCAGCGAGCCGCACGATCTCTGGACCTCCCGCGCCCCTGCGTCGCTCCGGGATCGCGTGCCGCGCGTCGTCCGAAGCGGCGACAAGCGCGCCTGGGTCGTCGATCGGGACGTGCAGATCTCGACGGCGAGCGCCTCCAGCGTGATCCGCAAAGACGGCAACAAGTCCCGCGGTATCGAGTTCTTCAACTGGCAGATCGAGGACGTGCACCCCGCGTGCTACGACATGCAGGCGCGCGTCGAGATGCTCGACCGCCTCGGGCTCTACGCGCAGGTGCTGTATCCGAACGTGGCGGGTTTCGGCAGCCAGAACTTCATGAAGGTCGAGGACGGCGATCTGCGCCTGGCCTGCGCGCGGATCTACAACGACGCGATGGCGGAGATCCAGGCGGAATCCGGCGGGCGACTGCTGCCGATGGCGCTGATGCCCTGGTGGAACATCGATCAGAGTGTCGAGGAGATCGCACGCGCGAAGGCCCTCGGCTTGAAGGGCATCGTGATGTGCAGCGATCCCGACAGCATCGGCCTGCCCGATCTCGGCGCCGACGCCTGGAAGCCCTTCTGGGACGCCTGCAACGACGCCGAGCTTCCCGTGAACTTCCACATCGGCGCGAGCGAGACGGCCTTCAACATGTTTGGTCGCGCGCCGTGGCCCTCGATGGGCATCAGACGGCGCCTGGCGCTCGGCTCGGCGGCGCTCTTCGTCGAGAACTCGCGCGTGCTCTCGAACCTCCTCTACAGCGGGATCTTCGAGCGCTGCCCGAAGCTCAAGGTCGTGTCGGTCGAGAGCGGGATCGGTTGGATCCCCTTCGTGCTCGAATCGATCGACTACGAGTGGAAGGAGACCGGCTCGCAGCTCGAGCGGGCGCTCTCGATGCCGCCCTCCGAGTATTTCAAGCGCCACGTCTACGGCTGCTTCTGGTTCGAGAAGACGGCGCCGACGAAGCTGATCGACCAGGTCGGCGAGGACAACGTGCTGTTCGAAACCGACTTCCCGCACCCGACCTGCCTCTACCCGGAGGTGCAGGAGTACATCGCAGAGGTCAGCGCCGATTGGAGCGAGACGCGCAAGCGCAAGATCCTGCAGGACAACGCAGCCGCGCTGTACAAGGTCGAGCTGCCTGGCGGAAGGGCGCTCTAGCCCACCGCTCTTCGCGCGCCTGTGGCTCGCTGTTGACTCTCGCCCGCGGCTCAGGTCGCTGAGCGGGCTGGAGCCATGGCAAGGGGTTTCAGCGCGCGCGGCTCTTTTCGAGATGCGCCCACGCGGGCGGCAGCGAGATGTCGCGGTTCGGATGCTGCGGGGGCATGTTGAATTCGGCCGGCGGCCGCCATCCCATCGCGCGCATCGTCTCGCCGATGTGCGTCATGTTCAGCATGTCGTGGCTGTAGCAGAAGCGCCCGTCCCCCACGTAGTAGAGGATCGAGAGTCCGGGTACCCGGTAGGCCGTGCCGTCCGCCTGGTGACCCAGGATCTGGTCCCACTGGCTGATCAGGCGCTGGCCCTCGACCATCGTCCAGTTCTCGGGCGTCGACCATCCGTGGCCCGTGAGGCCCGCCATCGACTTCTCGAAGAACTCGCGGATCTGCTCGCGACCCTCCACGCGCCCCCAGGCCGGGTCGATGTAGACCGCGTCCTGCGTGAAGAAGTCGGCCAGCGCGGACCAGGACTGCTTTCCCTGATCGATCTCGTCACGCAGGGCAACGAATCGATGATAGGTCTCCCTGGCCTCTGTCTCGATCGTGTTCGGCATGCTGCTTCCCTTTCTCCGAGCGAAATACCCGTGGTTTTCCCAGCCTGAGGCTGGAAGTAGCCGAATGCGGCATCGATGCAGAGACCCAGGATCACCTAGACGCCGCAGGAGATCGCGGCGATTCGAAGAATCTTCATTTCGCCCCTCCCGGTGGCTCACTCGAAGCCATCCCAAACATGCCTCAACCAGAACCACGCGTACACCTCGGCGTCGCTCTCGGGGGCGTGACAGCGAGCTTCGGTCTGCCCGCGTTGCGTGGCTGGCGATTGCGGCTCGTCACGCTGGCTGCCCCGTCCCGGCCGAGGGCGCTCCGGGCAGCTTCGGATATGCTGGTGCGACCTCGTCATCGAGCGCGCCGTCACCGGAGATCCGATGGAGCTCTTCGATCATCCTTTCAGCCCCTACGCCTTCAAGGTGCGCGCGGCGCTCTACGAGAAGGGAATCCCGCACCAGAAGAGCGAGATCCGCACGCATGGGGATCGCGAGAAGCTGCTGCGTCTGAATCCCCGCGGCGAAGTGCCGGCCCTCGTGGACGCCGGCACCGCGATCAGCGACTCGAAGGTGATCTGTGCGTATCTGGAGGATCGATTCCCCGAGCCGCCGATCTACCCGCGCGATCCGCTGCTGCGCGCACGCTGCCGCTACCTCGAGCTCAAGTCGGACCACGAAATCGACCCCTGCGTGCTGGTGCTCGGGATCCTGAAGCTGATGCAGCCGGAACTAGCGAAGCAAGTGCCCGAGGCGCTGCCGAACTCGGAAGTGGCGCTGCGGCGTCACTACGCCACCCTCGAGCGCGAGCTCGGCGCGCGCGAGTGGTTCCTCGGTGACTTCTCGCTGGTGGACATCGCGCTGACGCCGCACCTGCGCTCGGCGGCCTTCCTCGGCTATCCACCCGGCTCCGAGACCCCCGGGCTAGTCGCGTGGCTCGAGCGCGGGGCGGGGCGGCCGAGCCTCGTGCGCGCGATGCGGGAGCTGGCCGAGGGCTACGCGGCCTCGCAACAGCCCGACAGCATCTTCGATCCGAATCGGCTGCACTGGCGCAACGACCGCATCGAGTTCGCGTTCCGCGTGGGGCTCGGCCCCTGGCTGGTCCAGGAGTTCGCGCGCGACCGCGCGTTCCTGTCGCCGATTCCCTAGCCCTGCGGGTCCCGGGCTTGGAGTCGTCACCCCGGTGATCCGGCGCTAGTGCAGGCGCTTCCACTTCGACGGGAGCTGTGCGACCAGCGTTTCGCGATCGCCGCCGTCGTAACGCCAGACGCTCAGCCTCGCCGCCAACACGTAGGACGGGCGCCGATCGGGATCGCGATCCACGCGGGCCCGATCCGCCGCGGTGTGCCGGCGCATCAGGCGGTTCTCCACGGACGCAGGCTTGGAGTAGGTGTGGAAGCGCGCGACGTCGGTCTGCTTGAAGCGCAGCGCCACCCGATCCGGCACGTCGCTGCTGGCCACGACGATCGGCCCATACGTGAAGCCGCCCTCGACCGGATGGATGGTGCCCCCGCGCGTCCGCCGGCTCGCGTCGCGCTCCCCCGCGCTCTGGAGGTACGCGGTGAGCAGGCCGTCCACCGCGGCCTCCTCGACGCTTGCGAAGACAGCGCCGGGGCCCTTCGGTGAGAGCATGCGCTCGGTCGTGGCGTCGGCGCGGGTCGCCTGCGCTGACGCGGGCGTCGCACCGCCTGCGGCGATCCAGCACAGCGAGAGCCAAGCCAGGATTGCAGTTCGCTTCATGTCGGAATCTCCCTTTGCTTCTGGTTGATCTCCTTCCCCGGCACCGCAATCCCGCCAACCACAGCATCGGCCTTGCTGGATGAATCTCCAGCGCCAAAAATGGAGTTCAGCTATTTGTTTTTGAATGACGGAGCGCAACCCCAAGGCCGAGGCCGCCGGCGCCCCGCTCGACTGGACCTCGCTGCGCGACTTCCTGGCCGTGGCCGAGGGCGGGAGCCTCTCCCGCGCGGCCCGCCTGCTCGGCGTCAGCCAGCCCACGCTCACACGCCGGATGGCCGCGCTCGAGGCGCGCTTCCGCACGGAGCTGTTCCGGCGCACGTCGCGCGGCGTCGAGCTGACAGAGGCGGGGGAATCGATGCTGCAGCCGGCGCGCCAGATGCAGGAGGACGCCGCCGCCGTCGAGATCGCGGTCTCCGGGCACGACGCGGCGCTCGCCGGAGCCGTTCGCGTCACCGCGACCGAGGGCCTCGGTGTCCATTGGATGACCCCGGTGCTCGCCGAGTGGCAGGCCCTGCACCCGGCCATCGAGATCGACGTCGTGATCCAGAACCAGACGCTCAATCTGTTGAGGCGTGAAGCCGACATCGCGCTGCGCCTGGGGCGCCCGCGCCAGGCGAACCTGGTGGGGAGAAAGTTCGCGAAGCTCGCCTTCGGCCTCTACGCGTCGCGCGCCTACCTGGCGCGCCACGGCCGTCCCGCGAGCCGCGCGCAGCTGGCCGCGCACCGGGGCGTGGGCTTCGACGAGATCCTGAAGCACCGCCAACCCGCCGTGTGGCTCGAGACGCTGCTCTCGCCGGGCAGCATCGCCTACCGCGCAAATAGCCTGCTGGCGCAGGTCGCCGCGATGCGCGCCGGCTACGGGATCGGCGGCTGCGCGCGCCTGATCGCCGCTGCACACCCGGATCTCGAGCGCGTGCTCCCCGAGGAGGAGAGCTTCTTGGAGGTCTGGCTCGTCACGCACTCGGGCCTGCGACGCAGCGCCCGCATCCGCGCGGTCTTCGACTTCCTGGCCGAACGCCTCGA
>CAYTJA010000127.1:0-1583 GCA_964437835.1 uncultured Spirochaetales bacterium
GCTGGACGGGCTCGGGCCAATTCTGGTGCAACTCGGCTCCCGCGGTCATCTGCGGCCTCGCGATGGGCATGGACGAGGCCACCGTGGATCCGCGCATCAACTCCGAGTTCTACGACCTCGGCACCTGGACCTTCCACGGTACGGGCTTCCGCGCGAGTCCGTACGTCAACTCGTACAACACGAATAACTTCGGGAACACGACGCACCACCAGAAGGGCTTCCTGAAGAAGGACGGCACCGTGCCCGCGATGCCGCTCCTCGGCGTGGTGTTGCTCGGCTCGAGCCTCGTGGCCGGCGGCATCGCCGCGGCGCGGCGGAAGCGCGACTAGGCGATTGGAGCGCGCTCGGCGCGCTAGCGAAGGACCGGAGCGCGCTCGGCGCGCTAGTGAAGGACTCGGAGCGCGCTCGGCGCGCTAGCCGAAGGGTTGAGCGCGCTCGGCGCGCTTGCGCAAGCATTGCGGGGCTGCTCCCACCGGAGCAGTCCCGCAATGTGCTTGCGGGCCGCTAGCGGATCTGGCTGCGGAACCAGGCGGGGCCGCTGCCAGGCAGCAGCGCGAGCGCTCCGGAGTAGGAGCGCGAGGCGCCCGGGAAGAGCGCTTTGTCGTCCGGGCCGTTGCCGCCGATCCGGGCGCGCCCGATCTCGATACCGACGCCGTCGAAGATCACCAGGTCGAGCAGCGGCTGGACCATCAGATCCGAGTCGTTCTCGAGCAGCAGCTTGTACTCGTAGCCAGGAACCCCGGCCTCCTCGACGCGCGTGAAGCTCGCGTTGCGGACATAGGCCTCGCCGATCGGGATCACGACATCGAGCGAGAGTGGCAGCAGGCCGGGGATGCGCCCCGCCACCAGCAGCGCGAGCTCGGCACGTGCGGCGTCGAGCTCGCGGCGCGCCTGGACCAATTCGCCACGCTCCTGGTAGCGCAGGCTCTCGGCCTCTCGCTCGCGAGAGGTCGCGCGGAGCGCCCAGGCGCAGAGGGCGAGCGTCAACAGCGCGAAGCCGATCAGCGTCGCGCGCTGCAGCTTGCGCAGCTGCTGATGGGCGTGCTTGAGCGCGCGGTACCTGGCGACCCGCTGCGGGTCCATCCGCCGGCGGCTCCTGTCATGGAGCTCCGTGACGGCCGCTTCGGGCTGCATTCCGGCCACATCCGCACGCATCGCACTCTCGCCTCCGTAGGGCTTCCCTGCATGAGTGCCTCCGCACTCGGGGAAGGTGACGCGCAACGGCGGCGTGATCTGCGTCACGGTCGCGGCCACAGGCAGCTGCGAAGCTGGGTGCGCCGGAAGCTGGCTGAGAGGCTGCGCTCGCGAGCGCAGGGACAGCTCGGGAATGGAAGGGCGCGGAGCCCCGCGCGCGAGAGCAGGGCGCCGCGCCGCCTTTTCCGGCGCCCGCTCCGCCCGGATCGACCCCAAGCCGGGACCCGCAAGGCCCGGCGCGCAGCGAGGCGCAGCCGAGCGAAGTGGGGTGGTCCGGGCTGCGCCCGGACCGGGACCCGCAAGGCCCGGCGCGCAGCGAGGCGCAGCCGAGCGAAGTGGGGTGGTCCGGGCTGCGCCCGGACCGGGACCACAAGGCTCGCTACCGGATC
>CAYTJA010000128.1:0-16413 GCA_964437835.1 uncultured Spirochaetales bacterium
GGCGAGACGCGCCGCTTCGAGCTCGACCTGCGCTACTGGCTGGATCCGGCCTCGGGCCGCAAACTCGTGCTCGACCTCGCGCAGGGCTCGCGCGCGCTCTACGACCCCGAGCGCGATCCCGGAGAGCGCAGCGACCTGCTCGCGCGCGAGCCCGAAGTCGCAGCGGCGCTCGAGCGCGCCTTGCGCGCGCGCATCGCGGAAGAGGAGTCGCGCGCGGTCGCGCTGCAGCAAGGCGGCGCGATCTCGGAGCAGGAGCGCCAGCACCTGAAGGACCTGGGCTACATCGACTAGCAACTACGGTGCCGGCGAGCGCCGCTTCACCCCCCGATTCGAGCGCGCGGGCCCGCGGGCCGCATTCCCAGCCGCGCGCAGACGACAGAAATCTGACGCGCTATGCTGCGCAGCTTCTCGACCGGAGGATCCGCAATGGCCGATCTCGAAGCGTTCCGTGCCGAAACGCGCAGCTGGCTCGAAGCCAACGCGCCGCAGGGATTGCGCGGCAAGCCCGGAAGCGAGCTCGATGGTGTCTGGGGCGGCAGGCAATGGACGCACCCGGACCCCGATCAGAAGGCGTGGCTCGATCGCTGCGCGGCGCGCGGCTTCACGGCTCCGACGTGGCCCAGGGAGGTTGGCGGCGGCGGCCTCTCGCAGGCCGAGGCGAAGCTGCTCGCCGAAGAGCTGCGCCGGCTGCGCCTGCCGCCGCCGCTGGTCGGTTTTGGCCTCACCATGATCGGGCCGACCTTGCTGCAATACGGCAACGAGGCGCAGAAGCAGGAGCACCTGCCGAAGATCTGCCGCGGCGAGATCCGCTGGTGTCAGGGCTACTCCGAGCCCGGCGCGGGCTCCGATCTCGCGGGTCTGCAGATGCGCGCCGAAGATCGCGGCGATCACTACATCGTGAACGGCACCAAGGTCTGGACCTCCTATGCGGACAAGTCCGACTGGATCTTCGCGCTGGTGCGCACGGATCCGAAGGCGAAGAAGCAAGAAGGCATCACGTTTCTATTGATCGACATGCAGACGCCAGGCGTTTCCGTTTCTCCGATTCTCCTGATCAGCGGCTCGTCGCCCTTCTGCGAGACGCACTTCAGCAACGTGAAGGCGCTCAAGCGGAACATCGTCTTCAAGGAGCACGCGGGCTGGACGGTCGCCAAGGCGCTGCTCGGCCACGAGCGCACGATGATTTCCGAGGTCTTCGGCGCGGCCGGCGGCGCGCGCAAGACGCTCGCGGAGCGCGCGCGGCAGTACGTCGCGAGCGACGCGCAGGGGCGCATCGCCGACGCCGCATCGCGCGAAGCGATCGCGCGCATCGAGATGGACACGCGCGCCTTCGGCTTGACGATGCAGCGCTCCCGCGACGCCGCGAAGGCCGGGCATCAGCCCGGTCCCGAGAGCTCGATGTTCAAGGTCTACGGCACGGAGCTGAACATGCGGCGGCAGGAGATGCTGGTGCGTCTCGCGGGCCCGCAGTCGCTCGGCTGGGAGGGCCCTGGCTTCACGGACGAAGAGCTCGCGACCACGCGCGACTGGCTGCGCTCGCGCGGAAACTCGATCGAGGGCGGTACCAGCGAAGTGCAACGGAACGTCATCGCCAAGCACGTGCTGCGGTTGCCGGATTAGGGGGGAGCCCGGAGATGGATCTCGTACTCACGGAAGATCAGGAGCTGATTGCCAAGACCGCCGCAGACTTCGTGCGGGAGAAATCCCCGGTCGCGCGCATGCGCACGCTGCGCGACACGAACGATGCCACCGGCTTCTCGCGCGCGCTCTGGAAGGAGATGGCGCAGCTCGGCTGGCTGGGCATCGCGTTCCCCGAGCAGGTCGGTGGCGCCGGACTCGGCTTCGCGGAGCTGGCGCTGGTGCAGGAGGAGCTGGGCAAGACGCTCGCGCCGGAGCCCTTCCTGTCCACGGTGCTGCTGGGCGGTCAGGCGCTGCTGCTCGGGGGGAGCGACGCCCAACAAAGAGCCTGGCTCCCGAGGCTGTGTGCAGGCGACGCGATCGTGACGCTCGCGCACCAGGAAGCGAAGAGCCGCTACGACCTGAACCACGTCGAGACCCGCGCCGAGAAGTCTGGCGCGGAATGGAAGCTCCACGGCGAGAAGATCCAGGTGCTCGACGGCCACGTCGCCGACGCACTCCTGATCCCCGCGCGCACGTCGGGCGGCACCGCCGACGAGGCGGGCATCTCCCTGTTCCTGGTGCCGCAGGGCGCAGCCGGCCTCTGCGTCACGCGCCAGACGCGCCTCGACTCGCGCGGCGCCGCGCTGCTCACGCTCGATCGAGCGGTGGGGGAGCTCGTCGGCGCGGAAGGGCAAGCCGCTGCGCTGCTCGCGCGCGTGATCGACCGTGCGACCGTGGGCCTGTGCGCCGAAATGTTCGGCGGGATGCAGCAGGCCTTCGCGCTCACGCTCGAGCACCTGAAGAGCCGCAAGCAGTTCGACGTCCCGATCGGCAGCTTCCAGGCGCTGAAGCACCGCGCGGCGGACGTATTCATCGAGGTCGAACTGGTGAAGTCGGTGGTGATGGCAGCGGCGCGCGCGATCGACGCAGGCGACGCGCAGCTGCCGAAGCTGGTCTCGCTCGCGAAGGCGAAGTGCTCGGATGCGTACGTGCTCGCGACGAACGAGGGCGTCCAGATGTTCGGCGGCGTCGGCATGACCGACGAGTACGACATCGGCCTCTACATGAAGCGCGCGCGCGCCGCGGAGCTGACCTTCGGCGACGCCGCATTCCACCGCGCGCGCTGGGCCTCGCTCGGCGGTTATTGAGCTGTCATCGGCCTAACGTCACCGGAGCTCGGAGAACTTCACGAGCTTCGCGGGCATCTGCTTCGGGAAGCTCTTCGCGTGTACGTAGCGGCCGAGCATGCCGCCCTCGCCGTGCCCGAAAGTGTCTAGCCAGTTCGGGTACTTCGGCCCCGGGTTCTGGTGCGCGACGACGATGATCACCGAGCCGTCCGGCTCGTAGTGCGCGGTGTATTTCTGGATCGAGCAGCGGAAGAAGCGGAAGTCGAAGGATTCCATCCAGGCGTTCGCGAGCTGCAGGTTCCAGAAGTCGCACTCCGGGATGTCGCGCAGCTGCACCAGCAGCGCCTCGTCCTGCGCCAGGCGCCAGTAGCTCTGATAGTAGTGGATGTTCGGGTCGCCGCCGGCCTGGCGCAGCACGAGCTGATCGTGCTCGGGGAGCTGGTTCAGGTGCTCGGCCTTGTACTTCGACTGCCAGAGATTTCCGAGCTGCAGCGTGTTCTTGACGAGATCGACCGCGCCGAGCAGCGCCGGCCCGAAGCTCTCGATGCGCAGCGTGTTGTTCTTGCGGCTCGGATTCAGGCACTGGATGGCGAGCTCGGTGACCTTCTCCTGGCTGCGCAGGCCGAAGGTCTGGCGCACGACGATCGACTTCGTCTGCTCCGTCATCGGGAGCCAGTTCCGCGGCTGCTTTCGCACGCTCACGAGGATTTCGAAGCTGCCGTCGGGCGCGTACTCGATCTGGGTGGAATCGAGGTTGCCGGTCTCGGTCATGCCCGAGGCGTCGAGGCCGCCCTTGGTGCCGAGGCTGAAGTAGGGCACCGTGCCGCGCCGGCCGCTGATCTTGTACTCGAAGCGCGGATCGACGACGCAGTTCTGGTAGTAGTTGTCCGGATTGTCGTTCAGCATCTTCTTCGTCTCGTCCGCGAGGCGATAGAAGTCCGGAAACTCGGGCTCCGAGAAGTCGACCTGCGCCTCGAGCCCGGCGCGCAGGAAGTGCGTCAGCGCGCGGTAGCCGAGCGCGCGGTTGAAGGCGTCCTGCGGTAGGTCGGGTCCCTCGAGCAGCTTCCCGCAGGCCTTCAGGTTGTCGCAGAACTCCGCCCACAGGCTGCCGTCCAGGATCTTCCGCTCGATCTCGCTCTGCGCCACGAAACCTCCTCCCTGCGAGCCGCGCCGCTCGGCGTCGCTCGCGTTCAGACCTCGGGCAGCGCCACTGCCGTGGCCGCCGCGCGGCCCGCCATGCGCCCGAAGAAGGTGCAGTCCCCGAGCGACATGCCCGAGCTGTAGCCCTCCGCCCAGCGCGGCAGGCCGCAGCAGCTGCGGCCGGCCGCGTAGAGTCCCGGAATCGCTTCGCGCTCTGGCGTCAACACTTCGCCGGTCGGCCGGGTGTGCAGGCCACCGAGCGTGAAATAGGGATAGAAGGTCTGCCCGATGTGGCAAGCGAGCGCCGCGAAGGGCGGCGTCTCGAGAGGCGCGAGATATTTCGGGGTCTTGTGGAAGAGCGGGTCCTCGCCCTTCGCGGCGTGTCGGTTGTAGACGCGCACGCTGTGCACGAGCGTTCCCTCGACCATTCCGATCTCGCGCTCGATCTCCTCCCAGGACTCGCAAACCGCCGCGACCTCGATGCGCGCGTAGGGAGCCGGCTGTCCGTAGATCGCGTCGTCGACCAGCAGGAAGATGCGGTCGCCGACCTGGCGCGTGCAGTAGACGCCGATGCGCCCCGGATAGGCGTCCTCGTTGATGAAGCGCTGCCCGCGCTCGTTCACGAGGATGCCCTTCACGTGCGACTCGGGCGGATAGATCGAGAGCGTGGTGAAGAGCTCGTCCATGTGGATCGCCGCGCCGCCGACGCTCTGGCCCATCTCGATCCCGGAGCCGTCGTCGTAGCCGCCCGAGAGGCTGTCTCCGCGCAGGCGCAGCGCGAGCGGCGCGTGGCGCTGCAGCATCTCGCGGTTCAGCGCGAAGCCGCCCGTGCAGAGGATCACGCCGCGGCGCGCGCGCGCGAAGCGCGGCTGCCCGTCGATGCGCAGCACGATGCCGCGCACGCGGCGTTCGGAATCCGCCACCAACGCGAGCGCGCGCGCGTCGAAGTGCACCTGTACGCCTAGCGCGTTCACGCGCGCGGCCAGCGAATCGAGCAGCTTCTTGCCGCCGGCCTCGCCGACCGCCTCGGGCAGGTGCCCGCGCGGGCAGGGTTTCGCCTCGAGGTTGAAGGGCCAGGCGTCCTCGCTGCCGGACCAGATCAGGCAGTCGCCCGTGCCGGGCGCCTGCACCTTGTTGGGGATGTGGGTGTTGCGATAGGGCACGCCCTGCTCTTCCAGCCAGCGGAAGTGCAGCAGCGCGTGGTCCGCGTAGATCCGCACGCGCTCGAGATCCGCGTCGGGGCCGCCCGCCATCGCGATGTAGCGGTAGAAATCTTCCGTGCTGTCTTGGTAGCCGTTCGCGCGCTGCACGCGCGTGCCGCCACCCCCGCCGAGGTAGATGTCGCCGCCGGCCATCGCGCTGGTGCCACCGCTTCCGGAAGCGACTTCGAATAAGCACACGCGGGCGCCCGCGTCCGCGGCCTCGATCGCCGCCGACGCGCCTGCCGCGCCGAAGCCGATCACGATCACGTCCGCCTCGAAATCCCAGCGCGCGACCGCTTCGAAACGGCAAGGGCGGCTGGGCGAGTACGAGGGGGTGGCCACGGGCTCCTCGGGCGCGCGCGCCGCGGCTGCGGAACGCGGGCCGCAGTATATGATGAGCCCCGATCCAGACGCATCCGCAAAGAGGCGACGGCCGATGAGCCCGGCGCAGAAGATTCGCATCGACGACCTCGCGAAGCCCGTGCTGAGCGAGCTGCAGCGCGCGGCGCTCGCCTACGGCGAGAGCCACCCGGTGGAGCTCTCGTTGCCGGCGGTGCTCGCGGCCGCGTCCCTGCGCAGCGGCCTCGACGACTTCGGGCCCGCGGACTTCCGCGAGCGCCTGGCGCTCTGGCTCGACGAAGTCGACGGCGACCCCGAGCGCACGGGCCTGGGGCGCCAGGGGATCTACGACGACTGCGTGCGTTACGCGGCGAATCGCCTGCGCATCCGCGACCTGCTGAAGCGCCACCCCGAGATCCACGACGAGCAGATCCGGAAGCCGATCATCGTCGTGGGCCTGCCGCGCTCCGGAACCACTCACCTCGTGAATCTGATCGCCGCCGACCAGCGCCTGCGCTCGATGCCGCTCTGGGAGAGCCAGGAGCCGGTGCCGGACCCGGCTGAAAAGCCCGGACCGGACGGCGTAGACCCTCGCTACGCGCGCTCGGCGCAGGCCTGGGAGCAGTTCCGCGCCACCGCACCCCTGATCGCCGCGATGCACCCGATGCAGCCCGACCACATCCACGAAGAGCTCGAGCTGTTGTGCCCGGATTTCACCAGCTACAACCTCGAGTGGATCGCGCGCGTGCCGCGCTGGCGCGACTACTACCTCGCGCACGATCAGACGTCCCACTACGTCGACTACCTGCTGCCCGCGCTGAAGATCCTGCAGTGGGTCCGGCCGCGCGAGCGCTGGGTGCTGAAATCTCCGCAGCACCTCGAGCAGCTGGGGCCGCTGCTCGCCGCGTTTCCGGACGCGACGCTGGTGATGACGCACCGCGACCCGGTCTCGGTGATCCAGTCGGCCGCGACGATGCTCGCCTACGGCGCGCGCATGAACTACCGGACGCCCGAGCCCGAGTGGTACCTCGACTACTGGGCGGATCGCATGCGCCGGCTGCTGGAGTCCTCCGTGCGCGACCGCCCCCTGCTGCCCGCGCATCGCACGATCGACGTGCTCTTCCACGAGTTCATGGCCGACGACTTCGCGATGCTCGAGAAGATCTACGACGTCGCGCAGCTGCCGATGACGCCCGAGGCGCGTGCGCAGCTCCAGGCCTATCTCGCGCAACATCCACGCGGCAAAGAGGGCCAGGTCGTCTACGACCTGCGCCGGGATTTCGGCGCCGATCCGGCCGCCCTGCGCGAGCGCTTCGGCTTCTACCTCGACCGCTTCCCGGTCCGCATCGAGGTCCGCTAGTGCGCAACCCGCCTCGCCGAGGCGGTGCTGGCCCGCGAACCCGAAAACCGCGCGGCCGCGCGGCAGATGGCCGACGCGCATGAGGCGCTGCTCGCGGCGGGTGGCGACGAGAGCTTCTGGGAGCAGGGCTGGCTGCAGCACGAGCTCGAGCGCTGGCGGAAGCTGGCGAGCGCGTGAGTCCGCGCGGCCGAACCCGATCCACACGACGGAGATTCCGATGCGAATCGTGCGCTGCGTCCTCGCGACCCTGGCCGTGGCCCTTCCCGCGCTCGCCGCGGATCCGGCGGAGCGAGTCTCCGAGCTGCTCGCGCGCGGGCAGCAGCCCGTCCGCACGCTGCAGGTCGCGCCCTCGATCTGGCTCGCGTCGGGCAACGGGAACGCCTATCTCGTGACGACGCCCGCGGGCTCGGTCGTGATCGACACGGGTCTGGCCTCCCAGGGCGCGGAGACCCACAGCGCGCTCGCCGCGGTCCGCGGAGCCGCGCCCGTGCGGAAGCTGATCCTCACGCACGCTCACGAGGACCACGTCGGCGGCGCCGCGTATTGGCGCGGGCCTGGCGTCGAGCTGATCGCGCATCGCTTCTTTCCGCTGCGCCAGCAGTACTACGGAATGCTTGCCGACTACCGCGACCGGCGCGCCGGGGTGCTCTGGAAGGGCGTGATGCCGGGCGGCAAGGGCACGGCCGCAGCTCCGCACGACCTCGTGCCGGATCGCCTCGTCGACGACCTCTACGCGTTCGAGCTCGGCGGTGTCGCGTTCGAGGTGATCGCGCTCCCGGGCGGCGAGGGCCCCGACGCCGTCGCCGTCTGGGTGCCGAGCCTGCGCGCGCTCTTCTGCGGCGATGCGCTCGGCCCCGCGACTGCGAGCTTCCCGAACCTCTTCACGCTGCGCGGCGAGAACTACCGCGAGCCGCTGCCGATGCTCGCGTCGCTCGAGCGCGTGATGCAGCTCGAACCCGAGCTGCTGCTCCCGGGCCATTTCGAGCCGCTGCGCGGGCGCGACGCGATCCACGACCTGCTCGACCGCACCGCGCGCGCGATCCGCTTCGTACACGACGCCACCGTCGCCGGCATGAACGCGGGCAAGGACGTCTGGACGCTGATGCGCGAAGTGAAGCTGCCGCCCGAGCTCGGCATCAGCGAGCAGTACGGCCGCGTCGCCTGGGGCGTGCGCGCAATCTACGAGATGTACACGGGTTGGTTCCGCTACGAGTCGACCACCGAGCTCTTCGAGCGGCCGGTCCAGGTCGTATATCCGGAGCTCGCCGAGCTGGCCGGCGGCGCCGCGGTGCTCGCGAAGCGCGCCCAGGCGCACCTCGCGGCGCAGCGGCCTCTCGAGGCGCTGCACCTGGCCGAGATCGCGCTCGCCTCCGATGCGAAGAGCCGCCCCGCGCTCGAGGCGCAGCTCGGCGCGCTGAAGCAGCTCGCCGCGCAGGACGGCGGGCGCAACTTCCAGATCGCCGGCTGGCTGCGGCACGAAATCGGCGCCGTCGAAGCACGCCTCGCGGCGCTGCGCTGAGCGCCGCGGAACCCGCAGGCAAGGGGTCAGGGGCGAAGTTCGACCGCGAGCCCCGGAATTCGCGGAAAGCTGCGCCGATCGCGCGTCACGACGGAGAAGCCCCAAGCCAGGGCGGTCGCGCCGATCATGAGATCGTGTGTCCCGACAGTCACTCCGCGGCGGGCGAGGTCTGCGCCGAGGCGGGCATGTGCGCGTGCGCACACGAGATCGAATGGGATTACGGGGATCGACGAGACCAGCGTCTCGACTACGGTCTCGGCGCGTGTCCGGCGCTTGGAAATCCGCAGGCGATGGACGCCGTGGAGAAGCTCTGCGGCAGTGATGGCGGCGATCGCGATGCCGCGGTCTCCCTCTTCCTCGAGAAACTCCCGCAGCCCCGCTCTCCCTCGCTCGACGTCGACGAGGATGCTGGAATCGATCAGCGAGGCCATTCGAAGCCCTCGAACTCGTCCTGATCCCGCACGCCCTTCGCGACGGCGTCTGCCCACTCGTCACCCGCTGAGGGCAGCGACTCGAGGATTGCGACCAGGTCCGAGAGCTGGAAGTGGAGCGACCCGGGAGCGGGGTTGAGCTGACACAAAGGCTTGCCGCCTCGTTCGACGATCACCGTCTCGCGCTGATAGTGCACCCGATTGAGAACGTCCGAGAGGTTCTTCGCTAGTGCGGTCGCCGAGAGCCGGCGTAGGGGTCGGCCCGGCGCCGATTTCCGCTCCGCCGCAGGCTTGGTCATCACAGCCCTCCCAGGGAGATCGGGGGGACCCCGACCCGCTCGAGACCTGGAAATCAGATTATCAGAGATTCCGGCCGCGCCGCCAGGGCGGCGCAGCCCTGGCAGCGCGGGCTCTCTTGGGAACCCGAAGCAATCGGATCCGCGATCGATCGGAGCGACTCGACTGCGCGCCGGCTTCAGTCGGTGATCTCGCCGCTTTGGATCGCCTGCGCGGGATCGAGGGCCTCCCAACCCTTTTCCTGCAGCGCGCGCAGACTCACGCGGTGCAGCGTCACGGGCGGCGGGGAGCTGGTCTTGATCAGCCGCAGCCCCATGATTCCGTGTCGGTGGCCGTAGGGATCGAGCCAGTTTCCGCCGATTCCGGGATCGCGCTCGGCTACGACGACGCGCACGCCTCCGCCGGGCTCGCTGCGCGCGCTCCACTTCGTGACATAGCCCTGCCCGTCTTCGTAGTTGTCGAGATTCTCCTGCCAGACGTTGCAGAGCTGGAAGATCCAGTACTCGCATTCCGGCGGGGTGAAGTGCAGCACCAGCGCCTCTCCTTCGTCCACGTGCCAGGTGCCGAAGGCGAAGTGGCGATCCGGCACGCCGCCGTTGCTGAGATAGGTCTGGCGCGAGAAGCGCAGGCGGTTCGGGCGCTGGTCCAGGTTGTCCTGCCACCAGGAGCGCTCGAGCTCGGCGTAGCCCAACACCATCTGCGCGGCCTTCGCGAGCCCGGCCCCGATTTCCTCGGCTCGCACCGCGCGCGGCGCCGAGCCGTCGACCCGCTCGATCCGGACTTCGGGGTCCCGCTCGCGCGCGCGCACGTGGTGCACCACGCGCAGCAAGAGACCCACCGAGTCTTCGCGCAGCGGCAGCCAGTCGCCCGCGCGCTGCTCGCGGCTCGCGACCACCTCGAAGTTTCCCTGCGCGTCGAAGTGGATCGCGTCGCTCTGCAAGAAGGAAGTCGTCTGCAGCATCGCGGGATCGAATTCCGCGAGGCCCGCGAGGCCGCGCGGCGCCCAGTCGCGCGCGGCGAGGTCCGCGGGCTGCGGAGCGCTCCAGGCCGCGAGCACGAAGTAGGGCACCGTGCCGCGATTTCCGGTGATTCGAAACTCCCGGGCGCCGTCGAACTCCGCGAGCAGATGGTCCTGATCCGGGCAGGTCACGTTGATCGAAGTTCGCCAGGGGATGTCGCGAAAGCGCGGGCGCGCAGGCTCGCAGTTCTCGACGAAACGCTCGAGCCCGTTGCGCGCGAGGCGCGAGAGGTGCCGGTACCACTCCGCGCGGTCGAGCTCCGAGAGCGAGGCTCCCTGCCAGCGCTCGATCTGCCGCCCCGCGAGCTTCAGCACCTCGCAAAAATCGTCCCAGGCCCGCCCCTCGAGCAGTCGCTCCGCGCGCGGATCTCCCATCGGCTGTCCTCCTTTGCCGCCCCGGCGGCTCCGCGAGTGTATGATCGGGCCTTCGCAGAAAATAGGAGCCGCGGATGAGCTTGGCCCTGAATTCGCTCGGCCTGTCGACGATCTGCCAGGTCGGCATGGTGTTCCCGAAGCTCGAGCCGGCGATCCAGCACTACGAGGCGCTGTTCGGGCGCTTCGTCGTGATCGACGGCGGACCGATGAGCGGCGCGAGCTTTCGCGGTCGCGGCGGTGACTACCACATCCGGCTCGCGATCGGCTACAGCGGAGATCTCGAGATCGAGCTGATCGAGTGGGTCAGCGGTGAGACGCCGCACCGCGAGTTTCTCGAAAAAGGCCGCAGCGGACTGCACCACGTGAGCTTCCGCGTCGAGCACACCGAAGACGTGATCGCGCGCGCGAAGCCGCTCGGCTACGAGGCGATCTGGCTGCACCGGATGGACCCGACGATCGCCTACGCGTATCTCGAGCGTCCCGGCGACCCGCTGATCCTCGAACTCAGCGAGCGGCCCTGGGACGGCGGCAACGTGAACCTGAACAGCGACTGGGTGCGCGCGCAGCGCTGAATCGAGCAAGGGCCGCGCGCCCGCAGCGCGAAAGAGCATTCCCCCGAACGAGGACTCATGGCCAGCGGCTTCCACTTCGACTACTCCGGTGCACAGGTCCTCGTGACCGGCGGCTCGAATGGCATCGGTCTCGCAATCGCAAAGGCCTTCGCCGACTCCCAGGCTGCCGTCACGATCACCGGAACCCGCAAGTCGCCCGCAGACTACGGCCACGACCTCTCGCGCTTTCGCTATCGCCAGCTCGACTTGCGCGATCGCGCCGCGCTCGCTGCGCTCGGGCGCTGCTTCGAGCACCTCGACGTACTCGTGAACAACGCCGGCTCCACGCGCGCCTACGAGGAATGGAAGCCGGACGTCTTCCGCGATGCGATCGACATCCTGCTGATGAGCGTCTTCGAGCTCTCGATTGCCTGCAAGCCGGCGCTGCAGAAGAGCCAGCTCGAGGGCGGCGCCAGTGTGGTCAACATCGCGAGCATGGCGGCCTTCCTGGCGTCCTGCGGCTCGACGAATCCGGGTTATGCGGCGGCCAAGGCCGGCGTCGTGCTGCTGACGAAGAACCTCGGCTCCTCCTGGGCCCCGGACCACATCCGCGTGAATGCGGTGGCGCCGGGATTGATCGAGACGAACATGACCGCGCCGATGAAGGGAGTCGAAGCGATGGAGCGCCCCGTGATCGAGCGCACTCCGATGGGGCGCTGGGGCAACGCCGAGGAGATCGCGGACCCGGTTCTCTTCCTCGCGAGCTCGGCCGCGCGCTTCGTGACCGGCCAGACGCTCTGCGTCGACGGCGGCCTCTCGCTCGGATGACGAGCCAAACCAATACGCAGCGCGATCCGGCGACTCCGGAGTCGTACCGGATCAACCAGGACGAGGATCAGATCCGGCAGGAGCGCGCGCGCCTGCTGGTGCTCGCGCGCCTGCTCGATCCGACCACGCAAGCCAGTCTGCGCCGCGCCGGAATCGCGCGCGGCGCGCGCTGCTGCGACCTCGGCTCGGGAGCGGGCACGGTCGCCGCCTGGATGGCCGCGGAGGTCGGGCCCGGCGGCCGCGTCGTCTCGATCGACGTTGACACGCGCTTTCAAGCGCCCTCCTCGGGCGTGCTCGAAGTGCTCGAGCTCGACGTCACGAGCCAGCCGATCGGGACGGCCGAGTTCGACCTGATCCACGCGCGCGGTGTACTGCAGCACCTGGTGCAGCGCGAGGCCGTGCTCGACGCGATGATCGCCTCGCTGCGCCCCGGCGGCGCCGTCGTCGTGACCGACGCCGACTGGATCCAGTTCGACGCCCAGCCCGTGCCCGAGCCCTTCGCAACCCTCACGCGCACGCTGCGAGAGCTGAGCCGCACGCAGCACGGCTATTCCGCGACCTGGGGCCGCCTGCTGCTGCAGGCGTTCCGCGACCGCGGCCTGGTCGAGGTCGACGCGAGCGGAATCACCTGGACGATGCAGGGCGGAACCGATTCGGCCGAGTGGTACATCGCGGCGCTCGCGCGAGCGCTGCCGGTGCTGCCGAAGTCGGTCCTGCCAGCGGGCTTCGACGCCGACGCCGCGATCGCGCAGGCGCGGCGGCCCGACTTCGCGATCCTCTCACCAATCTCGATCACCGCGATCGGGCGGCGCCCGCGCTGAACGCGAGATCCGCGCGTGCAGCCCGCAGCCGCCGATCCAGCCGGAGCCAGCAGCCATGGACTTCAGCGAGAATTCCGAGCATGTCGCGATCGCCGAGGCGATCCAGGCGCTGTGCGCCAACTTTCCCGACGAGTACTGGCGCCGCTGCGACGAAGGTCACGAGTTTCCGTGGGACTTCTATCGCGCGATGGCCGCCGGCGGCTGGGTCGGGATTGCGCTGCCCGAGAAGTACGGCGGCGGCGGCCAGGGCATCCAGGAGGCATCGATCGTGCTGAAGGAGGTCGCCGCGAGCGGCGCCGCGATGAACGGCTGCAGCGCGCTGCACCTGACGATCTTCGGCCTGAATCCGGTCGTGCGCTTCGGCAGCGAGCGGCTCCAGCAGGCCTTCCTGCCGCGCGCCGCCGCGGGCGAGCTGCACGTGGCCTTCGGCGTGACCGAGGCAAACGCCGGCACCGACACCTCGCGCGTCGCCACGCGCGCCGAGCCCGACGGGCGCGGCGGCTATGTCGTGCGCGGGCAGAAGGTCTGGACCACCAAGGCTCTCGAGAGCGAGGTGGTGCTGCTGCTCGCGCGCACCAGCGGCGAGCCGGGGCAGATGGACGGACTCTCGCTCTTCCTCGCGGATCTCGACCGCAACTACGTCGAGATCCGCGCGATCCCGAAGATGGGACGCAACGCGGTCGCGTCCTGTGAAGTGCAATACGACGGGTTGCCGGTCGAGGGCTGGCGCCGGATCGGCGAGGAGGGCCAGGGCTGGCGCGCGCTCGTGCACGGCCTGAATCCCGAACGCGTGCTGCTCGCCTCCGAAGCGATCGGGATCGGCGAGGCCGCGCTGCGCCGCGCGGTGCACTACGCGACGCACCGCGAGGTCTTCGAGCGCCCGATCGGCGCGAACCAGGCGATCTCGCACCCGCTCGCGCAGGCGCACATCCAGCTGCGCGCCGCGTGGCAGCTCGCGCAGTACGCCGGCTGGCGCTACGACCAGGGCCTCGACTGCGCCGAGGCCGCGAACTCCGCGAAATACCTCGCCGCCAGGCCGGCTTCTTCGCGGCCGACCGCGCGGTGCAGACGCTGGGCGGCATGGGCTATGCAAAAGAGCACGATGTCGAGCGCTATTTCCGGGAGGCTCGCGTGATGAAGATCGCGCCGGTCACCCAGGAAATGACGCTCAACTTCATCGCGCAGAAGGTGCTCGGCCTCCCGCGCAGCTACTGAGAGCCCCTCGAACCAAGGAGAAGCGATGTTTTCACTGCGTTTCGACATGCGCTGCCCCGATTGGGGCAAGGCCTCCGTGACCGATCTCTACCAGGCCGCCGTCGAGATGGCGCGCTATGCCGAGCTGAACGGGGCGCTCTCGGTGATGGCGAGCGAGCACCACCACAGCCGCGATGGCTACCTGCCCTCCCCGCTCGTGCTGGCGTCCGCGATCGCGGGCGCGACCTCGCGGATCCCGATCCAGATCGGCGCGCTGCTGCTCCCGCTGCACGATCCGGTGCGCATCGCCGAGGACATCGTGATCCTCGACCACCTCTCGCGCGGCCGCGTCTCCTACATCATGGCCGTCGGCTACCGCCCCGAGGAGTACTCCATGCTCGGCCAGGACTTCGCCGCGCGCGGCCGCCGCATGGACGAGTGCCTCGGAGTGCTGCGCCGCTGCTTTTCGGGCGAGCCCTTCGACTATCAGGGCCGGCGCGTCTGGCTGCGGCCCAAGCCCTTCAGCGCGGGCGGCCCTGCGCTCTTCATGGGCGGCCACAGCAAGGCCGCGGTCCGGCGCGCGGCGCGCTACGGGATGGGCATGCTGACCGAGGGCGGAACCGGCCTCGAGGCCTTCTACCGCGACGAGTGCGCGAAGGCCGGAACCCAGCCCGGCACCTTCTACGATTCGCCGCCGGGCTCCGTCTCCTCGGCCTTTGTCGCCGAGGATCCGGACGCGGCCTGGAAGGAGTACGGGCCCTACCTGCTGCACGACGCTCAGATGTACGCCGAGTGGATGGGCAGCGACCACCAGGCGATCACGAAGTCCGGCGCCGCCGATGTCGACGCGCTGCGCCGCGAGGCCGGCAACTACCGGATCTTCTCGGTCCCCGAAGCGATCGAGCATCTGCGCAAGGCCGGCATGCTTGCGCTGCAGCCGCTCTGCGGCGGCCTGCCGCCGGAGCTGGCCTGGAAGAGCCTGCGCCTTGTGGTCGAGAAAGTGATCCCGGCCGCCGGGCACTGAGGCCGCGCGGGCGAGACTCCGCCGCTCGAATCTTTGTTTTCTCGAGAAAACGTGCGCGCATTTCGCGTGATGTGACGCCGTTCACGCAATTCCCTGCGAACGCTCCGAAGAGAGCTGCAACCGCGGGCCGGCGCATTCCCCCGCTGCCAGCCCGCCACTCGCGAGGGATGCTGATGCCGCACTTCACGACTGCTCGCCGCCGGGGGCGCTTCTCGCTCGCCGGGGCCCTGTTCTCGCTCTCGATCGGATTCTCGCCGGCCGCGCACGCCGCAGACGCGAGCGCGCCCTTCGGTCTGTATCCGGATTGCATCGCACCCGCGATCCCGATGGAGGTGCACAGCTGGTGGGGGCCCGCCTCCGAGGAGCACCCGCGCCACCTGCACCTCGCGGCCTGCCTGCCGAACGCGCGCGACACGGACGGCAGGCTCGTGAGCCTCCGCCGCCCGCAGCCCTTCAGCGTGCGCGTGACGGCCTTCAACAATCCGGGCGTGATCAACCTCGCGCGCTGGTCCTGGGAGAGCGACGTCAAGCAGAAGGTTCCGCTCGACCTGCGCTGCCAGAGCGCGCCGATGGAGATGCGCGAGTGCCACTGGTGGGTCGACATGACGCTCGACCCGGAGCTCGCCGCGAGCGGTGGCCTCCACGAGCTGCGGCTGACGCCGAACATCTCGAAGAACGACCTCGGCGATCGCCAGTTCGCGACGCTCAACTATCAGATCTTCCTCGAGAACGGAAAGCCGGCAAAGAACTACCGCTCGCGCCCGGACCCGATCGGTCGCTCGTGGTACAGCGGCTTCGACTACGCGAACGTCAGCGTCAACTACATGGACTTCTTTCGTGGCGAAGCCGATCTCGACCAGACCATGCCGACGGTGAGCGGCGTGGTGCCTCTGCGAATCCGCCACCAGCGCGGCACGCACCAGCGGCGCTCGCAGCTCTGGCAGGACGTCGACTTCCACCGCTTCCCGGAGTTCTGGAAGCAGGCGCAGGTCGGCGTCCCGAATGCGGCGGGTGGGGTGCTGCTCTACTCGCAGCCGGGTCTCTTCGACGGCAGCTTCGAGTGGGACACGCGCGGCCTCGCAGACGGCGTGCACGTGCTCTACTTCGAGACCGTGGACGAGGGACGCGAGGGCTTCCAAGCGGGCGCGCTCAAGCTCTTCTTCCGGGTGCAGAACGGCGCGACGCCGGCGCTTCCGGGCCCGCTGCCGGAGCCCCCGCACGACTCGCCCGCGCCCGATCCCGGCACTCCGCCGGCGCCGCCCGCTGCGGATCCGCTGCTGCAGGCGCTCTCCGACGTGCAGGCGATCAGCCGCGACGCGCTCGCGACGCCGCAGGACCCCGCCGCCGCGCTGCGCCGGATCCTCGAGCGCGCGCGCGCAGCGCTCGGACTCTGATCCGCCGGGACGCGCGGCAGTCCGTCTCTTCGCAAGCCGCTTCGGCGCGCAGCGAGGCGAAGCCGAGCGGAGGGCGGGCAAGCCGTTTCGGCGCGCAGCGAGCCGCAGGCGAGCGGAGTGCGAATAAGCCGCCTCGGCGCGCAGCGAGCCAGAGGCGAGCGGGAGCGCCGGGC
>CAYTJA010000129.1:0-7151 GCA_964437835.1 uncultured Spirochaetales bacterium
CGGGTGCGCTCGAGGTCCGAAAACCCCGTGATCTGGCAAGTTCCATCGGGGAAGCGGGCGCGCAGGAAGGAAAGGCGGGGAATCGGAATCGACGGCCTATGAGAGTCAACCTGCCAACTCCCGCGGGGCAATGACCGGCGGCGGGGAATTCAAGCGGGCCGCGGCGGCCGCGTGCGGCGGTGCGCGGCGAACGCGGGGCATGCGGGACTGGCCGTGGGGTGCACGAGTCGCGTCGTGGGCCTACTGCATTCCGCGCACCGGGGCTCTCAGGTGATCGCCTCGGAGCCAGGTAACGCGGCCGTCGTGTCGGTCAGGCTCGGAAATCGAAGTCCGTGTCCGCGTGCCGGCCGGCGCCGGCTTCGAATCCGGAGTCCAGGTCGAGCTCGTAGCCGCGGGACTCGAGGCGGCGGCCGCGGAGACGACTCGAGCGTGGGGCTCCGGTCGCGTAGCCCCTGGGCACGCGCCCGGCGCGCCTCCGGGGGCCTCGCCGCGAGCTGCGGGGGTGGCTAGCGCACGATCATTTTTTCCCGTCGAAATGATCGCGATGTATACACGGTCTCTGGCGCTGCCCAGCGAGTCGTTCTTCCTGTTCGGTCCGCGCGGCACCGGCAAGAGCACCTGGCTGCGCCAGTGGCTTCCGCAGGCGGCATGGTTCGATCTGTTGCGCATGCCGCTCGTGCTCGAGTTGACCCAGCGGCCGGACACCTTCCGGGCGCGTGTCGAGGCGCTGCCGAAAGGGGCATGGGTCGTCGTCGACGAGGTCCAGCGGCTGCCGGCGCTGCTCGACGAGGTGCATGCCCTGATCGCCGAGCACGGCAAGCGCTACCGCTTCGCGATGAGCGGATCCAGCGCGCGAAAGCTCCGGCGACTCGAAGCGAACATGCTTGCGGGGCGCGCGATCACACGCCAATTCTTCCCGCTGACTGCGACCGAGCTGGAGTTCGACTTCGATCTCGAGGAGCTGCTGGCCACGGGCCTGCTGCCCAAGGTCCGCAGTGAACCGGAACAGGCCATCGACGTGCTCGAGGCCTACGTCGGCACCTATCTGCGCGAGGAGGTGCAGCAGGAGGCGTTGGTCAAGAACGTCGGAAGCTTCGCTCGATTCCTGGAGGTCGCGGCGCTGTGCAATGCACAGGTGGTCAACGTCGCAGGTGTGGCGCGAGACGCGGGCGTCGCCCGGCCGACCGTGGCGCGCTATTTCGAAGTGCTCGTCGATACGCTGATCGGCACCTGGTTGCCGGCTTGGCGCCCGCGAGCGAGGATCAAGGAGGTTCAACATCCGAAGTTCTTTCTCTTCGACACCGGCGTCGTGCGCGGCCTGGCAGGCCGGCTGCGGGAGCCGCTCGAGGCTGCGGAGCGCGGCGCACTTGTAACGAGGCTCCGCCTAAAACAGACGAGACATGCAAGCCGACGAAGTCGGCGCGCAGCGAGGCGCAGCCGAGCGAAGTGGGGTGGTCCGGGCTGCGCCCGGACCGGGACCACAAGGCTCGGAGGTCGATTTCGTCTGGGAACGCGGCAAACGTCGGGTCGGCATCGAAGTCAAGGCCGCGAAGACCTGGCGCCGCGAGCACGCTTCGACGCTCGTGGATCTGCTCAGCGAGCGCGATTTGACGGCCGCATTCGCTGTCTACACCGGCCAGCACCCTCTCGCCGATCGCGGGGTGCGTGTCTTGCCGATCGTCGACTTCCTGCGCGAGCTCGGCGCCGGGAGCGTGCTGGCATGAGGAGCTCGAGGGGCCTTCCGGTGGCGATTGGATAGGAGAATGCCTGCGGCTCGCTGCGCGCCGAGCCTTGCGGGTCCCGGTCCGGGAACGGCCCGGTCCCACCCGCTCTCCGCTCGGCTTCGCCTCGCTGCGCGCCGAAGCGGCTTGCCAGCGCGCGCGCCGCGCTCACTCGAGATAGCCGAGCACGCGCAGCGCCTCGTGCTGCCGGGCGTTCTCGAGCTCGAGCCGCGGGCCGAGCCCGCGCAGCGGCTCGAGCTCGCGGGCCAGATGTGTCTCCGCCGCCTCGCCGCGGCCCACGAGGTTCTGCTGCTCGAGCGGATCGCTCGGCAGGTGGTGGAGCAGCGGCGGCTGCTGCTCGCTCGAGCTGACGAGCTTCCAGTCGCGAGCGCGCACCGCAAAGCTGCCGCGCCAGTACGCGAGCGCCGCGCGCTCGTCGCCGATCCCGCGCAGGTCGCGCGCGAAGGACCGCTCCGCCTGCGGGGCATCGCCCAGCAGTGCCAGCAGCGTCGGCACGATGTCGAGGGTGCTGGCGGGAGCGCGCACGCGGGCGCGGCCCGCGAGCGGCGCGCCGTCGACGCGAATCCAGAGCGGCACCCGCAGCTCGTCGTCGTGCAGTGTCGCGCAATGATCCCAGTGATTCGCGCGGCCGAGACGCTCACCGTGGTCCGAAGTCGCGACCACGGCGCTGCGCGCGAGCAGTCCGCGGGCTTCGAGCGCCGCGAGCACGCGGCCGATCTCGCGATCGGCGTACTGGATCTCCCCGTCGTAGAGGTTGATCAGGTGCTGCACGTCCTCGGCTGAGAAGATGTAGCCGGCGTCGCGCGCGAGCTCGCTCTGGCTGCGCTTCTCGCGCAGCAGGTCGCTGCGGCGATCGCCGCTGCGCCGCGAGCGGTTGCCGGCGTCGAAGCCGCGATGGGCCGCGGGCGGCTCGTAGGGATCGTGCGGGTCGAAGAAGTGCAGCCAGAGCAGGAAGGGGCGTTCGCCCGCAAAGCTGTCGAGCCACGCGAGCGCGCGGTCCGCGACCTGCCGCGCGCCGCGCGCCGAGAGTCCGTGCCGATCGACCTCGTGCTCGGCCTGCAGGTCGAAGACCTCGAAGCCGCGGCGATAGGCGTCGAGCTCGCGGTGGAACTGGTGCTGGCTGACGAAGGCCGCGGTCGCATAGCCCCGGCCGCGTAACCGCTCCGCGAGCGTCGGCACTTCGGGGCCGGTCTCGAAAGATCCGCGCAGCAGCTGCTTCAGCGAGGGCACGGTGCAGGGTGCAGAGCTGATCGCGGTCTCGAAGACGCTGCCGGAGGCGAAGAAGCGATCCAGCTCGGGGGTCGTCTCGCGCGCGTAGCCGTAGCTCGAGGCGTGATCGGCGCGCAGCGTGTCGATCGTGATCAGCACGGCGTTGCGCGCCCGCCCGCTGCAGCCTGCGGCGGCGAGCACGGCGAACGCGAGCAGGATCCCGGTCGGGCCGCGCAGGCGCGCCCGCAGGCGCGCGCGCGGCTCAGGCCGGGACGTCGGCGCCCGAGAGGAACGCATCGATCGCCCGCCACAGCTCGCGCATCCCGAGGCCGCTCTCGGCCGAGGTCGCGAGAACCCGCTCGCGCGCGAGACCGGCCGCGCGCGCCAGCTCGCGCACGCGCTCTGCGCGCCGCATCGGGCCGAGCTTGTCGCACTTCGTGAGCACCAGCAGCGCGGGGATCCCGCGCTCCGCGAGCCACGCGAGCAGCAGCCGCTCGTCCTCGCTGAGATCGCGGCGCAGGTCCTGCAGCAGCAGCGCGCCGCGCAGCACCGGCCCGCGCGAGAGGTAGCTCTCGATCAGGGGCTTCCAGGTCTCGCGCTCGCGCTTCGCCACGCGCGCGTAGCCGTAGCCCGGCAGGTCGACGAGGAAGAGCCCGCGCCCGCGCTCGACGCGGTACCAGTTCACGAGCCGGGTCTTGCCGGGCGTCCTGCTGGTGCGCGCGAGCTGGCGGCGCGCGACGAGGCGGTTCAGCAAGCTCGACTTGCCGACGTTCGAGCGGCCGAGCAGTGCGATCTCGGGTGCCGCGGGGCGCGGGAACTGAGCCGGCGCCGCGGCGCTGATCGCGAATTCGGCGCGCACTGCCGTCACGGCGCAGCGCCCAGCACAGCCAGCTCCGGCAGCGCCCGCTCGATCCGCTCCAGCGCCTCCAGCAGCAGCGCCTCGGGAGCTGCATAGCAGAGCCGCAGCCAGCCCTCGCCCGCAGTGCCGAAGTCGATGCCGGGCGTCACGGCCACGCCCGCGCGCTCGAGCAGCGCGCGCGCAAAGCCGAGGGAGTCGTTTGTAAAGCGGCGCGCGTCGGCGAACAGGTAGAAGGCGCCCTGCGGCAGCTGTGGCACGCCGAAGCCGAGCCGGCGCAGTCCCTGCGCGAGCAGGGCCCTGCGCGGCAGCAAGGCCTCGCGCATCGCGCGCGGCGTCTGCGCGCCCTCGCGCAGCGCCGCAATGCCGGCGCGCTGCACGAAGGGGTTCGCCGAGATGAACAGGTTCTGCTGCAGGCTCTGGAGCGGCCGCAGCGCCTCCGGCGGGGCGACCACCCAGCCGAGCCGGAAGCCCGTCATCGCATAGCGCTTCGAGAAGCCGTCGAGCGCGAAGGCCTGCTCCGAGAGCTGCAGCGCCGAGGTCACGCGCGCGCCGTCGTAGAGCAAGCCGTCGTAGATTTCGTCCGAGACCAGCGGCAGGCCGAGCGCGGCCAGCGCGCGCAGCCGGTCCTCGCTCTGCACGGCTCCGGTCGGATTCGCGGGCGACGCGACCACGATCGCGCGCGTGCGCGGTGTGCGCGCGCGCGCGACCGCCTCGGGATCGAGCTGCCAGCCCTGCTCGGCGTGCGTCGGCACCAGCACCGGGACACCGCCCAGCTGACGGATGAAATTCGGATAGCAGGGGTAGTGCGGCGTGCCGAGCAGGACCTCGTCGCCGGGCTCGAGCAGCAGCGAGAACACCAGCAGCCAGGCCGGCGAAGTGCCGCTCGTCACGAGTACGCGCTCCGGGCCGACGCAGGTGCCGAAGCGCTGCTGCAGGTCCGCCGCGATCGCCTCGCGCAGCTCGGGCAGGCCGCGGCTGTCGGTGTAGCGCGTCTCGCCGGCCAAGAGGGCGTCGCAGCAGGCGCGCACCGCGGCGGCCGGCGGCGGGAAGTCGGACTCGCCGAGCTCGAGGTGCAACACGCTCCGGCCCGCGCGCTCGAGCTCCCGCGCGCGTTCCATGATCTCCATCGCGAGGAAGGGCTGGCAGTCCCGGGCTCGGCCTGCGATCGCGATCGGCATCGCCTCCGGGTAGCCGGACGGGTCCGGCATGTCAACCGCGGCTGCTGCGCAAGTCATCGGATTGGATGCACTTTCCGGCTCCGCGCGGATGCCGGCGCAGCGCCGCGCGGCTACTATCGCGGCCGTCGGCTCGTGCCGATGACCAGCGCATGCGAGGGAGACGAGCATGACCAAGGGCGTGCAAATCGCGGGCGGTGCGACGCTGATCGCGCTGCTCCTGGGCTGGTACGCGAGCGACCGCCTCGAATCCGGCGCAAGCTTCCGCTACTACGAGACGCTCTCGGACTTCCAGCAACAGGCGGACACCCGCGTCGGCCAGGCCGCGCGCGTCCACGGCTACGTCGCGCTCGGCAGCATCGAGCGCGACCTCGAGGCGCTGCGCGTGAAGTTCTCGGTCCAGAACCAGGCGCCCCACGCGGGCGGACCGCCCGGCGAGATTCTGCCCGTCGTGTTCGAGAGCCTCGAAACACCTGACCTGTTCAAGGACGGCGCCGAGGTCGTGGTCGAGGGCGCGCTCGCGCAGGGGCCCGCCGGGGCCTACTTCCGCGCGGACAAAGTGCTCGCGAAGTGCCCCTCGAAGTTCCAGCCCAAGACGCCGGGAGCGGGAGCCGCGTGAGCGAGCTCGGCGCCCTCGCCCTGCGCTTCGGCCTGGTGCTCGGTCTCTTCGGTCTGGTGGCCGGCATCTACGCGGGCATCGCAAAGCGCCCGAATTGGAGCCGCGTCTCGGAGCGCTGCGTCACCCTGCTATTCGCGACCGTCAGCGTCGCGATGCTGGCGCTCTTCTACGCCTTCGCGAGCTGCGACTACCAGCTCGCCTACGTCGCGCAGAACTCCGCGCGCAGCATGGCTCTGCCCTATCGCCTGGCTGCGCTCTGGGGCGGCCAGGCGGGCTCGCTGCTGCTGTGGCTGTGGATGCTCTGCGCCTACTCGGCGTCCTGCCTTGCGCTGCAGCGCGGAGCGAATCGCTCGCTGATTCCGTGGGTCTCGAGCGTGCTGCTCGGCAACGCGGTGTTCTTCCTGGTGCTGCTCTGCTTCGTGAGCGACCCCTTCCAGAAGCTGCCGCCCTCGCACGTGCTCTCGGACGGCCACGGGCTGAACCCGCTGCTCCAGCACCCGGTCATGATGATCCACCCGCTGATGCTCTACACGGGCCTGGTGGGATTCTCCGTGCCCTACGCGTTCGGCTTTGCGGCGCTCGTGACGGGCGAGCTCGGCACCAGCTGGTTCCGTACCACGCGACGCTGGACGCTGTTTGCGTGGCTCGCGCTCTCGATCGGCGTGATGCTCGGCGGGCGCTGGGCCTACGAAGTGTTGGGCTGGGGCGGCTACTGGGCCTGGGACCCGGTCGAGAACGCCTCCTTCATGCCGTGGCTGCCGGCGACCGCGTTCCTGCACTCGGTCATGATCCAGGAGAAGCGCAACATGCTGCGCAGCTGGAACCTGCTGCTGATCGGCCTCACCTATTCGCTCTGCCTCTTCGGCACCTTCCTGACGCGCAGCGGCATCGTGCAGTCGGTGCACTCCTTCGCCCAGACGCCGCTCTTCACCTCGATCTTCCTGAGCTACGTGCTGGTCACCGCGGGCATCTTCCTGGTCGCGCTGATCGCGCGCCGCGGCGAGCTGCGCAGCCAGAACCAGATCGAGTCGATGGTGTCGCGCGAGGCGGCCTTCCTGCTCAACAACTGGGTGCTGATCGCGATCCTCGTGGTGATCTTCTGGGGCACGATCTTCCCGGTCTTCAGCGAGGCGCTGACGGGCAACCGGATCGCCCCGGGGCCCAAGTTCTTCAACTTCGTGAACGGTCCGCTGGCGCTCTTCCTGCTGTTCCTGACCGGCGTCGGCCCGCTGCTGGCCTGGCGGAAAACGTCGCTCGACGGATTGCGCCGCAACTTCCTGTGGCCGGCGGTTTCAGGATTAGTTCTGGGTGTGGTGCTGGTGGCTTTTGGCTCGCGCGATTTCTACGCCAACGTCTGCTTCATGCTGAGCATGTTCGTCACCGGCACGATTTTCCAGGAGTTCTACAAAGGCGCCCGGACCATCGGCCGCAAGCAGCAGATGTCCTTGATCCCTGCGGGAATTGAGCTGACTCTGCGCAACACCCGCCGCTATGGCGGGGACATCGTGCACATGGGCATGGTACTGATCTTCGTGGGCCTCGGCGGG
>CAYTJA010000130.1:0-8747 GCA_964437835.1 uncultured Spirochaetales bacterium
CCATCGCGATTGCGCTGCTGTGTGCCGCTGCCTGTGGAGAGTCCAAAGCTCCGACGCCGCCGCCCGTTCCGGTGGTGCTGGGCGCGGTCGCCCAGCGCGACGTTCCGATCGAGCGCGAGTGGATCGGCACCACCGAGGGCAACGTCGACGCGGAGATCCGCGCGCAGGTGAGCGGCTACCTGCTCTCGCGCGACTACCGCGAAGGCTCGCTGGTCGAGAAGGACGCCCTGCTCTTCCGCATCGACGCGCGCCCCTTCCGCGCGACGCTCGATCAGGCCAAGGGCGAACTCGAGCGAGCGAGCGCAGCGCTGGCCAAGGCCGAGCAGGACGTCGCGCGCTTCACCCCGCTGGCGGCCGAGGGGGCCGTGAGTCAGCAGGAGCTCGACAACGCGATCCAGGCCGCGCGCGCGGGGCGGGCCGCAGTCGAATCGGCTCGGGCCGTCGTCGCGAAGGCCGATGTGGACGTGAAGTTCACGCAGATCCGCGCCCCGATCTCCGGGATCGCAGGCGTCGCGATTGCGCAGATCGGAGATCTGGTAGGCCCGACCAGCGCCGATCCACTCACCTCGGTCTCCCAGGTCGATCCGATCCGGGTGTCGATCCCGATCGGCGAATCCGACTATCTCCACTTCGCGAGCCGCATCAGCAGCACGCTGACGGATGAGAGCGCCATCGAACGCGTCGCGGCAGAGCTGGTGCTGGCCGACGGCAGCGTCCACCCGCAGCCCGGCAGGCTCGTGGTGGCGGGCCGGGAGATCGACCCGCGCACCGGCACGATCACGCTGAAGGCCGAGTTCCCGAATCCGGACCGCACCGTCCGGCCGGGTCAATATGCGCGGGTGCGCGTGGTCACCGAATTGCGCTCGGGAGCCCTGGTGATCCCCCAGCGCGCGGTGACGGAACTCCAGGGGACGCAGCAGGTGGCGGTCGTCGGCGGCGACAACGTGGTGCAGATCCGCGTCGTGCAGCTCGGCCCGCAGGCCGGCAGCGACCGCGTGGTCGAGAAGGGGCTCGTCGCCGGCGAGCGCATCGTGGTCGAGGGCATCCAGAAGGTCCGCAACGGCAGCGTGGTCGCACCCGAGGCGGAAAGCGCAGCGCCGGCCGCACCCGCGGCCAGCCCGGGCTGATCCCGTGGCCGACCCCGAGAGCGCGCCTCCGGACTACTTCTTCGTTCGCCGTCCGATCGTCGCGATCGTGATCTCGATCGTGACCGTGATCCTGGGACTCGTGGCGATGGGCGGTCTCCCGATCGCCCAGTTCCCGGACATCGTCCCGCCCGAGATCAAGATCGATGCCACCTACACCGGCGCGGACGCGGTGACGATCGAGCAGTCGGTCGCCACGCCGATCGAACAGCAGGTCAACGGCGTCGACTACATGATCTACATGCGGTCGATCAACGCCAACGACGGGACCATGTCGCTGCGCGTCTCCTTCGAAGTGGAGACGAACATCGACATGGACAACGTGTTGACGCAGAACCGCGTCAACCAGGCCGAGGCCAGCCTGCCGTCCGACGTCCGCAACTTCGGCGTCACCGTCAAGAAGTCCACCTCGAATCCGCTGGTGCTGTTCTCGCTCTACTCGCCGAACGGCAGCTACGACGACCGCTTCCTCGGCAACTACGCGACGATCAACATCCTGGACCAGCTGAAGCGCGTCCCCGGCGTGGGAGACGCGATCATCTTCGGCACCAGCGACTACGCGATGCGGATCTGGGTCAAGCCCGATCAGCTCGCCCGCCTGGGACTCACGATCCCGGACCTCGTGGATGCGGTCCAGAAGCAGAACGCCGTCAACCCCTCCGGCAAGATCGGCGGGGAGCCGGCGCCGCCGGGGCAGGAATTCGCGTACAGCGTGCGGGCCCAGGGGCGCCTCGCGTCGGCCGAGGAGTTCGGCGACATCGTCGTGCGCGCGGATCCCAGCGGCGCGCAGATCCGGCTGAAGGACGTCGCGCGCATCGAGCTGGGCTCGCTCAACTACAACCAGCGCGGGCGACTCAACGGCAAGCCCGCGGCGATCATCGGCCTCTACCAGATCCCGGGCTCCAACGCGCTCGCAGTCGCCGCAGGCCTGAAGAGCGTGATGGAGGAGGTGAAGGGACGCTTCCCCAGCGACCTCGCCTACAGCACCTCCCTCGACACCACGCTGGCCGTCAGCGAGGGCATCGTCGAGATCCAGCACACCCTGGTCGAGGCGATGGTGTTGGTGCTGCTGGTCGTGTTCCTGTTCCTCCAGAGCTGGCGCGCGACCCTGATCCCGCTGATCACGGTGCCCGTCTCCCTGGTCGGCGCCTTCGCCTTCTTCCCGCTGCTCGGATTCTCGATCAACACGCTCTCGCTGTTCGGCCTGGTGCTCGCGATCGGACTCGTGGTGGACGACGCAATCGTCGTGGTGGAAGCGGTCCAGCATCACATCGAGCGCGGCATGAAGCCGCGCGAGGCCACGCTGAAGGCGATGCAGGAGGTCGCCGGGCCCGTCGTCGCGATCGCGCTGGTGCTGTGCGCCGTGTTCATCCCGGTGGCCTTCGTGCCCGGCATCACCGGGCGTCTCTACCAGCAGTTCGCGCTGACGATCGCGATCTCGGTGATGATCTCCGCGATCAATGCGCTGACGCTCTCGCCGGCGCTCGCGGCGCTGCTGCTGAAGCCCGGCAGGATGGGAGGGCCGCTCGGCCGCTTCTTCGAGGCCTTCAACGCCTGGTTCGAGCGGATGACGGAGCGCTATGTCGGCTTCACCGGGGTCTGCATCCGCAAGACCGCACGCACACTGCTCGTGCTCGTGCTCTTCACCGCGGCGGCGGGATTCTTCGGCTGGCGCCTGCCGACCGGCTTCGTGCCCGACGAAGACCAGGGCTACGTGTTCGTGAACGTGCAGCTGCCCGACGCGGCTTCGATGGAGCGCACCGACGCCGTCTGCAAGCGCGTCGAGGAGATCCTGGAACGCACGCCGGGCGTCGGCGACTACAACACCGTGGCGGGCTACAGCCTGATCTCCCAGAGCTCCGCGACCTACAACGCGTTCTTCTTCGTCTCCCTCGATCCCTGGCACGAGCGGACGGCTCCCGAGGTCGGCTTCCAGTCGATCGTGAAATCGCTCAACCGCGACTTCGCCGCGATCCCGGCCGCTCAGGTCTTCGCGTTCCTGCCCCCCGCGATCCCGGGCATCGGCACCGGCGGCGGCTTCTCGATGATGCTCCAGGACCGCAGCGGCCAGGACGTGGTCTTCCTGCAGGGGGAGCTCGAGCGCTTCCTGGCGGCGGCGCGCCAGCGGCCCGAGCTGCAGGGCGTGTTCAGCCCCTTCCGCGCGTCGGTGCCCCAGATCTACGCCGACGTCGATCGCGACAAAGCGCTCAAGCAGGGCGTCGACGTCCGCTCCATCTACACCACGCTCCAGGCCTTCATGGGCGGCGCCTACGTGAACGACTTCAACCGCTTCGGGCGCCAGTGGAAGGTCTTCCTGCAGGCCGAGCCCGAGTACCGGGTGCGCGCGCAGGACATCGCGAGCTTCTTCGTGCGCAACGCGGACGGCGACATGGTCCCGCTCTCGGCCCTGGTGACCACGAAGGACATCTCCGGTCCGGAGTTCACCACGCGCTTCAACCTGTATCGGGCGGCCGAGGTCACGGGCTCGGCGGCCCCCGGCTTCAGCACGGGCCAGGCCCTGGACGCAATCGAGGAGGTCGCCGCCGAGGTGCTGTCGCCCGAGATGGGCTACGCGTGGAACGCGCTCACTTTCCAGGAGAAGCGCTCGGGCGGAGCTGTTGCCGTCTTCGCGTTCGCGGTGTTGATGGTGTTCCTGATCCTGGCCGCCCAGTACGAGAGCTGGTCGCTGCCGTGGAGCGTCCTGCTAGGCACGCCGCTGGCGGTCTTCGGCGCGTTTCTCGGACTGCTGATGCGCGGCTTCGAGCTGAACGTGTTCGGCCAGATCGGGCTCGTGATGTTGATCGGTCTCGCGGCCAAGAACGCGATCCTGATCGTCGAGTTCGCGAAGCTCGAGCACGAGCAGGGCAAGCCGCTGGTCGAGGCCGCGCTGCAGGGCGCCCGCCTGCGCCTGCGCCCGATCCTGATGACCTCCTTCGCGTTCATCCTGGGCTGCGTGCCGCTGGCGATCGCATCCGGCGCGGGCGCGGTCTCGCGCCAGCAGCTCGGCATCGCGGTGATCATGGGGATGCTGGTCGCGACCTTCGTCGGGATCTTCCTGGTGCCGGTGCTCTTCGTCGCGATCGAGAAGCTGGGCCTGCGCCGCGAGACCGAGGCGAGCACGGCGGCCACTCCCGTGGCCGGAGTCCTGGAATGAGAGCGTCGCCCCGGCGCAACGCGGCCCTCGCCTGCGCACTCGGCTTCTGCGGCTGTGCGCTGGGTCCGAACTATCAGCGTCCCGAGCTGCCGGCGCCGGCCGCGTTCCGGGAGCAATCCGAGGAACAGGCCTCGATCGCCGACCTGCCCTGGTGGGAGGTCTTCCGCGATGCCGCGCTGCAGGAGCTGGTGCGGGAATCGCTCGCGAACAACCGCGACCTGCGCACGGCCGTGGCGCGCGTCGAGCAGGCACGCCACCTCTCGGCCGTGCAGCGCTCCGAGCTCTTCCCGCAGCTCAGCTACGACGGGGGGGGCTCGCGCAGCCACGACGCGATCTTCAGCGATCCGGCGCCCGGGCGCGGTACCGGCAGCGATTATTTCGCGCTGCTAGACGCGGCCTGGGAGATCGACGTCTGGGGCCGGATCCGGCGCGCGAGCGAAGCCGCACGCGCGGACGCGATGGCGAGCGAAGCGGTGCGGCGCGGAGTCGTGCTGTCGCTGGTCTCGGGCGTCGCACAGGCCTACTTCGAGCTGCGCGAGCTGGACCTCGAGCTCGAGATCGCGCGCCGCACGGTGCTCACCTTCTCCGAGACGCTCGAGATCTTCGAACGGCAGCACCGGGGCGGTGTGAGCTCTCGCCTCGATGCGCTGCGAGCGGAGGCGGCACTCGCACAGGCCGCAGCAGCGATCCCCGAGGTCGAGCGGCGTATCGTCGGAAAGGAAAACGAGCTCTCGGTGCTCGTCGGTCGCCCACCCGGGAGCATGGCTCGGGGAGACGCGCTCACCGCCCAGCTGGAGCCGCCCGCGATTCCGGCGGGGGTCCCCTCTCAGCTGCTGGAGCGCAGACCCGACCTGATCGAGGTCGAGCAGCAGCTGATCGCCGCCAACGCGCGCGTCGGAGCGTCCTTCGCGGACTTCTTCCCGCGCATCGGGCTCACCGCGCTCTACGGCAGCGCCAGCGGCGAGCTCTCGGATCTGCTCTCGAGCGGAACCGGCGTCTGGGGCGCGGCGCTGAGCGCCAGCGGTCCCCTCTTCAGCTTCGGCCGCGTCTGGTACTTCTGGAAGGCCTCCCAGGCCGCCGCGGAAGCGGCCCGCCACGCCTACGACCAGGCCGTGCTCGTCTCGCTGCAGGACGTCTCGAATTCACTCGTAGCACGGGAGAAGTTCGCCGCGGTGCGCCGCGAGCAGGAACGCGCGGTGAACGCGCTGCGCGAGGCCCTGCGCATCGCCCGCGTCCGCTATCTGGGCGGGCTCGCGACCTACCTCGAGGTGCTGGACGCGCAGCAGCAGCTGTTTCCGGCCGAGAACGACCTCGCGCGCACACGGCGGGACGAGCTGCTCGCGATCGTGTCGCTGTACCGCGCGCTAGGTGGTGGCTGGTCCGATCCCACGAGTTCCGAGCCTACGACCTGAGCGCCGGGCCACGCCCTGCGCGGAGAGGGAAGATCGCGTGCCTGCGGAACCGTCGCCGGACAGGCGCTGCGACCTCGCGGTGATCGGGAGCGGGCCGGCCGGGCAGAAGTGCGCAATCGCCGCAGCCAAGCTCGGCAAGCGCGTCGTGATCGTCGACGCGAATCAGCAGCTCGGCGGCGCCTGTCTGCACACGGGAACGATTCCCAGCAAGACGCTGCGCGAGGCCGTGCTCTTCCTCACGGGCTTCCGCCAGCACAGCTTCTACGGGCCCGACTTCCGGCTGCAGGCGACCATCCGCAGCGAAGACCTGCAGGAACGGGTCCGGCAGGTGGTGGCTCGCCAACAGGCGGTGATCTCGGACCAGCTCCAGCGCAACGGCATCGAAGTGCTCTCGGGCAGCGCGCGCTTCAGCGCGCCCCACCGCCTCGAGGTGACGACGCCGGAGGGGCCGCTGCAGGTCGAAGCGAGCTACATCCTGGTCGCTTGCGGCACCCGGCCTGCCCGCCGCGACGACATCGACTTCGGCGACACGGCGATCCAGGACACCGACGAGATCCTGCAGGCGGCTTCCGGAGCCATCGCAAGGTCCGTGCTCGTGATCGGGGCCGGCATCATCGGGCTCGAGTACGCGTCCATGGGAGCAGCCCTCGGCATGCGCGTCCGCGTGGTCGAGACGCGGGACAAGATGCTCGACTTCGCCGACGACGAAATCGTGCTGGCCCTGCACCGCCATCTCGCGCAGTTGGGAGTCGAATTCGTGTTTGGCGAGAAGGTCTCGTCCGTCCGCAGTGAGGCCGGCGGAGTCAGCGCGCGGCTCGCGAGCGGGCGCGAGCTCCGCGCCGAACGCCTGCTCTACGCGGTGGGCCGACAGCCCAACACGGACCTGCTGAACCTCCCGGCCATCGGCCTCGAGACCGACGAGCGCGGTCGGCTCAGGGTCGACGAACACTTCCGGACTCCGCTGCCCCACGTGTATGCGGCGGGAGACGTGATCGGATTTCCGGCGCTGGCTTCCACCTCGATGGAGCAGGGTCGCCTCGCGGCCTGCCACATGTTCGGCGCTCCGGTTCAGCATGCCCCGGAGCTGATTCCATACGGCATCTACACCATCCCCGAGATCTCGATGGTGGGAAGCAGCGAGGGGCAGCTCCGCGAGCGGGGAGTTCCCTATGAAGTCGGTCGCGCGGACTTCCGCGAGATCGCGAGGGCGCAGATCACCGGGGACCAGACGGGCCTGCTGAAGCTCGTCTTCCAGCGGGAGACGCTGCAGCTGCTCGGCATGCACATCATCGCCGATGGCGCCGCGGAGCTGGTCCACATCGGCCAGGCCGTGCTCGCGACCCGAGGCAGCGTCGAGATCTTTCGTGACCTCGTCTTCAACTACCCGACCGCAGCGGAGGCCTACAAGGTCGCGGCCCTCGACGGACTGAACCGGCTGGCGGGCCGTGCCTCGCGCGGATGAAGCGAGCTGCCCGCCTGCGTCCCGGCGGCCGACTAGCGGGACTGCGAGCTGCGTCCCCGCGGCGTATAGGGCTGCGGCAGGGAGAGCTTGACTAGCGAGCCTGCGCCGAATGCGCTGCCGACTTCGACGGCGTTGGCCACGGCCACCTGCTCGGGCTTCCAGCTGGATCCGGTGCGCTCCGCGATCGAGGCCGGGGTCTCGCCGACGCGCGCCTCGCGCGCCCGCAATCGCGACTCGCGGATGCCCGTGCGCTCGCCGGCGCGCAGCGCGCGGAAGCTCCGCGCAGTGGCGTCGAGGCTCGCGCCGTAGGCCTTCGCCACGCCCTCAGCGCAATCGGCGATCAGGGCGTAGACATCCCCTCGGTAGCCGATCAGCGTGATCTCGGAGACGCGGCCCCGGCTCGCGAAGCGCGAACGGGCCGCCGGTAGCCCGCCGATCTCGAAGCGCTCGAAGGCGAGGTCCTGTTGCTCGCGCTGCACCTCGGCGACCACGGCATCCAGGCTGCCGCCCGCGGCCGCGACGCGGAGCACCGCAACCGCTTCTCGATCCGGGCTCATCGCCCCCACGGCCTCTGCCGTGTTCGCGGTCTCCCAGCCGGGTGGGAACGCGATCGCGAGGTCGAGCTCCGGGTGCAGGAAGAGATGCTCCTCGAACACCCCCTGAGCCGGATCGCTGCCGATGACGATGCCATCGAGCCGCCTCAGAAAATCCGCACGCCCGCTGGCCACCGGCTGGCCCGCCGCGCGCGCGAGCGTCCGCGCGCGCTCTGCGGTCCGCTCCACGCGGTCCGGAGCCATCGGATGACTATCGAGGAAGTGGAACGAGCTTTGCTTGCCCGCCTGCAGCGTGACCTCGCGGTCGAGCGTGTGCAGGAACCGGGAGATCCCGTCGGGGTCATAGCCGACCGCCGCCGTCAGACCCTGGCCGATCTCGTCGGCCGCGTGCTCCTGCTCGCGGCTGTAGGGGGCGATCACGAGTCCGCTGGTCAGCAGCTGCCCTGTGCCCGCCACCACGCTCCCCAGCAGCGGGCTCGCGATCCCCAGCACGAGGCCGGCCAGTCCGGTGCCGATCGCGATGGGTGCGGTGATCACCGCGGCGCCGATGCGCTTCGCCGAGTGCTGGGCCGTGACGTGTCCGATTTCGTGTCCGATCACTCCGGCCAGCTCGTCCTCGGAATTCACGAGCGCGAGCAGGCCGCGCGTCACGTAGACATGGCCGCCGGGAAGCGCGAATGCGTTCGGATCCGACGCGTCGACCACCTGGAACTTCCAGGGTCCGCCGGGGAGTGCCGAGGCCGCAGCCAGCTTCTCGCCGATCGCGCGCACATAGCCCTCGAGCGCGGCGTCGCGCACGAGGCCCAGCTGCTGCTCGACCTGCTTCGCCGCTTCGTCGCCGAGTCGAGCCTGCTGGCCGCGCGTGACACAGCCCTGCTCCGCGAACGCGAGCGCCAGCAGCGCCGTCAGGAAGCATCGGAGAGATTCCGCTGCGGACATGCCGTCTCCACCTCTCGGAGAGCGGGGACCCCTCATCGCAGCCGGGTGTCCCAGTACTGCGCAAGGCGCGCCGCGTGCCAG
>CAYTJA010000131.1:0-4827 GCA_964437835.1 uncultured Spirochaetales bacterium
AGCCAGCACCGGCCACGGGCCGCTCGGCACCGGGACGTTCCTGCTCGACGTGAGGCAGACCGGCGAGCGTACGTTCGAAGCCACGTCGTGGTTTCTGTTCCTGTTCCTGCCGCTCGTGCCGCGTTCGACGTGGAGCCTTGCCGCGCCGGCGGAGCTGTTGCGGTTCGCGTGGGAGCCCCGCGAGGTCGCGGTCGAGCGGCGCGAGACGCGGCCGATCGACGTGAAGCGCGCGCTCGGCGTCTGGGGGCGGGCGCTGTGCCTGCTGCTGCTGTCGTGCGGGCCGGCGTACTGGACGTTCCTGCGCATCCACGAGACGGATCTCTTCCCGGCGATCCGGCTGGTGGCGGTGACGCTCGTCCCGCTGCTCACGGCGGGCTTCCTGGACTACAAGTTGCTGCGGATCCGCCCGGCGAAACCGTCCCTCTAGAGAGCCGGAGTTCGCGCGGAGTCGATCGCCGCTCGCGCCGCCTTCTTCAAACGGAAACGGATGTCCCGATGTGAGATCTGGCCCGAAGAAGAATCTCTGCGCGGACTCACCGGCCGTGACCCTGAGAAGTGAGCGCCCGTATCGACCCGGCGGATCGAAGCCCATGAAATCGAGTAGCGTCGCGAAGACATTTCCGTGGGATGCCCGGTAGGACTCGTCCAGGGGCTTTCCAGAACCGAACACCATCAGCGGAACCACCACCTCGAAGGGACTGGTGCCGCAGTGGGTGGCGGTGAGTCGGGAACGCCCGAGCGACTGCCCGTGATCCGACGTGTAGAGAAGCGCCGACCCCTGAGGCAGCTGGGCGGTTGGGCCCATTAGCTCCCGAAAGAAACCGTCGGTACTCCACAAGATTCCGTTGTCATAGGCATTGACGAGACTGTCGGTCTGATCCGGGTGGATTGTCCTCTCGGCCCAGTAGGGTCTCCAAGGAGCCGAGTCTCTCGGGAATCGGCGGTAGTAGGGGTAGTGGAGCCCCGCCTTCCAGATGAAAATGAAGTGTCGGTCCCCTGATGCCAGGATCTTCTTGGTCAGCTTCGCGATGTTGAGGTCGACCATGTAGGCCGTGTCGCCGCCTGTTCCAAACTCCAAAGCCGGATGCCACTCGTCCACGTCTAAACGGTCGCGAACTGGGCCGATCCAGTAGCTGGTCATCTGGCCGTCCAGGAAATGGGTTCGGTACCCTGCGGCCTTGGCCCACTGAAAGAGATTCGGCAGCCTCCTGGAAACACCCTCACGATCGGGAAGTTCTGCAATCTGGAGACCCGTGTACATCAGGACTCCGGACGCGTGGCTACACGTCGATCCGGCAACCGCATCTCGCCAAGTCTGCATCCGTCCCGAATCGACCAGTTCCTTCAGATAGGGCGTTGTCGGACGCGCGTATCCGTTGGCGCTCAGGTGTCCTCCGTCAACGGCTTCATCGACAACGAAGACCAGATTGCGCGCCGGGGCCCGTGCCGGCTGGATCGGTACAGCATCTCTAGGCCCTCGATACGACGTGAGCTCCGCCAGGCAGAACGAAGCGACGCTTCTGAGCGTATTCGGTATCGAGAGGATCGGAAAACTGACAGCCGCAACCCAGCTCGCAACGGCCCACAGAAACCCGGTCGCGGCCAAGATTGCCCAATCGACTCCCCTCACTCGAGCCCGGACACCTCGAGGAGACCACAAGGTAAGGCCGAGACCGAGGATCGCAGCCATCGGAAGCACATCCACATACGTCACGGCGGCATCGAGCTTGTGCTCGGCGTTGGTGACAAAGAAGGCGACCACGATGTCGTCGGCATTCGAGAATCGCCCGAGGGACTGTTGGTATTGATACTCATACAGTAGACAGGCTGCGGCCAGACAGAACGCGGCGAGCCGGGTGGGACCGCGGGAGTTTCGAGCCAACGTGACGAAGGAAACCAGGCCCGCGAGGCCGAAAAGCGCCAGCAAGAGGGGGGCGGCGGCTCGGCCCGCCTGCCGTGTCATCAGACTCCAGGCCAGTTCCTTGTACGGAACGTAAAGGAGGGCCAACTCAACCAGACCCAAGCCAAGAACGAATGCGATGGCAGGGGACGTCACGGCCAGCAAGCGAAGAGGCAAGAACCCGCCTAGGCGGCCGCCGAGACGACTGCCGGGGCCGGCTCGCGCAACGCCTCGGCCGCGAGCAGCACCAGCGCGATCCAGATGAAGTCGGCGAGCAGCAGATGGGCGAGCTGCAGCGGGATCGGCGCGAGCAGGACCACGTTCAGTCCGCCGAGCAGAGTCTGCCCGAGAGTGAGGCCGGCCAGCATCGCCGGCCAGCGTCCCGGGCTGCGTGGCCCGGCCCACGCACACAGGCCCAGTATTCCGAGCGCTGTAAGGACGGCGAGGGTCGGGTGGAGCAGGCGGAGCCGGATCAGCCCGTGGGCTGTCGGCGAGAGATCCTGAGCGAGCGCATGCTCGAGCGACTGGGCCGGGAACAGCGTGTCGCCGAGGGCGGCCACCGCGCCGCTCGATCCGACCAAAAGAACCGCCAGGAACGCCACAGCGAAGATCCAGGCATCGCGGCTGCGCCCGGCGAGCGCGAGCCGGGGTGCGCCCGACGCGAAATGCGCGGTCAGCGTCAGGACGCCGAGCAGGAAGAAGGTGTTGACCAGGTGCGTGGCCATGAAGAGAGCGCGCGCCATCGACTGGTTGTCGGCCACCAGCTCGAACAGCACCAGGCCCGCGCCCACCGCGGCTTCGCTCAGGATGAACGCCATCGACAGCGCGGCCCAGAGCCGCGCCGGATGGCCCTTGGCGAACACCCGTCGCGAGCCGGCCACCAGACCGACCACCAGCAACAGCGCGATCCCGCTGGTCGCCCGGTGCGCGAACTCGATCACGGTGGAGGACTTCACGATGCTCGGGAGCACCTCGCCGTTGCAGAGCGGCCAGTGGCTGCCGCAGCCGGCGCCCGAGCCGGTCGCGCGCACGACGGCGCCCCACAGGATCACCACCAGGTTGTACGCGAGCACGAACCACGCGTAGCGCGCGAAGCGGGGCACGGACCGGATCATAGCCGCTACAATCGCGGGCGATGTCTGGAGCGCGCTCCAAGAAGGCCGTGAAGCGAGCCGGAGCGCTCGCCGTGCTGTCCAAGTACGCCGCGTCGTTCCCCGAGGCGTACGAAGACCACCCGTGGGGAGAAACGGTCTACAAGGTCAAGGGCAAGGTGTTCGTCTTCCTCGGCAAGGGCGAGCAGGGCTTCGGCATGAGCGCCAAGCTGCCGCAGTCGTCGATGCTCGCGCTCGACCTGCCGTTCGCGACGCCCACCGCCTACGGCCTCGGCAAGAGCGGCTGGGTGACGGCCCAGTTCGGTCCCAAGGACAAGCCGCCGCTCGACATCCTGCGCCGCTGGATCGAAGAGAGCTACCGCGCGGTGGCGCCCAAGAAGCTCGTCGCGATGCTGTGAGCGATCTCTTCGGCTCCGACTCGCGAGGCGCTCTCGCCGAGGCGGTGAGGGCGATCGAGTCTCGAAGCCGCGCCGAAGTGGTCGTCGCGATCCGCCCGGGTTGCGTCGACGAGCGCCGCGCGTTTCTCGTCGGCGCAGCGAGTTGTGCGGTCGTCTCCGCGTTCGTGCTGTTCAGCCCCTGGGAGTTCTCGCTGCTCGCGATCTGGTCGGCGCCGCTGCTCTCGGGGGCGCTGGCGGCGCAGGCCGCGGTTCGTTTCGAGGCGCTGAATCGCCTGGTCGCCTCGCGCGCCCGCCAGCGCGAAGCGGTCTTGCAGGCGGCGCGGGCGACGTTCGTGGAGCGCGGCGTGGGCCTCACGCGCGAGCGCACCGGCATACTCGTCTTCCTCTCGCAACGCGAACGTCGGGGGCACGTCGTCGCCGACAAGGGCGTCACCGACATGGTTCCGACCGACGTCTGGACGGCGGCCATCGCCCGCGTCGAGTCGGCGCTCCGCGGAGACGGCGAAGCGAGTGTCCTCGCCGCGCTGGGCGCGATGGGGGAAGTGTTGGCCCGCGAACTGCCGAGGCGCGCCGACGACGTCAACGAGCTGCCCGAGCGGGTGGAGGCGTCGTGAAGCGCCTGGTCGCGGCGGCGATCGTCTGCGCCGCTCTCTCGACGCGGATCTCGGCTCGGCCTGCGGGCGGACAGTCTTACTCGGGCGGCTCCGGCTCGGCTGGGACGAGCTCCTCTGGCTCCGGTGGCTCCGGATCGTCGCGAGCTGGCCGGTCCGAATCGACGGTGGCGACCCAGGCTGCTCCGCAAGCCCGCACCAGTTGGGACTTCATGATCTTCTACGTCATCGGCGGTTTCGGCTTGGCCTTCTTCCTGCTCCTCCGCTTCGGCGGCAACAAGCCCGGGGCGAATCGGGGGCGGAGCGCGGACATCGCCGGTCCGCGCGCCCCGGCGCCCGCAGCCCCCGCATCCGCCGCGACGCGCGACGAGGTGCTGGAGGCGGTCGGCGCCGCCGACCCGGACTTCTCGCTCGCCCTGTTCGAGGACTTCGCCGCCACGCTCTACGCGCAGGTCCACCGCGCAGGTCACGATGCCCACGCGCTCCAGGCGCTCAGCCCCTACCTCGCACCGGATCTGGTGCCGGGGCTCGGCAGGCGCCCCGGTCCCGTCGACGCCGTGGTCGTCGGTTCGCTCGCGATCCGGGGCCTGCGCCGATCGGACAATTCGTTCCAGATCGAGGTCGGCGTCGAAGCCAACCTGCACGCAGCGGTCGAAGGACGAGCAACGACGCTGTACGTCGCCGAGCGCTGGACGTTCGCCCGGGCGCTGGCCGCGAAGACCAAACCCGTTCGCGGCGTGCGCAAGCTCGGCTGCCCGAACTGCGGCGCGCCATTCCGACCCGCTGGCGACGGCCGTTGCGAGGCC
>CAYTJA010000132.1:0-15358 GCA_964437835.1 uncultured Spirochaetales bacterium
TGAGATCGAGTGACATCCCCGCCACCGATACCGCCGGCGCGCCGGTCGATCCCGACGCGCTTCGCCGAGCGATCGAGCCCTCGAGCGAGACGCATGCTGCGGCGGGGCCGTTCCAGGACACCGCGTGTGGCGCCGGCTTCGATCGGCGTGCGCCGGGCGACGCGGAGCCCGCGGGGGCTGGGCCGTTCCAGGACACCGCATGGCGCGCCGGCTTCGATCCCCGCACTTCGGCGATGCGGAGCCCGCGGGGCGGCAAACGGGTGCGCAGCGCACTGACTTCGATCGACGTGAGGCACCCGGGCGCGTGTTCTGGACCGGCCCCGTCGACTCGCTGCGATTCTTCCGCGCGGCGCTCTGCAGCCTGCGCAGGCGCGCCGAGCGCGCCTGCGGTCGCATGCCGAGCGAAGAGGAAGCCTTCGAGGCGATGCTCGACCACGCGATCGAAGCCTGGGGCGGGCACCAGACGCGCGTGCCCCGCAAGTGGCGCGTGTTCGAGCGCGACGGCTGGCGCTGCGCGGTGCCGGGCTGCTCGAGCTACCGGAACCTGCAGGACCACCACATTCAATTCCGCGGGGCGGGCGGCTCGAACGCGCTCGAGAACCGCATCGCGCTCTGCGCCTGGCACCACCTGCGCAGCGTGCATGCGGGGCGCCTGCGCATCCGCGGCCGCGCGCCGGCCGCGCTGCGCTTCGAGCTCGGGCTCCGCGCGGGCCGCGCGCCGCTCGTCGCCTATCGCTCCGGAGATGTCCTCGAGCCGCAGCTCGAATCACAGCTCGAATCGCAGCTCGAGCGGCGGATCGACGCGTGAGCGGCGTGGCGGTGCTTGCCGCGCGGCCCGCGGGGTGCTATCCGGCGGCCATTCTCGCCTTTTTTCCTGCCCCCCCCGAGGAGTCCCCTGCCGTGCACGAGCTCGACCTGTTTTCGATGCTCTTCGTCTTGATGCTGGCGACCTTCGTCGGCTTCCAGGTGATCCAGAACGTCTCGCGGCTGCTGCACACGCCGCTGATGTCGCTCACGAATGCGATCTCGGCGATCGCGATCGTGGGCTCGCTGATCATCGCGGGCGAGCAGAAGACGCCCTTCAGCACCGCGCTCGGCCTGATCGCCGTGGCGGCATCGGTGACGAACATCGTGAGCGGCTTCCTGATCACGGACCGCATGCTCAAGATGTTCAAGGAAAAGGGCGGGAAGTGATGCGCGAGGTCCTGACGCAGCTCTCCTACCTCCTCGCGGCGACGCTCTTCGTCTTCTCGCTGCGCTGGCTGAACCGGCCGGCCACCGCGCGCCGCGGCGTCGCCGCGGGCGTGGCCGGCATGCTGGCCGCGGTCTTCGGCACGGTGCTGCATCCCGAGATCGTGAATTTCGTCTGGATCGCGATGGCGGTGCTCGTCGGCACCGCGATCGGAATTCCGCTCTCGCGCGTGCCGCTCACCGCAGTGCCGCAGCGGACCGCGCTCTCGCACGCCTTCGGCGGCCTCGCCGCAGGCCTCGTCGGCACGGCCAAGTATCAGCTCTGGTTCAGCGAAGGCGAGCTCACGCCTTTCCGCACCGCGGCGCTTTCGGTCGAAGTGCTGCTCGGCTTCCTGACCTTCACCGGCAGCTTGATGGCGGCCGGCAAGCTTCAGGAGGTGATCCCGACCCGACCGATCACCTACCCGAAGCAGAACCTGATCAACTTCGCGCTGCTCGGGATCGCGATCGCCGCCGCGATCGGGCTGATCGTGAATCCGGAAAACTGGATGCTGTTTCCGGTGATCATCGTGCTATCGCTGCTCTTCGGCGTGCTGCTGATCCTGCCGATCGGCGGCGCGGACATGCCGACCGTGATCTCGCTCTTGAACTCGTATGCGGGGCTCGCGGCCGTCGCGATGGGCTTCGTGCTCGAGAACAAGCTGCTGATCACTGCCGGCGCGCTCGACGGCGCCTCGGGCTTCATCCTGTCCGTGATCATGTGCCGCGCGATGAACCGCTCCTTCACGAACGTGCTCTTCGGCGCCTTCGGCCAGGTGCAAGCGGCCGCAGCACAGGGCGAGCAGAAGGCCGTCAAATCCGCCACGCCGCACGACGCGGCCGACTACCTCGCGAACGCGAACAGCGTCGTGATCGTGCCCGGCTACGGGCTCGCGGTCGCGCAGGCGCAGCACCGCGTGCGCGAGGTCTACGACCAGCTCACGAAGCGCGGCGTCACCGTGCGCTTCGCGATCCACCCGGTCGCCGGCCGCATGCCCGGCCACATGAACGTGCTGCTGGCCGAAGCGGACATCCCCTACGACGCGCTGGTCGAGATGGACGAGATCAACGGTGACATGCCGCAGTGCGACGTCTGCCTCGTGGTCGGCGCGAACGATGTCGTGAACCCGGCCGCACGCAGCGACCGCTCGAGCCCGATCTTCGGCATGCCGATCATCGACGCTGACAAGGCGCGCGTCGTGCTCGCGATCAAGCGCACGATGAATCCTGGCTTCGCCGGCATCGACAACGCGCTCTACAGCGCGGACAACACGCTGATGATCTTCGGCGACGCGAAGGCCGTGATCTCCGACATCGCCGGCGCGCTGCGCGCCGAGCAGGAGAGCCAGGCCGCGTAGCTTTTTGACTGCGTTCGCCTGCGGCTCACTGCGCGGGGCAAGGCCCCTTGCTGCTGCCGCTCGCGGGCTGCTTCGCGCAGCACAGCGACCTCGGCCTGTGGCCCCCGGGCTGGCGAAGATCATCAGCTAGTCTTCGCGCGAGATGCAGAGCCCGTCGCTCCCGCCGCCGTTTCGGCCGCTGCCGATTCGCGCGCTGAATGCACTCGGCCGCTCGCTCGAGCGGCGCGGCCGCCCGCTCTTCGATCTCGAGCCCGAGTCGCTGCTCGCACGCGCGCGCCGCGCGAGCGGTCTCGCGGATTTCGGCGACACCAGCTTCCGCCCGGGCCTCGAGCGCCTCGCTCGCTCGCTGCAAGAGGACGCCCAGCTCTCCGCATTCGGCCGCTTCTTCGCGCGGCGCCAGCTCCAGGAGCTGCTCGTGCACCGTCTCCAGCTGGCCGCGCACCGGAACCGCCACCCCGAGCTCGCGCAGCAGCGCATCGAGCGGCCGATCTTCGTGCTGGGCCTTCCGCGCACCGGCACCACGCTGCTGCACGGACTGCTCGCAGCCGATCCCGCGCACCGCGCGCCACTTTCGTGGGAGCTCGACGCGCCGTGCCCGCCGCCCGAGGCGGCGAGTTTCGAGCGAGACCCCCGCATCGCCGCGGCCGAGAAGCGCTTCAGCCAGGTCCGGCGCCTCGCGCCCGGCTTCCAGACGGTGCATCCAATCGGCGCGCTGCTGCCGCAGGAGTGCATCGTGATCACCGCCTGCGAGTTCATGAGCCTGCGCTTCGAGATGTGCTTCGACGTCTCGGGCTACCAGAGCTGGCTGCTCGAGCAGGACCTGCGCCCGACCTACCGCTTCCACCGGCGCTTCCTGCAGCATCTGCAATCCCGGCTGCGGCGCGACCGCTGGGTGCTGAAGTCGCCAGGGCACCTCGGGCCGATCGAGGCGCTGCTCGACGTCTACCCCGACGCGCTGCTGGTCCAGACGCACCGCGACCCGCTGCGCGTGATCCCCTCGGTCGCGAGCCTCGAGCTGCACATGCGGCGCGTCGCTTCCGACCGCGTCGACCTGCACGCGCTGGGCCGCCAGCAGCGCTGCGTCTGGAAGCGCCTCTTCGAGCAGGGCATGGCCGCGCGCGAGCGCCTGCCCGAGCGGGCCGCTCAGTTCGTCGACCTCCAGTTCCGCGATCTGATGGCCGACCCGATCGGCTGCGTGCGGCAGATCTACGATCGCTTCGGCCTCGTGCTCAGCGCCGAAGCGGAAACCGGGATGCGCGCGTATCTCGCCCAGCACCCGCGCGACGAGCACGGACTGCACCGCTACTCGCTCGAGCAGTTCGGGCTGGACGCCCGCGAGCTGCGCCGCGATTTCGAGGGCTATTGCGAGCGCTTCGGCGTGGAGCCCGAGATCGCCGACTGAACTCCGGTGGCCTGGGCCTCGCTGCGCGCTGCGCTCTTGCCGATTCCGTAGACGCGCACGAGCAGGCGATCGAGCCAGCGATCCGGCAGCGCGCGCAGCAAGGCTCCCTGGAAGCGCGCCGAGGCCGGTACGAAATAGCGTGTGCGCGGGCGGCGCGCCGTCGCGGCACGCACGACGACGCGGCCCACGGCCTCGGGCGGCAGAGCCCGTGCGACGCTCGCGCGCGCAAAAGCGTCGAGCTCGCACATCAGTTGGCGGTACGGATTCGTCGGATCGTCGCGCAGCTCGCGCGCCATCTCGCGCGAGTTGTCGAAGGTCGGCGTGTCGACGAAGCCCGGCACGATCAGCACCAGCTCGATGTTCCAGGGCGCGAGTTCGAGGCGCAGCGCGTCAGTGGCCGCCTCGAGGCCGGCCTTGGTCGCGGAGTAGGTCACCGCGATCGGAGCCGGCACACGGCTCGCGAGCGAGCTCATGTTCAGGATCCGGCCGCCGCCCTGCGCGCGCATCACGGGCGCGACCGCCCCGATCAGCGACAGACCCGCGAGCAGGTTGACCTCGAAGGCGCGGCGCAGCTCGGAGCGCGGCAGTCGCTCGAGCGGCGCGGCCGGGCTGAAGCCGGCGTTGTTCAGCAGCACGTCGACGCGGCCGAAGGCCTGCAGCGTGCGCTCGACCAGTCGGAGCGTCTGCGCCTCGTCGGCGAGATCGGTCGCGATCGGCAGCGCCTGGCCGCCGGCCTCGGAGATCTGCTTTGCGAGCTGTTCGAGCCGCTCTCCGCGGCGCGCCGCGAGCGCAACCCGAAAGCCCGCGCGCGCGAGGCAGCGCGCCGACGCCTCCCCGATCCCGGAAGACGCCCCGGTGACGATTGCGACGGGGTCCACCTGCATCGGCCGGGAGCATCGCAGGCGGCGCCGCCTTTCGCTGCGGCCGCTCCTCAGCCGCGCCTGAAAAGCGCCGGACCCGAGCCGCGCGCGCGTCCGATGGACTCCGCGCGCGAGGCCACGAGTAGACTCCCGCGCGATGCCGCGCTTGCTTCGCTTCGGCCTCTACACGCTCTACCTCGCCGCATTCCCGCTGCTGCTCGCGTACCTGGCCTGGCGTCCCTTCATCGCCGAGCTGCGGCTGCGCGAGCGCCCGGCGGCGATCGAGATCCACGCAGTCGGCGCGCTCTCGACCGAGCTGATGCGCCAGATCGGAAGCTTCTCGACCGACCGCGCGAGCTCCTTCACGCGCTTCCCGATCGCGAAGGTCGAGGGACGCCGGCGCGTCTGTGCCTACGGCGACTCCTTCACCTACGGCGACGAAGTGCCGCCGAATCTGGACTTCCCTTCGCAGCTGCAGCAACAGCTGGCCGCGACAGGCCACCCGGAGATCGAGGTCCTGAATTTCGGCAGCCCCTGGCACGGCTTCCACCAGAACTTTCTCGTCTGGCGCGCGACGGCCACGGTGATGGACTGCGATGCCGTGCTGCTCGGTCCCGGCTCCTTCTTCCCGGAACGCGACACCTCGTTCAACCACAGCGAGCTGCATTCGCCCTACTACCTGCATGCGCGCTTCGTGCAGGACGGCGCTGAGCTGCGCCTCGTCGAGGTGCTCGGCGCGAATGTTCGCGAACGGATGGAGCGTTATTTCTCGTTCGTTCCGAGCTGGCGCTATCTGCGCTACGACCGCAGTCCGCCGGCCGCGCTCCGCGCGCTGCTGCCCACGGGGCGCAGCCTGCCGAATCCCTTCTACTACGACGAGCGCAGCGCGCAATCAGAAGCGCGCGCGCTGCAGGGGATGCTGCTCTCCCAGATCGCAGCCGCGGGGCGGCCGGTGCTGCTGCTGCACGGCGATCCGGCCGTCGTCGAGCTCGCGGCGCAGCTCGCAGCGCCGACCCTTTTTGCCGCGCAGCTGCCCGCGTGGCGCGAGTTCCCGTACCGGGCCCGGCTCGGACACATGAGCGCCGCGGGGAACGCGCTGGTGGCCCGCTGGTTCCTCACGCTGCTGCAGGAACCCGACGCGCTGCCGCGCTTCGCGTTCCGCGAGACGCGAGCGCCCGCGGCGCTCGAGGGCGCCTTGCTGCCCGCGCAGCGCACCCCGGTGTCGCATTTCGAGCGCGTCGAGGTACGCGCGGGCGACGCCGTGCTGGGCGAGCTCGTCAGCGCTTCTCCCTCGCACTGGGAGCGCGGGCTCGGCAGCCCGGAGCAGTTCGCGGGAACCGCGCAGCGAGCGCTGCTCTTGCTCGGCGGCGCGGGCGCCGCGCCCGCGGATGCCGCGCTGCTCACGCTGCCGCAGGAGCCTGCGCCCGGAGCGCTGCTGGCGCTGCGGCGCGCGCGCGGGAAGGGCCACGGCGCAGTGCAGCCACTCGCGCGACTGCGCCGGCTCTCGTCGCAGGTTGCGGTCGATTGGGCAGAGATCCCGGGCCTCGAATTCGCCGAGCACCAGCAGCTGCGCTGGCGCGATCCGAGCGCGGACGCGAGCGGGGGTGGGCGCGAGCCTGCCGAACGCATCGAGGTGCTGCTCGATGGCAGACCTCTGCTGCGTTCGGCCGAAGCGGACCCCGCCCAGCTGGTGCCCGAATTCGGCCGCCTGCTCCAGATCTCGGCCCTTCCGGAGCTCGATGTCCCTCAGGACTTCGCGCGGCGCTCGGGTCGCTACGAGCTCGTGTTCTCCCGCGCCGCGGAAGAGTGCCGCGTGGCGCTCGGGGACTGGCGGGAGCTGCCGCTCTCCGCCCCTCCGCGCCCGCCGGCCGCAGTCTTGGGGGCCTGGCTGCACTGAAGCTGCCGCCGCACTGCGCGCTTCTCTAATATCCCGGCCGGTGCCTGCCGATGCCCGATCCCAGGGCCGGAGGACGCCTCCGATGCAGTTCGCCAACCCGGGCCTCGCAGTTGCGAGCGCCAGGTGGAGAGATGGGGAGAGATTGGAGCCATGAGCAGCCAACTCGCAGCGATTGCACAGGCCATGGTCGCGCCTGGCAAGGGAATTCTGGCCGCGGACGAAAGCGCCCCGACGATCAAGAAGCGCTTCGACTCGATCAAGCTCGAGTCGACCGAAGAGAATCGCCGCCGCTACCGCGAGCTGCTCTTTACGACCCCCGGCGCCGCAGAGCACATCAGCGGCGTGATCCTGTTCGAGGAGACACTGCGCCAGAGCACGAAGCTCGGGAAGCCCTTCCCGAAGCTGCTCGCCGAGCAGGGCATCCTGCCGGGGATCAAGGTCGATGCCGGCGCGAAGGCGCTCGCGGGTTGCCCGAAGGAAAAGATCGCCGAAGGCCTCGACGGCCTGCGCGAGCGGATCGGGGAATATGTCGGGCTGGGTGCCAGGTTCGCGAAGTGGCGCGCGGTACTCACGATCGGCGACGGCATTCCGAGCGACACCTGCCTGGACACGAATGCCGACGCGCTCGCGCGCTATGCGGCCCTGTGCGTGGAAGGAGGTCTCGTCCCGATCGTCGAACCCGAGGTCCTGATGGACGGCGGGCACGATCTGCAGCGCTGCTTCGAGGTGACCGAGCGCACGCTGCGCAAGGTCTTCTCGGCGCTCTACCAGCAGCGCGTGAAGCTCGAAGAAATCATCCTCAAGCCGAACATGGTGATTTCCGGCTCCGAGTGTCCGCGCCAGGCGAGTGTCGCCGAGGTTGCCGACGCGACGATCCAGTGCTTCCGCCGCAGCGTACCCGCGGCGCTGCCGGGCATCGTGTTCCTCTCGGGTGGCCAGACCGAGGAGCAGGCGACCGCCCACCTGAACGCGATCAACCAGCGCCAGGGCCTGCCCTGGCAGCTGAGCTTCTCGTACGGGCGCGCACTGCAGGCCAGCTGCCTGAAGGCCTGGGGCGGAAAGGAACAGAACTTCGCCGCCGGCCAGCGCACCTTCCTCCACCGCGCGCGCTGCAACGGCGCCGCGCGCAGCGGCAGCTATTCGGCCGCGATGGAGCTGCAGGCGGCCTGACGCCCCCCTTCGCCTCGTCAGCTCGCGAGAGAGCGGTAGGCGCTGCCGTAGTAGACCAGCGGCTCGCGCTCGCTCAGCGTGACCGCCTGCACCTCGCCGACATAGATCACGTGGTCGCCGGCATCGTGGATCGCGGAGACGCGGCAGTCGAAGGCCGCGAGGGTGCCGAAGAGCAGCGGTGCGCCCGTGACGCCGGGATCGTGCCTCACGCCCTCGAAGCGCCGATCCTCGTCTTTTTTCGACGCGAATCGGTTCGAGAGCGCCTCCTGATCGCGCGCGAGCACATTCACCGCGAAGACGCGGCTCTCCTCGATCAGCGGGTGCGTGTTCGACTGCTTGTCGGCGCAGACGAGCAGCAGCGGCGGGTTCAGCGAAACCTCGGTGAAGGCCGAGACCGTCATGCCGTGGATGCGATCGCCCGCGCGGGTCGTCACGATCGCGACGCCCGAGGCGCGCCGCGCGAGCACACGCTTCAGCTCCTCGGAGCTCACCGCCACGGGCTGCCCTCCGGCGCCAGCGCGCTCATTCCTCGCCGCCGAGGGCGTCGCCCGCATCTTCTCCGGCCTCCTCGGCCGGCTTGAAGATGCTGACCGAGCGCGCGAAGCGTTCGCCTGGGTTCTTCTCGTCGGGGATCCAGAAGATCTTCAGTTTCTTCCCGGCCTGCAGCTCGCCGAAGGTCGCGGCCTGGCCCGTGAGCAGCTTGACGGTGGTGCGCGTCAGCACCGAGCCCTCGTCGGCGACGTGGAAGACGCCGTCCTTGCCCTTCTTCAGCTTCTCGAGTCCCGGCGCATTCTTGCCGGGCTTGATCACGGTGACGGTGATCGTCTTGTTCGCGGCGTCGTAGGCCTTGAAGACGGCTTCGGTCTCGATCTGCTTGCTCTTGGGCTCGGCGGCCGCAGGGAGACTCGGAGCTGCCAGGAGCAGCGCGATCAGCGCGAGCCCCAGGCTGCGGACGCGGGCGATTCCGGTGCGGGACATGTCTCCTCCCTCGATGCTGGGCGGCGCTGCGGCCGCGGGTCACAGGCTAACGGGTCTTCGACGCGCGTCCCACGCCAGGATTCAGGCGCCAGAACCGCTGGCAACCAGGCTCGGATCGACGTGCATCAGCACGAGATCCCGCACGTTCGTGCCCGTCGGCCCGGGCGCGAACAGGCCCCCCTCGGCGCGAAAGAAGCCGTGGGAATCGTTCGTGGCCAGAGCCTGCAAGGCATCCGCCCCGGCCGCACGCCCCCGCGCGACGCTGCCGCCGTCACAAAACGCGCCGGCTGCGGGCGTCGGGCCGTCGACGCCGTCGGTGCCGGCCGCGAGCAGCGCGAGCCCGGGCAGACCGGCGAGCTCCAGCGCCGCCGCAAGCGCGAACTCCTGACTGCGGCCGCCGCGCCCCGCGCCGCGTACCGTCACGACCGTCTCGCCGCCCGCGAGCAGGCACGCGGGGACCCGCGGGCGCGCACAGCGCAGCAGCGCAGCGAAGTGCCGCCCCGCGCGGCGAGCCTCCCCTGCGAGCCGATCACTCGCGATCACGGCCCGCAGCCCGAGCTCTCGCGCGCGCTGCGCTGCGGCCCGCAGCGCCGTGGCGTTGTCCGCGAGCATCTCGCAGCGAACCCGCGCGAGCTCCGCTGCGCCGGCCTGCGGATTCTCCGCCCGCTCCCCGCGCGCGCCGGCCTCGAGATGCACGCGCACGGCCTCGGGAACCTCCGCGAGCAGCCGGAAGCGCTGCAGCACGCTCAGCGCATCCGCATAGCGGCTTGGATCGGGCGCGAAGGGACCCGATCCGAGCAGATCCCAGCGCGCGTCCGGCACGTCCGAGAGCGCGAGCACGTCGATCCGCGCGTTCGGCGCGCGCAGCGCGAGCTTGCCTCCGGCCACGGCCGAGAGGTGCTTGCGCACGGCGTTCAACGCCTCGATGTCCGCTCCGGCCGCGAGCAGCAGCGCGGTCGTGCGCGCGAGATCGCCGGGGCGCAGGCCCGGTTCGGGGCAGGCCAGCAGCGCGGAGGCGCCCCCAGACAGCAGCACGACCAGTCGCTCGTTCGGCGCTGCGGCGGCGAGCAGCGCGAGCGCCGCGCGCCCGGCGCGCTCGGAGCGCGCGTCGGGCACCGGGTGCGATCCGCGCAGCTGGCGCGAGCGCAGCACGGCGCTCTCGCGTTCGGAACCGTGCACGACGAGGCCGCGGCGCAGGTCCGCGCCCGCGAGCGCCTCGAAGGCTTCGGCCATCGGGATCGCCGCCTTGCCTACCGCGAGCAGCGCGAGCGGCTCGCCGGGCGGCAGCTTTTCACCGAGCAGCACGAGGCGCTCGCCGTCGCGCTGCAGCGCGCGGCGCAGCGCAGCACCGCCCTCCGCGGCGGCCACCGCAGCAGCGAAGATCTCGCACAGCTGGGAGCGCTGCACGCGAATCTCCGGCAGCAGTGCCAGAACTAGCGGCCGCCCTCGGCGGGAGCGGCTGGCGTCCGGGCGGGGCCCTGCAGCGGCTCGAGGCGGATCTCGATGCGCCGATTGCGCGCGCGGCCCTCGGGCGAGTCGTTCTTGCCCACCGGTTGGTGCGCACCGAAAGAGGTCGCGCGGAGCCGCGACGCATCGACGCCGGCCTCCTCTAGCACCCGCACGATGCGGCTCGCGCGCGCCGCGGCGAGCTCCCAGTTGGTCGGGAAGCGCGTCGCGAGCGCCTTCGTGATCGGCACGTCGTCGCTGTGGCCCTGAACCTCGATCAGGTTCGGCTGGCCTTTCAAGTGGCCGGCCACCTTGCGCAGGATGCTCAGCCCCTGTGCGCCGACCTCCGCCGAGCCCGACGCGAACAGGATGTCCTGGGTCAGGTTGAGGCGCAGCCCATCCCGCAGCTGCTCGATCTGGATCTGCCCCGAGCGCACCTGGGACTCGAGATCCGAGACCAGACCCTCGTAGGTGCCCTTCAGCTTCGAGAGCTCGCCGAGGGCCTCTTCGCGCTGCCGCAGGTGCAGCGAGAGCAGCTGCTCGCTCTTCGAGAGCTTCTCGACATCCCCGGACAGCTGCGCGGACTTCTCCCGCAGCGTCTCCAGGTCCTCGATCAGCTGCACGCGCTCGTCGTCGAGGCTGCGGTTCGAGCGCAACAGGCGCTCCTGCTCGCGCTCGAGGCGCAGCTTCTCGGAGGCGAGGTCGTCGCGCTCGATCATCACCTCGCGGTAGGTTCCCTGGCTGACGCAGCCGGGCCCGCCTAGCGAGAGCGCCAACGCAGCCACTGCGACCGCGCGCCGGGGCTGCACCAGGCTCGCGAGCAACGGGGACCTAAGCGGGCGCCGGCAGCAGCGTGTGCTCGAGAGCCTCATCGATTCCCCCGACATACGTGAGCTCGATCCCCGCCAGCCGCTCCGCAGCGACTTCCTCCACATCCTTGCGATTCTGCTCCGGCAGCACGACGCGCGCGATGCCCGCCCGCCGCGCGGCCAGCACCTTCTCCTTGATCCCGCCGACCGGCAGCACCTTGCCGCGCAGCGTGATCTCGCCGGTCATCGCGACATCCGGCCGCACCGCCCGCGCCGTGATCAGCGAAGCGAGCGAGGTGACCATCGCAATGCCCGCGGAGGGCCCGTCCTTCGGGACGCCGCCGGCGGGCACGTGCAGGTGGATGTCCGAGCGCTCGAAGATCTCGGGATCGAAGTGCAGCTCCGCGCTGCGCCCGCGCAGCCACGAGCGCGCCGCTCCGGCGGACTCCCGCATCACCTCGCCGAGCGAGCCGGTGAGCTTGAGCTCTCCCTTGCCCGGCATGCGCGTCGACTCGACGAACAGGATGTCGCCGCCGGCAGGGGTCCATGCGAGCCCGACCGCGACGCCGGGCTTCTGGGTCTGCTCTGCGACCTCCTGCTCGAAGCGGCGCGGACCGAGCAGCTCCTGCAGCTGCTCCGGACCGACGCGGACCGGCCCCGGCAGCGCCGCTTCCGCCGCGCGCAGCGCGATCTTGCGGCAGATCGTGCCGAGCTCGCGCTCGAGGTTGCGCACCCCGGCCTCGCGCGTGTAGCTGCGGATCACGCTGCGAACGGCGTCGTCGCTGATCTCGAGCTCGATCCCGCCGACGCCGTTCTGTTCGCGCTGGCGCGGGATCAGGAACTGGCGCGCGATTTCGAGCTTCTCCTCCTCGATGTAGCCCGGGAGCTCGATCACCTCCATCCGGTCGCGCAGCGCGGCCGGAATCGGATCGACCGTGTTCGCCGTGGCGATGAAGAGCACCTGCGAGAGGTCGAAGGGCACTTCGAGGTAGTGATCGCTGAAAGCGAAGTTCTGCTCCGGGTCGAGCACCTCGAGCAGCGCCGACGACGGGTCGCCGCGGAAGTCGGCTCCGACCTTGTCGACCTCGTCGAGTACGAAGACCGGATTGCGCGTCCCGCTGCGCTTCAGGCCCTGGATCAGGCGGCCCGGCAGCGCTCCGACGTAGGTGCGGCGGTGGCCGCGGATCTCGGCTTCGTCGCGCAGGCCGCCGAGCGAGATGCGCTGGAACTGACGGCCGAGCGCGCGCGCGATCGAGCGGCCGAGCGAAGTCTTGCCGGTGCCGGGTGGGCCGGCGAAGCACAGGATCGGGCCCTTGAGGTCGCGCTTCAGCGAGAGCACCGCGATGAACTCGACGATGCGGTCCTTGACCTTCTCGAGGCCACAGTGGTCCTCGTCGAGGATGCGCCGCGCCTCATGGACGTCGAGCCGGTCCTCGGAGGAACGCGACCACGGCAGCTCGGCCATCCACTCGAGGTAGCTCAGGATCACGCCGTGCTCGGCCGCGGCCGAGGGCATCTGCGCGAGGCGCTCGAGCTCGCGCATCGCCTGTTTGTGCGCCTCCTCCGGCAGCTTCGCGGCCTCGAGTCGCGCGCGCAGACGGTCGACCTCGGCTTCGGTGCCCTCGGACTCCCCGAGCTCCTGGCGGATCGCCTCGAGCTGCTGGCGCAGTACGAAGTCCCGCTGCGTCTTGCCGATGTCGCTCTGGACCTTCTCGCGGATCTCGCTCTCGACGCGCATCGCGTCGCGCTCGCGCTGCAGCTCGTCGAGCACGAGGCGCAGGCGCTTCGGCACGTCGAGCTCTTCGAGCAGCGTCTGCTTGCCGGGCAGGTCGAACTCGAGGTTCGAGCCGACGAGGTCTGCGAGCTTCGACGGATCGTCGACGTTCGAGGCCAGCACCTGCAGCTCGTCGGAGAGACGCGGGCTCTCTGCGACCAGCGCCGCAAACTGCTCCGACACGTTGCGCATCAGCGCGAGCGTCTCCACGGACTGCAGATCGCCGCTCTCGCTCTGCGCAGTGACGCGCCCGCGCAGGAAGGGCTCCGTCGCGCTGAAGTCCTCGATCCGCGCGCGCGCGACGCCCTGCACCAACAGCCGGTACGATTCGTCCGGGAACTTCACCATCTTCGCGATGCGCATCACGGTTCCAACGCGGTAGACCTCGTCGGGCTTCGGCTGCTCCTCGACTTCGCCGCGTACCGCGACGCAGAGCAGCAGCCGCTCGGGCGACAGCAGCACCTCGTCGATCAGCTGCTGCGAGCGCGCAGAATTCACGAGCAGCGGCGACAGCAGGTACGGGAACAGCACCGTGTTCTTGAGCGGCAGCACCGGCAGCTCGGGCGGGAGCTCCTGCGCGCGGCGCTCGGGAGGGCCCTGCCCGACGGCTATCGGCGTGCCGCCGCTCGCCTGCTCCTGCATCGGGATCTGGCCGCTCTCTTCGCCGCTCGTCATTGCGCTGCCCCGCGTTCGACCGGAATGCGCTGCGCGCGCCGCTTCGGCAGCGAGACGGTCAGGAAGCCGTCGGCGAGATGCGCCGTCACGCGCTCGCGGTCGAAGGCCATCGGGATCTGCACCACGCGCTCGAATGGACCCGTGGCGACCTCCATCTGGTGCAGCCGCCGCAGGTCGCGCCGTTCCGGCGCGCGGCGGATGCCGCTGATGCGCAGCTGCTGACCGTCGATCGAAACCCGCAGATCGGCGCCGTTGATGCCCGCGATCTCCGCACGCACCACGAGCTCGCTCTCGGTCTCGTAGACGTCGATGTCCGGCTGCCAGCGGTCGCCGCGCAGGCGCTCGGAAAACTCGCCGTACAGCTCGGCGAAGGGATCGGCGACCCCGCGCTGCTTCACACTCACCTACTCGCGTTTCTCTTCCGTGAACTCGGCGTCCACGACGTCCGGGCCGCCGGCGCCATTTCCGGAGCCGTCGCCCGCGCCCGCTGCGCCGGAAGCTGCGCCGGCCTGATCCTTGTACAGCTTCTCGGCCAGCTTGTGCAGCTCGCTCTCGACGCGCTGCCGCGCGGCGTCGAGCTTCGCGACATCGCCGGAGTCGAGCTCCTGCTTCGCCTCCGCGAGCAGCGACCGCAGCGCCCCCGCATCGGACTCGGCGATCTTCGCGCCGTTGTCCTGCAGCAGCTTCTCGGCCTGGTAGATCACCGAGTCGAGCGTGTTGCGCTTGTCGATCACCTCGCGCTGGCTCTTGTCCTCGGAGGCGTGCTGCTGGGCCTCGTGGATCAGGCGCTCGATGTCGTTCTTGGCGAGGCCGCCGCTGCCCTCGATTCGGATCGACTGCTCCTTGGAGCTCGCCTTGTCCTTCGCCTGCACCGAGAGGATGCCGTTCGCGTCGAGGTCGAAGGTGACCTCGATCTGCGGCATGCCGCGCGGCGCGGGCGGGATACCGTCCAGGATGAAGCGGCCGAGCGTGCGGTTGCCCGCGGCCATCTCGCGCTCGCCCTGCAGCACGTGGATTTCGACCTGCGGCTGGCTGTCGGACGCCGTCGAGAAGGTCTGGCTGCGTTTGGTCGGAATCGTCGTGTTGCGCTCGATCAGCTTCGTCATCACGCCGCCGAGCGTCTCGATGCCGAGCGAGAGCGGCGTCACGTCGAGCAGCAGCACGTCCTTGACGTCGCCCGCGAGCACCCCGCCCTGGACCGCCGCGCCGATCGCGACGACCTCGTCCGTGTTCACGGTCTTGTTCGGCTCCTTGCCGAAGAGCTCCTTGACCTTCTGCTGCACCAGCGGAATCCGCGTCGTGCCGCCGACCAGCACGACTTCATCGATCTCGCGCGCCGAGAGCCCGGAGTCCGTGAGGGCCTGACGGCAGGGAGCCAGGCTCCGCTCGACGAACGGCGACACGCACCTCGGCGGTGACGACTTCGACCAGAAGGTCATCGACTGGCTCGCGGACGAGTTCAAGAAGCAGGAAGGCATCGACTTGCGTCGCGACCCGATGGCGCTCCAGCGGCTCAAAGAGGCGGCGGAGAAGGCGAAGTGCGAGCTCTCGGGCACGCTCTCGACCGATGTGAACCTGCCGTACGTAACGGCGGACCAGTCCGGCCCGAAGCACATGAACATCAAGCTCTCGCGCGCGAAGTTCGAGCAGCTGATCGAGGCGCTCGTCGAGCGGAGCCTGGCTCCCTGCCGTCAGGCCCTCACGGACTCCGGGCTCTCGGCGCGCGAGATCGACGAAGTCGTGCTGGTCGGCGGCACGA
>CAYTJA010000133.1:0-11076 GCA_964437835.1 uncultured Spirochaetales bacterium
GCCTCGCCCGCCGCCTCGAAGTGGTGCCCGAGCAGCTCGGGGGGCGCCGCGCCGCCCGCCGCCGAGCGGGCGGCGAGGACCTCCGCCGCGGCCCGGTGCAGCTCGCGCCGCCGGCTCTTGAGCAGCGACTGGTACGCCGCGTCCTGCATCAGCGAGTGCTTGAAGAGATACGTCGCCTCGGGCGGAAGCCCGCGCGCGTAGAGCAGCTCCGCGTCGGCGAGGCTCGCCAGCGCCGGCTCGAGCTTGTCGTCGGGCAATCCTGAAACGCGTTGCAGCAGCGCGTAGTCGAAGTCACGCCCGAGCACCGAGGCGATCTGCGCCACCTCCCGCGCGGGGCCCAGGCGATCGAGCCGCGCCATCAGGCTGTCCTGCAGCGTGGTCGGGATCGCCGCGCTCGCTACACCATCGAGGGCGTCCTCCACCACGGCACGCACCAGCTCCTCGAGAAAGAGCGGCACCCCGTCGGCCCGCTCGACGAGCGTTTCCATCACCTCCGATGAGCGGGCCGGTCCCGATACGGCATCGACAAGCGCCCGCGCATGCCGCTTCCCGAGCCGCGACAGGGTGATCTGCGTGTGGTGCGCGCGCCGCGGCCAGGGCGGGTTGAACTCGGGCCGCGCCGTCTGCACGAGCAGCAGCTTCGAGGTCGCGCCCTGCTCGTCCAGCAGCCCGATCAGCTCGAGCGTCGAGGGGTCCACCCAGTGCAGATCCTCGGTCACGATCACCGTCGGCTGGAGCGTGCTCGACCAGAGCGTCCAGCGCACCAGCGTCGCGAGCAGCCGCTTGCGCTGCTGCTCGGGAGAGAGCAGCAGAGGTGGATACGTGGCCGGGACCTCGAGGCCGAGCAGCGGCGCGACGAGCGGCACGCATTCCACCGCGTTCAGCCCCGCCGCTCCGAGGAGGCACTCGAGGGCAGAGATGCGATCGGCCCCGGAGAGCTCCGGCGAGAAGGCGAAGATGTTCTGTAGGAGGTCGGTCGCGGTGTGGAAGGGTGTGCTCGCAAAGAAGGGCGAGGCCGCGCACTCGATCCAGGTATGGGGCGCACCGCCGATGTCCTCGCGCAGCTGCTGAAGCAGGCGCGACTTCCCGATCCCGGGCTCCCCCGAGAGCAGCACGACCTGGCCGTCTCCCTCGCGCGCCTGCTCGAAGCGTGCGATCAGAAGCTGGCGCTCCTGCTCGCGCCCCACGAAGGGAGTGAGGCCGCGCGTCGCCGTCGCTGCGAAGCGGCTGCGGATGCCGCTCGCTGCAACCGCGCGGTACACGCGGACGGGCTCGCGCACGCCCTTGAGTGCGTGCTCGCCTTCGTCCTCGACCACGAACATCCCCGTCGCGAGCCGGTGTGTGGCGAGCGTCATCAATACCGTGTCCGGTTTCGCGAGCGCCTGCACCCGCGCCGCGAGATTCGGGGTCTCGCCGAGCGCGAGCATCTCCGAGCGGCCGGCGCTCCCGATCTCGCTCACCACCACGGGACCGGTGTGGATACCCACGCGCAGGTGAAGGCCAGAGCCGGCGGCCCGCGCATCGACGAGCGCCAGCCCCGCGCGCACGGCGCGCTCGGCGGCATCGTCGAAGGCCCGGGGCCAGCCGAAGTAGACCAGCAGCCCGTCGCCCAGGTGCTGCGCAACGTGGCCGCCGAAGCGCTGGACCGCCTGGTCGGCTCGCGCCTGGTAGCCACGCACCAGCTCGCGGAAGTCCTCGGGGTCCAGCCTCCCCGAGAGCTCCGTCGATCCCACCAGGTCACAGAACAGCACCGTGAGCTGGCGGCGCTCACCGTCAGAGCTCGCGTCAGCGCGCGGCGCTTCCTCCGACGCCGCAGCACCGCACTCGCTGCAGAACCGCGCGTGCGGCGCGAGGCTCGCACCGCACGCGCCGCAGCGCGGTGCGAGAGCAGCCCCGCACGCGGGGCAGAAGCGCGAGCTCTCCGGACCGTGATGTCCGCAGGCGCTGCAGGTCGCCAGGCAAGTCCCTCCGGAGTTCGCGCCGCAGCATACACGCGGTCCGGAGGCAGCAGCGGGCGATGCAAGAACGGGGCGTCACCTTGCGATGACACCCCGTCCCCGATCTCAGCTCGCCTGGATCGCGATCTGCCGCGGCTGTGCCTCGGCGATCTTCGGCAGGTGCAGCTCGAGCACGCCGTCCGGCGCCTAGGACGAATAGCGGGGTGATCGACGGCCGATAAAGCGCAAACTGTAAACTCCCGCGGGGAAACTGACCGGTGGCGGGGAATTCAAGCGGGGCGCGGGGGCTTGTGCGACCGCGCGCGGCGAATTCGGGGTATCCGGGGCTGGCCGTGGGCACACGAGTCGCGTCGAGGGTCTTCTGCATCCCGCGCACAGGAGCTCTCAGGCGATCGTTTCGGAGCTAGGTAGCGCGGCCGTCGTGCCGATCAGGCCCCGAAATCGAAGTCCGTGTCCGTCTGCCGATCGGCGCCGGCTTCGAATCCGGAGTCCAGGTCGAGGTCGTCGGGGAGGGCCGCGGTCGTCGGGGGTGCTCGAGCGGGCAGGCCCAGGCACTCGAGAATGGCCTGCACCGCGTCCGGGGAGTAGACCGCCGCCAGCAGCCGCATGCGAGCGCCACAGCGGCTGCATTTGAGCACGTCTTCTGAAAAGACCCGTCTCAGAAGCTCGGCCCACGCAAGGCGTCGCGGGCGGCGCAGTTTCGTGCTAGTCGATAACGAGCTTCAGCTCTGACCCTTGGCCATCGCGGCGGACTCAGCGGGCGCGTACGCGATCGAATCCGGGTGGGGATGTGGGGCCGGCTCGCGGGACTCGCTCCCGCTAAGCGGACGCATCCCAGCTGAGAACGGGACGCAGGCCGAGGGAGCCTCCGGTACATCCCGCTGCGCGGTCGCATGCTGGACCGGGACGACGCGGTCGCGCTCGCTTGCGCAAGGGCCGAGGATGCCGTGGTATCGCACCAGGTGGAAACGGGGCGGAGGCACGATCGCGGCCAGTTTTTCCACGAGTTCTCCCGGCTCGTAGATCACGTGGGTGGTGCCGTCGCGCCAGCGGTGCTTCAGGCGGTAGCGCAGCCGCCCGTCGTCGAGCCGAGACAGACGTTCAGTGGCGACCGGGGGCCGCGCAACGTAACGGCACAAGCGCTCCAGCCGACGGCGGTCACGCGCGGGGACGGCGACATTCGCGTGCAGGCTGATGCCGCTCACGCTGGCGCAGCGCTCGCCTGCGAGTGCGGGGAGAGCCTCTGGATCGATCCGGTCTCCCACACGCAGCACGCGCTGGCCCGCGCGGCGCCCCGTGGCGATGCGGCCTGTGATCGAGGCGCCGTAGAGCGCGGCGAGCAGCGGGTCTGCGTCGGAGAGCGGATCGGCTGCGGCGGGATCTGACGCCTCGCCGAGGCCGCGGCGCTCGAGGAGCTGTGCGATCCGCTTGGCCACCTGAGCTGCCACGCGGGCGACCTCGGCGTCGTCGGGCGGCGGGAGCGGATAGAAGCGCGGGGAGCCCATCGCATCCGGCGCGTACACGCCGTCGAGCAGCAGCGAGTGGATGTGGACGTTCAGTCGGATGGCGTCGCCAAAGCGCTGCACGAAGCTGACGGCTCCGCACTGGGATCTCGTTAGGCCCCATTGCTTCCGCGCGCGCCGGCGGAGCGAGGCGAAGACGGTGCGCACGAAGAGACCGAGCACCGCGCTCGTGAGCGGCGTGTCGTAGGCGAGGTTGTAGCGGAGCGCGAAGGGCAGCGAGAGCACCCATTGCCGGATCGGGACTTCCGGAAGCACGCGGTCGACGAGGTGAGCTGCGGTGTCGGACATGCGCCGGCCGCCGCAGGAGGGGCAGAATCCGCGGCCTTTACACGAGAAGGCGACGAGGCGATCGAGGCCGCAGGCGAAGCAGTGTGCGCGTGCGAAGCCATAGGCGAGGATTCCGCAGCGAAGGAATTCTCGGAACTCGCGCTCGACGAAGCGGGGAACCGGGCGCTCGCGCGCTGCTGCCCGCGCGAGGAAGGTTTCGAGCTGCTCCTGAACGACACCGTAGAGAATGCTCTCCTCGGGGCGGCGGCGCGCATAGCCCTGCCCTGCGCCGCGGCGTCCGGTGGCGCTGTGCGGGTGCGCGGCAGCGGAAGTGGAGGTGCCCACAACGGCGAGCGATTGCGAATGCCGTGCCCGCGGCGGTCGTCACGCAGCGAGCGCCCCGCCGCTCGGATCGCAGGAATCGAGCCCTGGCGTTCTCGCGCCTCCGCGAATGCGCGGTCACGGGAGCTGCGGGAACTCGAAACTCGTCGTGTCGAGGGAGGCGCCGCGTGTCACGGAGATTCCGCCTCGCAGCGGTCCCTCACAGGAGATGAGCCACTGCCCGCGGAGCCGGTGTAGACGGGCACTTGGCTGCAAACTACCTGGAATTCTGGCTAGGCGGCTTCGACCTCGACTGGAATTCCGTTCGCGACGTGCGTGCCCGAGGGCACGTCGAGCGCGAGTTCGTCCGTCAGGTCGTTCGAGCTGGCGCCGGGCTGGCGCTGCGAGGCGACCGGGAGCTTTGTTCCAGCGACGCCGTGCCCGAAGCCGTGCGGCAGACTCACGACTCCCGGCATCATCTCGTCGCCGATCTCGACCTCGACGACGACCTCGCCGCAGCGCGAGCGCACGCGCGCCTTGCCACCCGGTTGCAGGCCCAGGCGCTCGGCGTCGAGCGCGTTCACGAGCAGCGTGCAGCGATTTCGGCCACTCGCGAGCCCCGGCAGGTTGTGCAGCCACGAGTTCATGTTCCGCAGCTGACGCCGGCCGACGAGCACGAGGCTCTCGGGCAGGCTGCGCGGTCCGAGCCCCGCGCGCAGGCGCGGAAGATCCGCGAGCAGATGCTCGGGCGCGAGTGCGAGGCGCCGCCCCGGCGTCTTGAGCGCCTCCGGCAGCCGCGGCTCGAGCGCGCCGAGATCGACGCCGTGTTCGGCGAGGCGCAGCTTGGCGATCGAGAGCCCTGCCGCCGCGGCGTCGAAGCGGTCGCCGTAGGGGCCCGTGCGGATCAGCAGATCCAGCAGCCGCATCGCGCCGCGCTCCGAAGCGAGCTCCGCGCGCGCGCGCTCGAGCGACACCTCGGGGCAGCGCGTCTGCGGCCCGCCGACCAGACCCGCGAGCATCTGTTCGAGCATCGCGTCGTCGAGCGCATCGGCACTGATCCCATTCACCCGCGCTGCGAGCTCGAGCAGGATCCTCCCGTGCTCCTGCGCGCCGGGCTCGGGTGCAAAGAACGCGGGGGAGTGGCGCGCCATGTTCCGGATCGAGGTGCTCTGGAACAGGAAGTCGTAGTTCTCGTGCTCGAGCTGCACCGTCGAGGGCAGGATCAGGTCTGCGTGGCGCGTGGTCTCGTTCAGGTAGATGTCGACGCTGAGCATGAACTCGAGCTCCGGCAGCGCGGCTGCCAGACGCTTGCCGTTCGGTGCCGAGAGCACCGGATTGCCGCAGACGCTGATCAGCGCGCGCATGCGCTTTTCGCCGGCCGAGGCGGCCTCGATCTCTTCGGCCATCAGCCCACAGGGCAGCTGGCCGTCGATCTCCGGGATGCCGCGCTGCACCGTGCGGTAGCGGCCGACCGGCATCGGCCCGTTCGCCGGTCCCGGCTCCGAGTTCCCCGTCGCCGGGCGCGGGAACATCATGCCGCCCTCGCGGTCGAGGTTTCCGGTCAGCGCGTTGATCGCGACCACGAGGCCGCTCGCGAGCGTCCCGAACTCCTGCGTGCAGAGCCCGATGCGGCCGTACCACGCGCCGCGCTTTGCGGCCGCGAACTCGCGCGCGAGCGCACGCGTCGCGCGGGCGTCGATGCCGGTCGCGGCTGCGACTGCCTCGGGCGTGTATTCGCGCGAGACGACCTCGAGCGCCTCGACGCCGTCGAGAAAGCTCCCGAGGCGACCCGGATTCACGAGGCCCTCGTCGAAGAGCGCGCGGCAGACCGCGAGCAGGAAGTAGGCGTCCGTGCCCGGCCGGATGAACAGGTGCTGATCTGCGACTTCGGCCGTCTCGCTGCGGCGCGGATCCACGACGACCACCCGCCCGCCGCGCGCGCGCAGCGCCTGCAGGCGCTGCTTCGCGTTCGGCGCGGACATCAGGCTGCCCTGCGAGACCAGCGGATTGCCGCCCATGCAGACGAAGAAGTCCGTGCGGTCGAGATCCGGGATCGGAAACATCCAGCCGTCGCCTAGCATACAGCGGAGTGCCACGTTCTGCGGAAACTGGTCCATCGTGGCGGCCGAGAAGCTGCGCCCGGTCGCGAGCGCCATCACGAAGGGCTGGATGTAGAGCTGGGCGCCCGCGTTGTGGCCGGTTGGATTGCCGATGTAGTAGCCGACCGCGTCGTTCCCGTGCCGCGCGCGGATCTCCCGCAGGCGCTCCGCGGCGTACGCGAGCGCCGGCTCCCAGCCGAGCTCCTCCCAGCTGCCGTCAGCGCGCTTGCGCAGCGGCCGCCGCAGCCGGTGCGGATCCTCGTAGATCTCCTGCATCGCGAAGGCCTTCGGGCACAGGTAGCCGCGGCTGCGAGGGTCCTCGGGGTCGCCCTCGATCTTCAGCACCCGCCTGGCAGTGCGGTCGATCTCGCAGCGCAATCCGCAGCTCGCCTCACAGATCGGACACGAGCGGTAGACGATCTCGCTGGCCATCGGAGCTCCTGCGCGCGGGCCCGAGCCGCGCCCGCGCACCCTACTCGTTCGCGGCCGAGCCGGCAATCGCGTGCAAGCGCGGCCCCGCGCGGGGGCGCTCGAACACGAGACCCTTGTAATCCGTGCGGAAGCCGATCCCGAGCAGCTCCGGCGCGAGCGCCGATCGCTGCGCGGCCACCGCGTCGATCTCCGCGACGCGCAGTCCCGCGCGGGTCTCGAGGCTGCAGAGCGCCCGCAGCGCCGGCTCGCGCAGCCGCGGCACGTCCCAACAGGCCCGAAAGGTCGTGAGCCGCTGCGCTCCGCGCTCGGCGAAGAGCACCGGCACGCCGTCGACCAGCACGACGCGACAGCCGGACGCTCGCCGCGGCCGGCCCTCGGCACTCGCCTCCGGCCACCGGAGCAGCGCACCGTAGGGCTGCGCCGGGTCGCAGGCGGCGATCGCGACCGCGAGGCCCCGCTGCTCGCGCTCGCGCTCCTCGCGCAGCCGATCGACATCGCCGACCTCGGCGAACTGCGCTCCCGCGAGACCCTCGACGAAATGCCCCCGCCGCAGCGCGCCGCGCTCCTCGAGCTCGCGCAGCCACGGCTGCAGCCCCGCGAAGCCGCCCGCCAGCTCCTCGACATCCGCCGCCTCGCGCGACACCACGCCCCAGCGCGCAAGCATCCGCTCCGCCGTGCGCTGAAGCTCTCGAATCGGATTCCGCTCACCCACTCGGGTGGGAAGCAGCGACCAGCGCCCGGCCCAGGGCGAGGGTCCACCGATCCGCCGGCGCCGGCCGGCCTGCGCTGGACGCCGCCGCGCGCGCGCGCGCAGCGGCTCGAGGCTGTCGTTCGTCACCAGCCCGCGCCACGCGAGGTCGACTAACGCTTCGAGTATTTCGCGTTCCGACACAGCGCCTGCACCCGCGACCAGCTCCGAGAAGAAGCTCGCGCCGCGCGTCTCGAGCTGCACCACCAATGCCGACTCGAGCCCGGCCTCACAGCCCGCCTCCTCGCGGCGCTGCAGCGCAGACCGCGCCACGATCGCGACGCGCCCGTCGCGCTCGCCGAGCGCACCGCAGCCCTGCCACGCGAAGCGCCCCTGCGCGAAGAGCTCGTCGAGCTGGCGCGCCTCGTAGCCCTCGACGCGCGCCGGGAGAAGCGCGGACTCGAGCTCGCCGAGCGGCAGCGGCAGCCCCTCGAGCTGCTCCAGCGCCTCCGCGAGCCGCGCCCCGCCCCGGCGCCGCTCGCCGATCCCGTGACGCCGGAGCAGGAAGCGCGCATAACACGCTGCGTCGACCGGCTCGACCTCGGAGCGCAGGCGCGCCAGCGTCCGGCGCTTGATCCGCCGCAGCACCTCGGCGTCGCAGTACTCGCGTTCCGCGCCGCCCGGCCGGAAGTCCCCCGCGAGCAGCCTCCCCTCGCGCACCAGCGCCTCGAGCTGCTCGCGCGCGCGTTCGAGCGGCAGCGCGAGACGCCCGGCGAGCTCCGCCGCCCTGAAGGGCGCGCGGCTGCGCGCAAAGCGCAGCGCGAGCTCCGCGAGCGCATCCGAGCGAGGTGCCAGCAACGCAGCCGGGAGGCCCTCGGGCAAACGCGCCCCGAGCGCATCGCGGTAGAGCGCGGCGTCCTCTGCCGCCGCATGCCGACGTTCACCGCCCAGCTCGAGCTCGAGCGCGCGTCCCGTCTCTGCGAGCTCCGCGAGCAGGGGCGCGGGATCCTGCGCGCAGCGCGCGGCGAGCTCCCCGCGCGAGAGATCTCCGACCCGGCGCAGCAGGTCGTGCAGCGTGCCGGCACTCGCAGCGCGCCGCTCTTCGGCCAGACCCTGGAGCTCGCGCTCCACCGCCTCGATCTCCGCGGGGTCGAGCAACGCGCGCAGATCCTCCTGCCCGAGCAGCTCGCGCAGCAGCTCGCGATCGAGCGTGAGCGCCTGCGCGCGCCGCTCCGCGGCCGGAAGATCGCCCTGATAGAGGTAGGCGGCGGTGTATTCGAATGCGAGCGCGCGCGCGAAAGGCGAGGGTCGCGCGGTCTCGACCTCGAGCACCTCGATCTCCCCCGCGCGGATGCCGCGCAGCACGGCGATCAGTCCCGGCAGATCGAAGTGGTCCTGCAGGCACTCGCGATAGGCCTCGAGCAGGATCGGGAACTCCGGATGCCGCTGCGCGACTGCGAGCAGCTGCTGCGAGCGCAGCCGCTGGGTCCAGAGCGGCGTGCGCCTCCCGAGGCCGCGCCGCGGCAGCAGCAGCGCGCGCGCCGCGCACTCGCGGAAGGTCCCCGCGAGCAGCGCGCTGCCCGCGAGCCGTGCGGTGACGCGCTCTTGCACCCGCTCCGGATCCGGCAGCAGCGCGGAGAGCGGCGGCAGCTCGTCTGCGTCCGCAAAGCGGAACACCAGACCCGAGTCGCTCCAGAGGCTCGCCGCGCCCGCCGCGCGCTGGGCACCCAGCCCGTCCTCGACCGCGAGCGCCCAGGGCGCGTGCACGCGCGCGCCGAAGGGCGAGTGCAGGCACACGCGCCAGTCGCCGAGCTCGTCGCGGAAGCGCTCGACGCAGAGCGTGCGGTCGGTCGGCACGCAGCCCGTGCTCGCGCGCTGCTCGAGCAGCCACGCGGCGAGGTTGCGCGCCGCGAAGACGTCCAGCCCGTGCTCGCGCCGCAGCCAGCCTTCTGCGTCGCCCCGGGCCTCGACCTCGCGATCCGGATCTCCGCAACGCGCGAGCAGCTCGCGGCTGAAGGCACCCACGGCGCGCCCGAGCTCGAGCGTTCGGCCGGGCCCGTCTCCACGCCAGAACGGGAGCTTGCCGACCTCGCCCGGCGCGGGGCTCACGATCACGCGATCGCGCGTGATCGCGTCCACGCGCCAGCTGCTCGCACCGAGCGTGATGCGTTCGCCGACGCGCGTCTCGTGCACCATCTCCTCGTCGAGCTCGCCGATGCGCGGGCCCCCTTCCCCTTTGTGCACCCCGTAGAGACCGCGGTCGGGGATCGTGCCTCCGGAAACGAGCGCGAGCTGGCGCGAGCCCGGCCGGCCGGCGATGCGGTCGCGCGCGCGATCCCAGACGATGCGCGGGCGCAGCTCCGCAAACTCGGTCGACGGGTAGCGGCCGGAGAGCAGGTCGAGCACTGCGTCGAGCAGCTCGCGCGAGAGCGCGCGGAAGGGCGCCGCGCGGCGCAGCACGCGTTCGAGCGCGGCGACCTCCCAGCTCTCGATCGCCGCGCAGGCGACGATCTGCTGCGCCAGCACGTCGAGCGGATTGCGCGGCACCGCGAGCTCCTCGACGCGACCCGCGCGCATGCCTTCCGCGACCACGACCGCTTCGAGCAGATCGCCGCGCTGCTTCGGCCAGATCACGCCGCGGCTGGTGGCGCCGACCTGATGTCCCGCGCGGCCGACCCGCTGCAGCCCGCGCGCAACCGAGCCCGGCGACTCGACGAGCATCACGAGATCGACGCTCGGCATGTCGATGCCGAGCTCGAGCGAGCTCGTCGCGACGATCCCGCGCAGCTCGCCGCGCTTCAGCGACTCCTCGATCTCGCGCCGCTGCGCGGGCGCGAGGCTGCCGTGGTGCGCGCGCACCAGCGACTCGCCCGCGAGCTCGTTAAGCCGCCGCGCGAGCCTCTCGCAGAGCCCGCGGCTATTCGCGAACAGGATGCTGGTCCGGTGCGCGCGCAGGGCCTCGAGCAGGCGCGGGACCAGCGCGGGCCACAGGCTCGGGACCGCCTCGGCGCGGCCAGAGCTCGCGCCCGCCTCCCCGGCGGCAGCCGGGCGCGTCATGTCCGGCACCGGGACTGCGATCTCGAGTGCGAGCTGCGGCGGCAGGGCGGCGTCGACGACGCTCACGCTGCGGTCGCCGCCGAGGTAGCGCGCGACCTCGGCGAGCGGGCGCGCGGTGGCCGACAGGCCGATCCGCTGCGGCTCGCGCGCGCAGAGCGCGCACAGGCGCTCGAGTGAGAGCGCGAGATGAGCGCCGCGCTTGGTCGGAACCAGCGCGTGCAGCTCGTCGACGATGACGGCCTCGACGCTGCGCAACGTCTCGCGCTGCTGGGAGCCGAGGATCAGATACAGCGATTCGGGAGTCGTGACGAGGATCTCGGCCGGATCCCGACCCTGCGCGCGCCGCTCGGCCGGCGTGCTGTCCCCGCTGCGGAGTGCGACCCGCGGCGCGCGGAACGCGAGCCCAGCCGCTGCCGCCGCGCGCGCGATGCCGGCGAGCGGCGCGCGCAAGTTGCGCTCGATGTCGTAGGCGAGCGCCTTCTGCGGCGACAGGTAGAGCACCCGCACGCCCGCGGGCCGCAGGTCCGCATTCGGATCGCTGCCGAGGCGATCGAGGAAGTAGAAGAACGCGGCGAGCGTCTTGCCGCTGCCCGTCGGCGCGACGAGCAGCGCGTGCTCGCCAGCTGCGATCCGCGCCCAGCCCTCGGCCTGGACCCGCGTCGGCTCGCCGAGCTCCGCCCGAAACCACGCGCGCGCGGCGGGCCCGAAGACTTCGAGCGGATCGGCCGGCA
>CAYTJA010000134.1:0-20790 GCA_964437835.1 uncultured Spirochaetales bacterium
GGTCAAAAAGCGCGGCTACCGCGTCGAGCTCGGCGAGATCGAGTCCTGCCTGCACCACCACCCCGAGATCTTCGAGGCGGGCGTGGTCGCGCTCCCGGACCCGGGCGGCGAGCTGCGCGTCGTGGCCCACGTTGCGACCGCGGGCGGGGCGAGGCTCTCGCTGATCGCGCTCAAGCGCTTCTGCTCCGAGAGCCTGCCGCTGTACATGGTCCCGGATGCGTTTCAGTTCCACGCGCAGCTGCCGAAGACCAGCACCGACAAGCTCGACTACCAGGAGCTGGCGCGGCAGACAGCGGCTCACGATCGCTAGCAAAGGGGAGATGGGATGTCGGATCGCGCGGAGATGCAGCAGGCAGTGAAGGACTTCATCCTGGCGGAGTTCCTGCCGGGAGAGAATCCCGACGAGCTCACGCCGCAGACGGAGCTCGTCTCGTCCGGAATCCTCGATTCCGTGGCGACCCTGCGGCTCGTGACCTTCCTCGAGGAGCGCTTCGGAATCCAGGTCGAGGCGCACGAAGCCGACGAGGAGCACTTGAATACGCTCGTCAGCATCGCCGATCTCGTGGCCTCGAAGCCGAAGCTTTCCGGCTCTTGAGTCGGAGGCGCTAGTCCGATGGATTTTGCGTGGTCCGAGGATCAGGCGCTGCTGCGCGAGCGCGTCGCGGAAATGGCGCAGCGCGAGCTCGGCCAGGGTCTCCAGCAGCGCGACGCCGACGGCGTCTTCGACCGCGAGGGCTGGCGGAAGTGCGGCCAGCTCGGGATCCAGGGCATGCCGATCGCGGCCGAATACGGAGGCGGCGGCCTCGACCCGCTGACGACGGTCGGCGTGCTCGAGAGCCTGGGCTATGCGTGTCGCGACAACGGCCTCGTGTTCTCGATCAACGCGCACCTGTGGACCGCCGCGATCCCGATCCAGGACTTCGGCAGCGAGGAGCAGAAGCGGCGCTTCCTGCCGGGCCTCTGCAACGGCGACGCGATCGGCGGCAACGCGATGACCGAGCCGGGCTCCGGCTCCGACGCCTACTCGCTGAAGACCAGCGCCGAGAAGCGCGGCGATCGCTACCTGCTGCGCGGTTCGAAGTGCTTCATCACGAACGGCCCCGTGGCCGACGTGCTCGTCGTGTATGCGAATTCCGCCCCCGCACGCGGCGCGAACGGCATCAGCGCGTTCCTGGTCGAGAAGGGCATGCGCGGATTCTCGTGCAGCGAGACGCGCGACAAGATGGGCCTGCGCACCTCGCCGATGGCCGAGCTCTTCTTCGAAGACTGCGAGGTTCCCGAGCAGAACCGGCTCGGGCGCGAGGGCGCGGGCAAGGCGCTGTTCCAGCACTCGATGACCTGGGAGCGCGCCTGCATCCTCGCGAGCGCGGTGGGCTCGATGCAGCGCCTGCTCGAGCGCAGCATCCGCTGTGCGCGCGAGCGCGTGCAGTTCGGCCAGCCGATCGGCAAGAACCAGCTGATCCAGACCAAGATCGTCGACATGAAGCTGCGGCTCGAGACCGCGCGCGCGCTGCTCTACCACGCCGCCTGGCTGCGCGGACGCGGTCGCACGATCTACCTCGAGGCGGCGCTCGTGAAGCTGCACATCAGCGAGTCCTGGGTGCGTTCGGCCGAGGACGCGATCCAGATCCACGGGGCGGCGGGCTACCTGCGCGGCGGCGACGTCGAGCGCGAGCTGCGCGACGCGCTGGGCTCCCGAATCTACTCGGGCACGAACGAGATCCAGCGCTCGATCGCGGCGTCGCTGCTCGGGCTGTAGTAGTCACTCCCGCCACGAGCGTGTCCGGTCCGCCACGGGAGCTGGTGGCATGGCGCGTGCACAGGCGCGAAGCACCGGGGTCCAGAGGTAACGCATGTCGCTGCTGCGCTCGCTCGCGCTCTGCGTCGCCGCGATCCTGCTGAGCCTCTCGATTGGGGAGCTCGGACTTCGTCTAGCGGGTTTCCCCAGCCGAGCGATTCACAGCATTTCGGCGGAGGGTTACGCCGCTCTCCCGGGCATGTACGAGTCTGGCAGTTTCCGCGGGCTGATCCGTATTCGCGGCCTTCCTCATGCTGTGGAGATCAATTCGCAGGGGTTCCGAGGGCCCGAGCCTGACCCAGGATCCCGTTTGCCTCGGGTGCTCTTCGTGGGCGATTCGTTCACGTTCGGGGACCACGTAGACGAGGGTGACACACTCCCCGCTCAGGTCGAGGCGGCGCTCGGAGGCCGCATCGAGGCGCTCAACGGCGGAGTCGCGGGGAGTACAATCTCGGATCAGCGTGTGTTCGCGGAGCGCTTGCTGGCGTTGGAACCGCAGCTGGTCGTGCTCGTATTCACCGAGAATGACTTACACGATCTCGCGAAGCCGGTACCAATGCACGAGGATCTCGCGAGGAATCGCGAATTGCGTCGAGGGGGAATGGCTAGACTGTTATTCCATACTGTACGCGAGCTCGCGCTGTTCCAGCTGTTGTTGAAGGCACGGAACGCGTGGAAGGTCGAGCTTCCGACCGACGCAGTCCCTGGCGCCGCGCCGGGTGGCATTCCGCAAGCATGGGTCGACCACTATCTGGGCGAGGCTCTGGCGTTTCGAGCGGAGCTCGCCGCACGCGATCTGCGCCTCGTGATCGCGCTGTATCCCTGGCCTGAGACCGTTGCGGGTACTGGGCACGGCTCGCGGCTCGAACTCGTCAAGTCGGCGCTGGAGAGGGGTGGTGTCGAAGTCGTCGACTTGACGCCCGGACTGCGCGAGTCGCGTCTCCCAGCCGATGAACTCTATCTACTGCCCATGGACGGCCACCCATCTGCGCGGGGATACCGCATCGCGGCGCAAACCCTCGCGCCCGCGGTGGCATCCGCACTCGCAGCTCGGCGCTAAGCGAGCCTGCCCCGGCATGGCCAGGCAGTCCACGGCAGTGTTCTTCAGAGACGACGACGTCGGCGCCTGCTCCGGCGCGCTGCGCTCGGTGGTCGAGCTGCTGCTCGCGGAAGGCGTTCCCTGCAACTATCAGATCGTGCCCGCGCTGCTCGAGCCGCAGACGGCGGAGTACCTGCGTGCGCAGCGCGCGCGGCATCCGGGGCTGATCGAGCTCAATCAGCACGGGCATCGACACCGAGGCGTCTCGGGAGGGCAAGCGGATTGGGCCGAGTTCGGCGGCGGGCGCTCAGAGGACGAGCAGCGGCGCGAGATCCGCGCAGGCAGGGAAACGCTGCAGCGGCTGCTCGCAGGCGACTTCGGCGCCTCGATCTTCACACCGCCTTGTCACAAGTTCGACGCCGCGACGCTGCGGGCACTCGGCAGCCTGGGCGTCGCCGTGCTCTCGGCGGGCGTGCGCACGGGCGCTCTCGCGCGGATCCACTACGGCGTCGGCCGGGCGCTCGGGAGGGCCTTCCTGTTCGGGCAGAAGGTCTCGCATCACGGGGGCCGGATCCCGGGCTTCGAGCTGGCCGAACTCTCGGTCGCGATCGACGTCGACGAGGATCTCGACCGGCGTGGCGCGAGGCTCGAGAAGACGGCGGCACAGCTCGCGAGCGAGTTCGAGCGCGCTCGGCGGCTGCACCCGATCGTCGGCGTGATGCTGCACCACGAGACGTACCAGAGCGCGCGCAAGCTCGATACGCTGCGGCAATTCATCCGCAACTCGAAGCGGGATCCCAGCGTCGGCTTTCGGACTCTCGAGGCGCTCGCGGCGCCACTTCTCGCTTCAGGCTCGCGCTGAGCACGCCGAAGCGCTGCTGGGGCACGGCGCGCACGCTTCGGGCCTGCCCGGGGGGCGGGATATAATGCACAGCTCGAATGCCGAGGGAGGTCGGCGGCCGTGACGGATCTGATTCCCGCTGATCCTGCGCCCTCGGCCTTGCGAACCGAGAGCCTCTCGGATCTCGCGCTGCGGCTCTCCCGCGCCTCCGTCTCGAAGTTCTGGAACGTCTACGAGAGTATCGATTGGCCCGAGGCGCTGGACCGCGAGCACTGGTTCATGCCGCCTGAGCTCTGCTCGCTCCATGGCAGCGAGCGTTTCCAGCAGCTCGACCCCGCCGCGCAGCGCAGTCTCAGCTTCTTCGAGCTCGTGAACTTCTTCAGCCTGACGCTGCATGGCGAGCGGCCGCTGGTGCAGGGCCTCTGCAACCAGATGTACTCGCGTCAGAACCCGCAGATCACGAACTACATCCACCATTTTCTCGACGAAGAGAACAAGCACATGGTGATGTTCGCGGCTTTCTGCGAGCGCTACGCCGGGCGCGTGTATCCGCAGAAGAAGCTGCCGCTGCCGAAGAGCTTCGCCCCGGGCGAGGAAGACGTGACCTTCTTCATCAAGGTGTTGATCGTCGAGGAGCTCGGCGACTGGTACAACGTCGCGATCGCGCGCGACGAACGCGTTCACCCGCTGGCGCGGAGGCTAAACAGCATCCATCACCGGGACGAGGCGCGCCACATCATTTTCGGCAAGCGGCTGCTCGCGGAGCTGTTTGCGCGCGTGGCCCCGCAGTGGTCGCCCGAAACACTCGGCGGGATGCGCGCGTGGCTCGGGAACTACCTGCGCGCGAGCTGGTCCGACTTCTACAACCCGTCGATGTATCGCGACGCCGGCATCGCAGACGCCTACGAGGCCCGCGAGGCCGCGCTCGCGGCTCCCGGGACCGCGGAGTTCCGCAAGCGCGTCTCGGAGAAGCTCGTCGGCTACTTCCTGGAAACCGGAATCCTGGAAGAGGTACCGGCGCTCTGAAGACGGAGGCAGAGATTCGTGCCGACTTGCGTCGGTGGATCCTGAAGCGCGCCCAGGCCAAGCCCGCGGCTGACTTCAGCGATCAGACCCCCCTGCTCGAGACGGGGATCCTCTCCTCGCTCGACGTCGTCGAGCTCGTGCTCTTCCTCGAGAATCTGCGCGGCTCCGAAGTCGACGTCGATCGCATCGAGCCGGAGTCGCTGCACAGCATCGACACGCTCTACGAGAACTTCCTTCGCGCCGCCTCCGGCTAGCGGGCCGCGACGAATGAGTGACGCCCTCCGCACGCTGCGCTCCGGCTTCCTGCGCTCCTGCGAGCGCTCTCCCGAGCAGCCAGCGCTCGAGATCGGGGAGCAGGTGCTGAGCTACGGCGCGCTGCAGCAGCGCGCTGCGGCTCTCGCAGCGACTCTCGACCGCTGCTGCGAGCCCGGCGGTCCGGCGCTGACCGCGGTGTTCGGCCAGCGCTCCGTCACGAGCTTCGCCGGCGTGCTCGGGGCGCTCTTCCGCGGCCATGGTTACGTGCCCTTGAATCCGTCGTTTCCGGTCGAGCGCACGCGCGAGATGCTCGAGCGCGCGGGCTGCGCGGCCGTGATCGTCGACGCCGGCGCGAGCGCGCAGCTCGATGCGCTGCTCTCGGGAGTCGAGCGCCCGCTGGTCCTGCTGCTGCCCGATGCCGAAGACTCCGCCGCGCTCGCAGCGCGCTGGCCGCGCCACCGCTTCTTCGCGGCGCGCGAGCTCGCGCCGGCGGAGGCCTGGCGGCCCGGCCCCGTGAGCCCCGACTCGATCGCCTATCTGCTCTTCACCTCCGGCAGCACGGGCAAGCCGAAGGGCGTGAGGGTCGCGCAGCGCAACGTGCTGCATTTCGTGGACGTGGTCTGCGCACGCTACGAGGTCACGGAACACGATCGCTTCTCGCAGCTCTTCGATCTGACCTTCGACCTCTCGGCCTTCGACATGTTCGTCGCCTGGGAGCGCGGCGCCTGCCTGTGTCCGCCCTCGCACAGCGAGAAGCTCGTGCCGGCGGCCTACATCCACGCCGCGAAGCTCACGGTCTGGTTCTCGGTGCCCTCGACCGGCGTGCTGCTGCGCAAGCTGCGCAAGCTCACGCCGGGCGCGTTCCCCGGGCTGCGGCTCTCGCTCTTCTGCGGCGAAGCGCTGCCGCTGGAACTCGCGCAGAGCTGGGCGCGCGCGGCGCCGAACTCGCGGGTCGAGAATCTCTACGGGCCCACCGAGCTCACGATCGCCTGCACGCTCTACGCCTGGGACGCGGAGCGCTCCCCGGCCGAGTGCGAGCAGGGGCTGGTGCCGATCGGCGAGCCCTTGCCGGGCATGCAAGCCTTCGTCGCGGACGCAGCGCTCTGCGAGGTCGCGCCCGGGGAGACGGGCGAGCTCCTGCTCACCGGCCCGCAGCTCTCGCAGGGCTACTGGAACGATCCGGAGCGCACGCGGGCCGCGTTCGTGCAGCCGCCCGGTCGCGCCGGGACCTGGTATCGCACGGGAGACCGTGTGCGACGCCCTCGAGCCGAGGGGCCGCTCGTGTTCCTCGGCCGCGTCGACAACCAGATCAAGGTCCAGGGCTATCGCGTCGAGCTGGGCGAGATCGAGGCAGTGCTGCGCGAGGCCGCGGGAGTCGAAGTCGCGATCGCGCTCGGCTGGCCGCCCTCGGCGAGCGGCGCGGAGGGAGTCGTGGCTTTCTTGGCAGCCGAGAGCGCCGATCTCGACGCGCTGCGCGCGAAGCTCGCAGCGAAGTTGCCGGGATACATGCAGCCGCGCGAGATCCACCTGGTATCGGACTTTCCGCTGAACGCGAACGGCAAGGTGGATCGCGGCGCGCTCCGGCAGAGGCTCGAGAGCGGCGCGTTCAGCGAGCGCAGCGCGGATGCCGCCTTGCGATCCTGAGCCGGCGAGACTGCTGCGGCGGGGTGGCGCTGTGCTCGCGGCTCTCGCAGTCGGCAGCCTGATTTCTGCTAGAGCTCGTGGCCTTCGAGGAAACGCGTCGGATCTGTGCTCAGTCCCCGCTCCGGACTGCCTTGTTCCCGGTTCCGCCCGCGGCGGGAGGCGGGTGGTACTCGATGATCCGGGCCCTCCGGTGCAGGACGCGACCCAGCTGGTAGCGCAACACACCCGCGAGGTTCGGCACGGTTCCGAGGACACATGCGACGGCCCACGCCAGCGCGTCGCGAGCTGCAAAGCCCTGACGCAACAGCCCGCTCGCGACTCGCGCGATCTGCAGCGGGTAGGCGAGCAGGAGCCACAGAGACGCAGCTCCGCAGGGGAATACGAGGCTCGCGCAGAGGAGCGGCAGCGCACCGCCCCAGATCAGGATCCGGCGCAGGTCTCTGCGGAAGATCGCCTCCGGCTGCAGCCTGTGCAGATGGGCCACCTCCGCATAGGCATGACCTGCGCGCAGCGCTCGGCGCCACCATTGGCCGAAGCGGTGCATGTCCGCATCGTGCAGGGTCATCGGCGCCTCGAGGCGGACGACCTGCCACCCGAGCCAGCGCAGGCGCGCAGACAACTCCGGATCCTCGCCGGCGATCAAGCTCTCGCGGTATCCACCGGCCTGCCGAAACGCTTCCGCGCGGATCATCACGTCACCGCCGAAGCCGATCTGTCCGACGTCTCCGCAGGGCGGGCTGGTCCACTCGACGTCACACAGGCGATTGTAGATCGACGCGTCGCGCGCTAGTTCTCGGCGCCGCCCACAGACTGCGGCCAGCTCGGGCCGCTGCGCGAGCTGCTCGCTGGCCCGCTCGATCCAGCCCGACACGAGGCTGCAGTCGCCGTCCACGAACTGCACCCGCTGCAGGTCAGGCGCGATCTCGAGCGCTCGCTCGAAGCCGGCGTTGCGGGCGCGCGCCGCGCTGAAGGGAAGCCCGGGATCCAGCTCGACGACCCGCGCTGCGAGCGAGCGGGCGAGCTCGGGGCTGCCGTCACTGGATCCCGAATCGACGTAGACGACGGCTGCCACGGCGCTCGGAATCGACAGCAGGCAGCGGCGCAACCGCTCACCCTCGTTCCGGCCGATCGCGACGACGGCCAGCGGGCCCTGCCGCAACGGCGTCGCAGCGGGGAGCGGCGAGGTCTCGCTCATGATCTTGCGCTCTCCGCGTTTGCGTTGCGGTCCCCGGCCTGCCCGCGCCTTCCGAGCCCGGGAGGCAGTCGCCGCGCTGGCGCCAGGCTGCGGCCGCGCGGACCGCGCCCCTGCTTGCGACGGCTTCCGGTCAAGCCCTCGACAGAGCCGGCCAGCGCCCCCGACAGCAGCGTGAACCAGGGGTCGATCGCGGTGTTCGGGATCATGTTCAGTGCGCGGATCGCGACCAGGAAGCTGAGCCCGGCCACCATCAGGCGATCGCGTTGCAGCGGGATGCGATCGAGCCTGCGAGCGGCCATCCAGACCGGAAACAACATCAGCCCGAAGACCGAAACGTATCGGATCAGGCCGCCCTCGCCTAACGATAGGACCCAGTAGCCGTCGAAGGTGGTGTGATTCTCTCCGGTGACCGGATCCCAGATCATCGGTCGGGCGTACCCGCTCCAGCCGAAGAGCGGCCGCTCGCTGGCCCGATCCAGGACCTGCCTCTCGTTCTGCAGGCGTCCCCGCAGCGAACTCGTGCGCTCGTCGCCGAAGGAACTCTCGGAGAGCTCGAGCATGCGATCGACCGGGACGAGGTCGATCCAGCGCAGCGCCGGGTAGGCCATCACGATGATCGCGAGCGCCGCGGCGAGGCGAACCTGCGTTCTCGGCGAGAGCAGTGCGAGCACGGGCGCTGCAAGCACAGCATAGAGCGCGGCTCCCACGGATTTGCACAGCGCCAGCACGGTCGCGAGAACCACCGCCACGACCACGGGAGGCAGCCGGAAGACCGGCTGCCGGATCCGAATCAGCACGACCGCGGCCAGCAGCGATAGCGTCACGAAGAGCGACAACACGAGCCCGTGTCCCATGAAGACCATGGGCCGATAGCCGGAGCCGCGCATGGTCTGGATGAAGGCATGCTGGTGGTAGCCATACACCCAGCGGTGGAACTGCGGGCTCAAGCGCAGCTCCGCGAGGATGAACGGGGTGTAGAGCAGGGCGGCCGCCACCAGCGCGATCAAGAGCGTGCGCAGATCCTCGGAACGCCGGAACAAGGCCCTGCCGAGCAGGAAGGGAACGCCCCAGACCAGCCACAGGTGCGGGACCAGCATGTCGGTCGGCTGGGTGCCGGGAAGCAGCGTCGGTCCGAACACCAGCGGGTCGCGATTCGTGGCGAAGGTGAAGATGCTTCCGATGAACATCACGATCACCAGGAACTCCGGACCGCGCCCCGGCCTGGCCGCCCGGATCTTCCGAGCCGAGAAGGCGAGAGCGCCCAGCAGGCAGGCGAGGCCGGTGAATTCCTCCTTGCCGAACCTGGGCAGCAACTCGAGGTCGATGGAAGCGACGGGTAGGAACATCGAGGCCGCGAGGAAGCTCCAGGCGGCGGCCTGCGGCGGCCGCAACCTCGCAAACGCAAACAGGGCCGCCGGAATCGACAGCAGCAGCGCAGCGTAGGCAAGCGGATTCACGGACCCACCGACTCTCGGGGCACAGCGGCTGCCGTTTCGAAGCGAGACGGCAGGGCCCTAAACCGGAACGCGTCCCGGTCGGGTCGCCGGGCGGCGTCGCTCAGCGGATCCACGCGACCAGCCACGGCTCGATGCCGCTCGCGAGCAGGGCTCCGAACAGGAAGAACGCGGGTGCGAGGAGCTCTCGCGAAATGCTCAGCATTCCGGCGCGCCGGAATGCCGGCCACAGGATCAGGAGCACGGGAAGCTCCGCGAGCGCGGTGGCCCAGACGAGCCCGGGCAGACCCGCAATCGCGAATCCCACGGGAATTCCGATCACGATCCAGCTGGCCCGCGCGAGCGCGCGGTAGAGCGTCACCGGTGCCTGGCCGAGCGCGAGCAAGCCGCGGTCGCAGGGCGTCAGAAAGCAGGACATCGCGACCCGCACGCAGAGGGCCTCGAGCATCCAGCCCGCCTGCGCATAGCGCGCGTCCCAGAGCAGCTCGACGACGAGCGAGCCCAGCACCGCGAGCGCGCCGAGTGCGGGCTGTGCCAGCGCATCGAGGTGCAGCCGCATGCGGTAGTAGACGCGGCGGAATTCGTCGCGCCCCTGGTGTTGCATCTGGCTCAGGATCGGGAAGAAAACGTTGTGCGAGATGCGATCGATCACCGCTCCGACCGCTTCGCTGAGCGTCACCGCGATCGAGTAGACGCCGAGCATCGAGAGGCCGAGGAAGTGCCCGATCAGAAGCCGATCGCCCTGGCGCCCCACGAAGAAGATCGCGCTGCTGCCGAACACCCAGCGGCCGAATTCGAGCAGCGCGCGCGCCGCGGTCGGATCGAAGTGGATGCGATTGCGATAGCCCACGCGCGCCAGGTGGCTCGCGGCCAGGCGCGTGAGGGTGTTCGCGAAGCCGCCCGCGATCAGTGCCCACACGCTCGGGTCGAAGCTTGCCCAGCCGAGCATCACGGCGACGTTCAGCAGCTGCCCAGAGAGGTCGATGCCGACGAGGCGGGCGTTCAGCAGGCGTCGCCGGAAGCTGTGGAGCGAGGTCGAATTGAAGCCTGCGAGCAGCGCCTGGGTCGCTGCGACGAGCAGCAGCGGCGTCAGCGCGGGCGTCTCGTAGAGCAGCGCGACCGGCTTCGCCAGCACGACTGCAATCAGGAACAGTGCCAGGCCGCGCGCGATCTGCAGCGTCCAGGCGGTGTTCAGAAAGCTCTCGTCGTCGCCGCGCTCGCTGCGCGTGATCGCCTGGTTGATGCCTACGTCCGAGAGCAGCTCGAGCCCCTGCAGGAACACGAAGACGAGCGAAGCCATGCCAAAGGCCTCGGGCGCGAGCAGGCGGGCGAGCAGCACGTTGCTCGCGAGCCGGAGCGCCTGGCTCGCGCCGAAGCCCCCCAGCTCGAAGAGCGCGCCGCGCAGCGCGAGACTGCGCCGACTCGCGCTGCGCGGCGCCGGGTCGGGGCCGTCTGCTGATTCGCGCTTCGCGGGGGCAGGCACGCTGGTGGGAACGGACACGTCGGACGCGTGATCAGCGCCCGCGCAACGGGCGATCCGAGACGCGGCGCTTCGCCGCGCGAAGACTGCGGATCGCGCTGCGCCAGGCCCGCTCGGCGGGCATCGCGAGGTAGCGGCGGAAGTGTTCGTCCGGCCGCGCGCGGAAGACCGTACTGTGTACGCGGCCATCCCAGCCCGCCGGCGCTTCGCTCGTGTAGTAGTAGGCCGCGAAGGATTTGCGCGCGGCGCCCGGCGGGCAGCGCAGCCGGGTGACCCCGTGGAAGCTGATCTCGCTGGTCTCGAACAGCACGCAGCGGTTGTGCAGCGGCTCGAGCGACTTCCAGCAGCGCGAGACCTCGCGGTCCCAGAGTTCGACGTTGCCACCCCACGCGGGATTCCAGTCGGGATTCAGGTAGAGCAGCAGATTCAGGCGCCGGTGCAGCTTGCGGACGGGGTCGTAGTTGAAGTCGACGTGTACGTCCAGGCGCCCGGCGGGGCCGGTCACGTGGATGCCTCCCCCTGCGAGCGTCGGGTCGGCCTTCAGGTGCTGGATTCCGCTGATGGCCGACAGGGTCTCGAGGAATTCGGGGGAGGCCAGCAGCGCATCCAGCCGCCGGATCGGTGCGGGGAACAGCGCGGCATCGGAGACCTGCACCTTGTTCCGCTCGTTGACGAAATCGAACGCGAATCCCTGCTCGCGAGCGCGCTCGAGGCTCGGCATGGCAGCGGCGACCCCGAGCGAGAATTCCGGGTCCAGCAGGCCCTCGATCATCACGAAGCGGAATGGATTCGCCTGGTCGAAGTCCCGGCGCAGCGAATTTCGATCGAGGGATCGGATCACCAGAGCCTCCGCAGCTTGCCACCGCACACGCCGATTGCGCAGCAGCATACCATCGCCGCGAACGCGAGTACGGCGCGCTCCCCCTCGCAGAGGGCGCAGCGGGATCTCGCCCAGCCGGGGTTTTCGCGCCAGTCTGGCCGCGAGAGGGCAGCTGCCGCCGACGCCCTCGAGGTGCTAGGGGGAGTCGACACCTGCCCGTGAATCTACGGATCCAGAAAGCGCCCTTCGCGCAGCGGCCAGCGAGGCGGCGATGACCTGATGCATATCGTAGTACTTGTAGCGCGCCAGGCGGCCTCCGAATATCACGTGGGATTCCGCGCGTTCCAGCGCCGAATAGGCTGTGAACAGCTTCTGGTCCGATTCGAAGTTGACCGGGTAATAGGGCTCGTCGTCGTTCGACTGCGAATACTCGCGGACGATCACCGTCGTGTCCTTCTTCCATGGCCCCTCGAGGTGGAGGTGCTTGGGCTCGTGAATCCGGGTGAAGGCGACGTCCTCGTCGGCATAGTTCATCACCGAGGTGCCTTGATAGTCATCCGTCTCGAGTCGCTCCGCCTCGAAGCGTACGGATCGCCAGGTGAGCCTTCCGTGCTGATGGTCGAAATAGCGATCGATCGGTCCGCTGTACACGATCTTCTGACAGCGGCGGACCCAGTATTCGCGATCCTCGAGAAAATCGACTCCGAGCTCCACCGGAATGCCGTCCAGCAGCCGCTCGAAAAGGGGCGTGTAGCCCCGAACCGGCAAGCCCTGGTAGGGATCGTCGTAGTAGGAATCGAAGAAGGACGTTCGGACGGGCAGTCGGGTGATGATGCTCGCCGGCAGTTCTGCCGGGTCGCATCCCCACTGCTTCTTCGTGTAGCCCTTGATGAAGGCTTCGTAGAGTTCACGCCCGATCATGCTGATCGCCTTCTCCTCGAGATTTCGCGGGTGTGGGATGGATTCCCGCCTCTCCAGAAGAAATTTGCGCGCTTCCTCTGGGCCGAGATTCATGCCGTAGAAGGCATTGATCGTGCCCAGGTTGATCGGCATCGAATAGACGCGTCCCCGGCAGGTCGTGAGCACCCGATGCTGATATCGGTTGAATTCCGAGAAGCGGTTGACGTAGTCCCAGACCGCGCGGTCCGAGGTGTGGAAGATGTGGGTACCGTAGGTGTGAACGACGGTGCCGGTGTCCTCGAACTCGTAGCTGTGACAGTTCCCGCCGATGTGGTTGCGCCGTTCGAGGACGAGGACCTGCTTGCCCGCCGCGTGCGCCTGTTGCGCAAAGACGGCTCCGAAGAAGCCGCTGCCGACGATCACGTAGTCGTAGCGTTGCGTCACTGCAAAGATCCTTTTCCGGCCGGGTCCATCTCAGCGCAGAATTTTCGAGGTGTCGGGAGCGAGACTGGTTTCCGGATCGAACTGGTTCCACCCGAGACGCTGCAGGATCCTGCCGATCTGCTCGGCGACTCGACACGATTGGGTGTAGTCCGACAGGACGCGATGCGCACGCTCCACGATGGCCATCCGCTCCGATTCGTTCTGGAGGTAGTAGAGGCACTTCTCCTCCAGATCCCCGTAGTCCCAGCGGATCGGGACGTAGGTTTCGAAGGGTCGGAAGATATCGGGTTCGGTCCTCAGGTGGCTCATGTCTGGCTTCAGCAGCAGACAGCGACACAGAATCGCCTCGAAATCCCGCCAGCAGATTTCTCCGTAGCCGAATGGGCTGACGCAGATCCTGCTGCTTCGCATTTCCTCGTAGTACAGGTCCTGTGGAACCCGCTGCGAGGGTGTGAGCACTCGGACTCTCGTGGCCATGGCCGTCAGTCGCTCGAGTACGGGGAGACGCAGATCCCGGATCCAATTCTCGGTGGGCACAGCGGCTCGGCAGATGATGTCGTTGCTTCGCTCCAGATCGCGCCAGCTTCGAGACTTGCCGAAGGCGTCGACGATCTTGTCGTCGCAGGCGACGTTGAAGCCGAGATGGATCTTCGATGTCAGCTCCGGATCGACCGGACCCGCACTCGGGATGATGTCGTCCGCGAAGGAGGTGCCCTGGCTGCGATGCACGTAGTCGGTCAGGTTCGACTTTCCGACGAAGACCCTCTGGTAGTGCGCGGCATCGCTGAATACCTGCTTCTTGACATACAGGTCGACGTGTTCGAGCAGGGCCGGCCACAGGATCCCGGCGTCGTCATCGCCATCGAAATACACGAGGCGCGCGTTTCCCCTGCGCGCCGCCAGCTGGCGCGTTCGTTCGAGCGCCCGGTCCGGCGCCGTGCGGAATCCGAGCTTGAGGACGATCAGATCGAAGCGAGCAGCGCGCAGTGCCGCCCTGCCGTGCAGGCGCGAGTCGAGCACGTGCTGTGTGACGACACCGAGGCGCGACCGGAGCTCCGCGCGGTAGCGCCGGAAGGGCGCGAATTGCTGCTCGCTCGTGTACTCGGCGCCGTCGCTGACGAGCAGGACGCGAATCGGCGCCGGAGCTCCGCAGATCTGGTGTGCGAGCCGGGCGCCGCCGAGGTCGAGCCGGTACCGGAGCGCCTGCTGGGCGGCGAATCCAAGCGAATTCCGAAGGGAACTCAGGGCTCTGGCATTCCCTGTTTGCATCGTCGAGCGTTCTCCGGAGGCTCTCCGGAGCATCCCGGCGTCGCAGCAGTGTAACGACCGGGCGCGTGGGGGAAACCCGGCAGCGGCCCTGGCTCTCGCGCCCACCACCCTTGGCGAATTTCATCGTCCGAGCGGAAATGGCGCTTGACTGGATCGGCAGATGGGGAGCGGTCAGGTCTGCATTCGCCATGCGCCGCGGTCACGGAGTCGCAACGTTCGATTTCGGAAACCCGACCGCAGGGATGTCGATGCCGAGGAACGGACACAGTTCGTCCCATCCCTCGCCAGCGGAGATGTCGAGGAGCAGGAGATCGTCGCGATCGCGAAAGTAGGACTGGACGGATGCGAGGTGACGCTGGTAGGCCGCGGCGAAGAGTCCTGCGTCGAACACGCTGCTGCCGAACAGGTCCTGGTTCAATCGGATGGCTGGGAGCAGCGCCGGATCTTCCAGGTCTGCGCGATATCGCTCGGGCGTGAAGTGCCTTCGGCAGGAATCCAGCCACGGGTCCCGCTCGCGGACGGTCAGTACGAATCGGCCGCGCAGGTGCCTCTCGTCGATCTCCCGGTAGAAGCGTGCGACCGGCAGATCCGAGAAGCCGTCGAACTTGTTCAGCCACCAGGGCCAGCTGAACTGCATGCGGTCGCCCTGGAACTCGAAACATGGAGGGTAGTGGATCGATCGCAGGCCGAGTGCCGTCAAGGCATCGGTCAGGGAGGTGGTACCCGTTTTTGGCAGGCCGATCCCGAACACCTTGAGCCGGCTCCGACCGTTGAATCGGAACACCCGGTACTTGAGTTGTTCGAACACGCGTTCGAGGATCGGCATCTCGCCGAGAATACCCGCTTGCATGCCTTGCCAGTCCGAAGCTCGACGCTTTCCCGAGCATCCGGTCGTCGGCAAGTCGTTGGATTCGTGGCGAGAATGGCAGGGTGGGGCGGCTTGGCTTCGCACTGCGCAGCCCCCGAACACGGGCCCAGCGGCTTGGCCTGCGGATGCCCATCGGGCAAAATGCCTCCGCCATGCCGAAGCCCGGCCCCGCGAGCGGGGCATCGACGAGCGGATCGGGAGCTTTGCGCCGCTTCTCTGCCGTCGCGGTCGTGGCGCTGGCGTGGTGTCTGCTGCTCGAGCTCGTGCTTCGAATCCACAATCCCCTCGACCTGCCGCAGCGGGGCTGGAGAGTCGTGCTCCCGGTCGATAAGCGTCTGGTCTTCGAGAATCCAAAGGACAGCCCGAAGCTTCAGCGGCAGATCACGGTGTCCTACAACAGCCTTGGTTTTCGCGGTCCGGAACCTCCCGAGGACCGATCGGAACGCTTCACGATCCTCACCATGGGCGGAAGCACGACGCACTCGGCGCGCCAGTCGGACGGAGGCAGCTGGCCCGACCACGTGCGCCGCACTCTCGACGCTGAGTTCTCGAACCTCTGGCTGAACAACGCCGGCATGGAGGGGCACTCGACCTTTGGCCACCTGTCCCTGCTCTCCCAGCTCGTGGTCGACCTGCACCCGGATCTGATCGCGTTCCTGGTCGGGATCAACGATCGCGCGCTCGAGACCGAGCGGGCGTTCGACGCCCAGATCCGGGTCTCCGAGGCCTCCTGGATCCACCGGCTGATCGCGCGCAGCGAGGTGCTGGCCACGGCGCTCGTGCTGGTGCGACGGCAACGCGCTCAGAGCCTGGGGCTGATGCACTGGGAGATCGACGTGCCGAGCCAGCCCGGCTTCGACCTCGCGAGCGAGGACCGCGAGGCGACGCTCGCCCGCCATCACGAGCGGTACCTCGAGCCCTATCGCCACCGACTCGAGCAGCTGCTCGAAATCTGCGAGAAGAACGGGATCGAGCCGATGTTGATCACCCAGCCGGCGCTCTTCGGCGACGGTCCGGACCCCACCACGGGCCGCGAGCTGGGCACTCTCTCGACGGGCGAGAGCAGCTCTTCGCTGGCGTGGGCGGTCCTCGAGCTCTACAACGGCGTGACCCGCTCCGTCGGGCAGAGCCACGGCGTCCCCGTGATCGATCTGGCCTCGGAGCTGCCGAAGGATTCCGCCTACTTCTACGACTGGGCCCATTTCAGCGACGCGGGTTCCGAGCGGGTAGGCGAGATCGTGAGCCAGCACCTGATCCGACACTTGCGCGATCGGTCGGGCGTCCTTCACGGGGCGGCCCGGGAAGCGCTGGCCCGATGAAAGTGCGGTCACGCATGGCGCTCGCGGCGCTGCTGGCAGCGGCCGCGGCGGTGGGGGTCTCGCGCTGGCTGAAACCCGCGGCCGAGGAGTCGGCGCTCGACCTGCCGACGCCCTCGGGACCGCAGCACTCGGGTGCCTACCACAAGGTCGTCCTGGAAAGCGATCAGCAGGTCGACGGCCGCTACCGGGACACACTGGAGCAGCCGGTCGAACACGACATCGCGCCGGACGGCAGCGTCTACTTCATCGAACGCTTCGGAAAAGTGAGTGTCTGGCGGCCGTCGCTCGGGCATTCGGTTCTGCTGGCGAAGCTCGAGGTGCATCGCGACGCATTCAACACGGAGGAGGGCTTGCTCGGCATCGCGCTCGATCCCCGCTTCGAAGCGAACGGCTGGCTCTACCTCCAGTACTCGCTTCCCGGCCTGGAGCCGGGGGAGTTCGGGCACCAGACCGGCCTGATGCGGGTCGCGCGCTTCCGCGTGGTCGGCGATCGGCTCGACCTGGGCTCCGAGCAGGTGTTGATCGAGGCACGGCTACAGCGGGAGATGTGCTGTCATGCGGGAGGTTCGCTCGCCTTCGACGCGGAAGGGAATCTCTACATCGGGATCGGAGAGAACGGGCCGCCCTCGGCCGGGTTGGGCTGGGCTCCGATCGACGAGCGCCCGGGCCACGAGTTGGAGGACTCGCAGCGCACGGCCGGGAACACCAACGACCTGCGCGGCAAGATCCTGCGCATCCACCCCGAGGCCGATGGGAGCTACACGATCCCGGCCGGCAACCTGTTCACTCCGGGCACCCCGCGCGCGCGCCCCGAGATCTACGTGATGGGGACGAGGAACCCCTTCAGCATCTCGATCGATCCCCGCGCCCGCATGCTGTACTTCGGGGAGCCCGGGCCGGACGCGGGCAAGCCTCCGAACACGGTCCGCGAGCAGGTCCGGGAGCTCGTGCGCACCCCACGCGGCCCGGCCGGCTACGACGAGATCAACCAGGTTCCGAGGGCGGGGAATCATGGCTGGCCCTACTTCATCGCGCGCAACTTCCCGTATCTCGATTTCGACTTCGCAAACGAGACGCTAGGCCCGCCCTTCGATCCGGAGCACCCGATCAACGACTCCCCCCACAACACGGGCCTGCGCGAGCTGCCTCCCGCCCAGCCGGCCTTGATCTACTACCCCACTCTCGAGTCCGAGGAGTTTCCCGAGGTCGGGCTGGGCGGCAGGGTGGCGATCGCAGGGCCGGTCCATTACTACGATCCGGACCGCGCCCCGGGCTGCGGGCTCGGCCCAGAGCTGGACCACGTGCTGTTGATCGCCGACTGGCAGCGGAGCTGGATCATCGCAGTTCACCTCGACGACGAGGAGCGCGCCCTGCGGCTCGAGCGCTTCCTGCCGGAGATGACTTTCAACCGGCCGATCGACCTGAAGCTGGGACCGGACGGCTGCTTGTACCTGATCGAGTGGGGCTCGACCTGGGGATTGGGAAATCTCGACTCGCAGATCGTGCGCATCGAGTACCGGCCCTGAGGGGTCTTCGACGGCCACCGGTGCCAGTCTCCGACCCCGCGCTTGATTCCGACCCGCCGCGTTGGGAAACTACGACCGAGCGGCGCAGATCGTCGCCGCGGAGCCTCGCATGCACGTTCTCGGGATCTCGGCGTTCTACCACGACAGCGCCGCGGCGCTGCTGCGGGACGGCGAGATCGTCGCGGCCGCCCAGGAAGAGCGCTTCAGCCGCAAGAAACACGATTCGGCCTTTCCGGAGCACGCGATCCGCTACTGCCTCGAAGCGGGAGGCATCTCCGCCGACCAGCTCGATTTCGTGGGCTTCTACGAGAAGCCGCTGATCAAGTTCGACCGGCTGCTCGAGACCTATCTCGCGTTCGCCCCGGCCGGCTACGCGTCGTTTCGGGAGGCGCTGCCGCTCTGGCTGGGCAAGAAGCTGCACCTGCCTCGCGAGCTCGACCGCGGGCTCGGCAGCCGCGAGCGCCGGCGTTACGTCTTTCCGGAGCACCACGAATCCCACGCCGCGAGCGCCTTCTTCCCTTCCCCCTTCGAGGAGGCCGCAATCCTGACCCTCGACGGCGTGGGCGAGTGGACGACGGGGTCCTACGGCCATGGCCGGGGCAACCGGCTCGAGATCAGTCACGAGCTGCGATTTCCCCATTCTCTCGGCCTGCTGTACTCCGCATTCACCTCGTACACGGGCTTCGAGATCAACGACGGCGAATACAAGCTGATGGGTCTCGCGCCCTACGGAAGGCCTGTCTACAAGTCGGCGATCTACGAGCACCTGATCGACGTGAAGGAGGACGGCTCCTTCTGGATGGACATGGCGTACTTCCGGTACTGCCAGGGGCTCGTGATGACTTCCGAGGCCTTCGAGCGGCTCTTCGGGGGGCCGCCCAGACGCCCGGAGGAGCCGATCCGACAGCGGCACATGGACCTCGCCCGATCGATCCAGGAAGTCACCGAGGAGGTGGTCCTCAAGATCGCGCGCCACGTCCGGCGGGAGACCGGCTCGCGGAATCTCTGCCTCGCGGGGGGAGTGGCGCTCAACTGCGTCGCCAACGGGCTGATCGCGCGCGACGGCGCGTTCGAGCAGGTCTGGATCCAGCCGGCCGCAGGGGATGCCGGCGCGGCGCTCGGGGTGGCACTCCTGATCTGGTACCAGCTGCTCGGCAACCCGCGGCATCCCGGAGCGAGTGACTCGCAGCGGGGCTCGCTGCTCGGGCCGGTATTCTCGCAGCCGTCGATCTCCGCCTATCTCGACTCGGTAGGCGCCGCATACGAGGTCTACGAGGACGAGGCGGCGCTGCTCGATTGCGTGGCACGCCTGCTGGCGGAGGGGCGGGTGGTCGGCTGGTTCCATGGTCGCATGGAATTCGGGCCGCGCGCGCTCGGGGCCCGCAGCATCCTGGGCGACCCGCGCAACCCGAGCATGCAGAGTGCGATCAACCTCAAGGTGAAGTTCCGCGAGTCCTTCCGTCCCTTCGCGCCCTGCGTGTTGCGGGAGCACGCGTCGGCCTACTTCGCGATGCGCCCCGATCAGGAAAGCCCGTACATGCTCTTCGTCGCGCCGCTGAAGGAAGAGCACCGCGTCGAACTCGGCGAGGACGAGACCGCGCAGAGCGGCATCGAGCTCTTGAAGCTGCCGCGATCCACGATCCCGGCCGTGACCCACGTCGACCATTCGGCGCGCGTCCAGACGGTGGACGCAGAGCGCCATGGGCGCTTCCGGCGGCTCCTGGAGCGTTTCTACGCACTCACCGGCTGCCCGATCCTCGTCAACACGAGCTTCAACCTGAGCTGGGAGCCGATCGTCCACCGCCCCGAAGAGGCCTATCACACGTTCATGCAGTCCGACATCGACGTGTTGGTGCTCGAGAATGCGGTGCTCGTGAAGGACGCACAGCGCGCGAAGCTGGAGGAACGGCGCATCGGCGCCGACGGTCGGGAACGGGACCCCGCACTCGAAGAGCTCTGGCGCTGCCCTGCCTGTGGGGGCGAGCTGGCGCGCGACGCCGACGCAGCGCACTGCTCGAGCTGCCCGGCCGTGTTCGCGCGCCAGGAGGGCATCTGGCAGCTGTTCTGGCCGCACACGCCCAGCGGCAGCGACATCACCGAGCAGGTGAAGGATTTCTACGAGGAGCATCCGTTTCCGAACTACGACGATCACGAGTCCCTGCGCTCGCTGATCTCGAAGTCGAGACAGGGCCACTACGCCCGCATGCTCGGCGATCAGATCCCCTACAACTCGCGAGTCCTCGAAGTGGGCTGCGGGACGGGTCAGCTCTCGAACTTTCTCTCGATCGGCTGCAGGACGGTGGTGGGCACGGATCTGTGCATGAACTCCCTGCGGCTCGCCGAAAAATTCCGCAGCGAACACGGCCTCGCGCGCGCCCGCTTCCTGCAGATGAACCTGTTCCAGCCCGCGCTCGAGCGCGAGCAGTTCGACGTCGTGCTCTGCAATGGCGTGCTGCATCACACCAGCGATCCCTTCGGAGGCTTCCGGAGCATTGCCTCGCTGGTGCGGCCGTCGGGGTACATCGTCGTGGGGTTGTACAACCGTTTCGGCCGACTCATGCGGGATGCCCGAGAGAAGCTATTCAAGTGGAGCGGCGGGCAGCTGCGTTGGTTGGATCCGTACCTGCGCAAGCCGGGCCTGAGCGCCGCGAAACGCGACGCGTGGTACGCCGACCAATACCTGCATCCGCACGAGTCCAAGCACACGATGGGCGAGGTGCTGGATTGGTTCGACGCGACCGGCTTCGACTTCGTGAACGCCATGCCGAAGACCCGGCTCGAGGGTGCGTTCTCGGCGGAGGAGAAGCTCTTCGAGACCACCGAGCGCGGCTCGCCGACCGACCGCGCGCTGGCCCAGGCCAGGCTCGTGTTCACGGGTTCGAAGGAGGGCGGCTTCTTCATCATGATCGGCC
>CAYTJA010000135.1:0-1714 GCA_964437835.1 uncultured Spirochaetales bacterium
CGGCTGCCGCCAAGCCCGGCTACCTCGACGTCGGGCGCGCCGCGACCGAGTTCGCCGGCTACCTGTGGCGCGCGTTCCGCAAACCGCTGCTGATTGGTTATGTCGCGGTGTCGTCGGGAAACGGCTGGGAACAGAAACAGGCCGAGGCGCTGTTGTCACTCGCCGCGCGACGCGAGGCGCTGCAGCGGTCTGGAGTCTTCGGCGCGATCTACTTCCAGCTCGTCGACGACCCGCGCCACCGCGGCTACTTCGGCAGCGCCGAAGAACACTTCGGCCTGGTGGACAACCGCGGGCGCACGAAGCCGGCCTGGAAGGCGTTCCGCAAGCTCGGCTCCTGAGCGCGCAGGGAGCCGACAGGCCTCGGGGGCTCCGGCTCAGTAATCCTCTTCGAGGTCGAGCTCGGCCTGCTCGTCGCCCACGACCCTGCGCACGAGCCGCGCCGGCGCGCCGCAGTAGGAACAGTAGACCTCTTCGCCCAGGCGGGCGCCGGAGGTGTCGATGTCGGCCGAGCAGACCGGGCAGGGGAGATCGGAGCTCACGGGGCTCGAATCGGCGCCTTCGCTCGCTGGCTTTAGCCATTCGAAGTGCAACTCCGCCTCGAAGTCGTCCGAGCGGAACAGGATCTCGCCCTCCCCGGCCACTAGCACCGCACAGTCGTGCGTGGACAGTGCGAGCTCCGCGAGCTCGGCGGGCTCCGCGCCGGCGATCAGATAGGCCTTCGAGCAGGCCTCGGCGCGCGTCGCGTCGGAGGCCACGGCAATCGACTGCAGCGAGCGCTCGAGCGGCGCGCCGCTGCGCGGGTCGATCACGTGGCCAATGCGGCGGCCCGCGATCTCGGCGCTCTGACCGAGGCTGCCCGAGACCGAGAGCGCCTGGTCGCGCAGCGTCAGCACTCCGAGCGCTGCGCCCGCGGCGTCGCGCGCGAGCAGGCGCCAGCCCGGCGCCCCGGGCGGAGCGCCGAGCGCCTGGATGCTGCTGCCGCCAAAATCGAGCAGCGCGCGCTGGATCCCGCGCGCGCGCAGGCGGCGCGCGAGCTGATCGAGCGCAAAGCCCTTGGCTATGCCGCCGACTTCGACGCGCGCGCCCGGCTTTGCCAGTGCCGCGCTCCGATCGGCACCGATGCGCAGCTGCTCCGGCCCGACGAGCGCGCGCGCCGCGGCGAGCTCATCGGCACTCGGCCAGCGACCCCGCTCGGCCGCGCCGCGCCACAGGTCGACCAGCGCTCCGACCGTCACGTCGAAGCGGCCGCCCGTCTCGCGTGCGAGCGCGAGCGAGCGCTCGAGCAGCTCGAGCGCGGGCGGCGAGAGCCTGAGTGCGGGGCCACCTGCCGCGCGGTTCAAACGCGAGAGCTCGCTCTCGGGCCGCCAGGTGCTGAGCGCGGCTTCGAGCGCTTCGACCTCGGCAAACAGGGCGCCGAGCTCTTCGCGCAGCGCATCCGCATCGGAACCGACCAGCTCGATCTCGAGCACCGTTCCCATCGCATAACGTCCATCGCTGACGCGCTGCTCGCGCCGGCTGGGCTCCGGCTGCGGCGCGCCCGCCGCGCAGGCCTGCGCGAGCAGCGCGGCGGCGGCAATCGCCGCGTGCAGCGCGCTCACCCGACCGGCGTGCCCCCGGGCGGCCGAGTGCCGTAGTGGCGCTGCGAGCCGGCGAAGACCGCCCAGAGCGAGAGCAGTACGAGTGCCGCGAGGCTCCCCTGCAGCAGCAGGAAGCC
>CAYTJA010000136.1:0-3945 GCA_964437835.1 uncultured Spirochaetales bacterium
GGTTGCGCGTCGGCGCCGCGCTCGCGATCTATGAGCCCGGCTTCCTGTGGACGACGCTCGCCTATCACAAGGCAGGCCGCCTTCCGCGCGGCTCGATGGCGAAGCTCTACTTCGGCGGCGAATGGGGCATGATGGCGAGCGGACGCGGCGTCTCTTTTGGCCTGCCGCCGACGCGCAACGCACTCGCGGCCTATCTCGACATGCTCGAGGGCAGTGGGCTCCCGTGGTCGGTCTCGGTCTGGGGCGGCGATCTCCTGCAGACGCCGATCGCGCGCATGGCGCTCGAGCGCGGCGGGCACCTGCACATCGGCCTCGAGGAACATTTCGACCCGCAGCGCAAGCCGACGAACCTCGAGCTGCTCGGCGAGGCGGTCGCGCTCTGCCGCGAGGTCGGGCGCCCGGTCGCGGACGCGAAGCAGAGCGCGGAAATCCTGGGGCTGCCCTGAGGATCTGACCCGCGAGGCCGGCGCGCGCTGCGTCTCCTAGAATCCGCAGCCGTGGCTGCTCCGCGTCTCGAGATCGAATACTGCCGACAGTGCCGCTGGCTGCTGCGCGCCGCTTGGCTGGCGCAGGAGCTGCTCTCGAGCTTCGAGGCCGAGCTCGGCCAAGTGGCCCTGGTGCCCGGAACTGGCGGGGTCTTCGAGGTGCGCCTCGACGGGGAGACGCTCTTCTCGCGGGCGGCCGAGGGCCGCTTTCCGGAGGCGCGCGAGCTGAAGCAGAAGGTCCGGGACCGCGTCGCGCCCGGGCGCGACCTCGGGCACAGCGAGCGTCCGCTGCCCGGCGGCGAGGAGGGGAGATGAGCGCGATTCCGTTCAGCGGCTGTCCGATCGATCGGGCGGAGCACGAGCGCCGCGATCCGGACTGGATCCGGAGCTGGGAGGAACGCGAGGAAGCGCGCTTCCTGCCGGTCTGGCGCCTGCAGGTGCTCGTCAAGGAGGGCGCTGAGTCAGGCCTCGCCTGGGCCCGAGGCGTCGTGCGCGAGCACATGAATCCGCGCGTCGGCGCGATCCTGCTCGGGCTGCACGAGGGCGTCGCGCACTTCGCGGCCGATTTCTCTCAGCATGAAAATCCGCTCGAACGACTCGGCGTCGAGGGCTCGGCGCGCTTCGGCGACGTGCGCGCGCTCGCGCTGCAGCTCGGCGGCGAGGAAGCCGCGACAGCCGGCTTTGCGCGCGCGCGCGTAGACTGGCACACGCGACACGGCTACTGCGCGGCCTGCGGCGCACAGACCGCGATCCGCGCGGGCGGCGCGCAGCGCGTCTGCCCGCAGTGCAAGGCCGAACATTTTCCGCGCACGGATCCGGTCGTGATCTCGGTCGTCGAGCGCGACGGCCGCTGTCTGCTCGGCCGCCAGCGCATGTTCCCGCCCGAGATGTTCTCGGCGCTGGCCGGCTTCGTAGACTCCGCGGAGAGCATCGAGGAGGCGGTACACCGGGAAGTCAAGGAGGAGGTGGGGCTCAGTCTCCAGCGCGTGCGCTATGTCGCGTCCCAGCCCTGGCCCTTCCCGTCGTCGCTGATGATCGGCTGCATCGCCGAGGCGCTGCCCGGCGAGCTGCGCGTCGACAGCACCGAGCTCGAGGACGCGCAGTGGTTCACGCGCGAGCAGGTGCGCGGCGCGCTGGCCGGCGAGCAGGGCGTCGGCCTCTCGCTCCCGCCGCCGATGGCGATCGCAAACCACCTGCTGCGGACCTGGATCTCCCAAGCCTAGGCGGGCGCCCTCAGCGGACGGTCACTTCGCGAATGGGATGATGCGGGAGCGCAGGAGCTTTCTGTCGCGTGTCAAGAGCGGCACGCGGTGCACGAGGCTCGTGGCGGCGATCAGCTCGTCGGCCGGGTCCACGCGCACGTCCAGGTTCGCGATCTCGCGGCACACTTCGAGCGTCAGCGGCCAGACGTGGATGCGAGCCACCACTCGGGTCACTTCGACATCGTCGAGGTCGAGTTCGATCCGCCTGAGCTGCGCGAGCTTCGCGATCTCCCACAGGACGATCCCCGAGATGCTCCACGAGTCCGCTTCGAGTAGCCGGCGCTCGCGGGATGTGAGGCGACCCCCGAGCGCGTGCAGGAGCACATGGGTGTCAAGATTCAGCATTCCAGCGCTCGCCCGAAGAGAGGATCCCCTTTCGGATCCTGAGCTTTCCGCGCAGGGCGCCGATCAATCCTTTGGAGTCACTCTCGACGGGTACGAGCTTCGCCACCGGCCGTCCGTGTTTGGTGATCACGAGTCCCTCGGGCCCGACGCGATCGAGCAGTGCGAGGCACTGCTCTTTGAACTTTGCCGCTGCGATCCGCTTCATGGTCACAATTCTATGGCTGGATAGAAAATCTGTCCAGACTTCCCGCGCCCTGCGGTCCGGTCTGGAGGGACGCGGACGGAATCGCGAGGACATGCATTCCTGCAGATGCCGAAGGGAGTTCAGCGCCGGGCGACCAGAGTTGGCGCCTCGCGGGGCACGCAGGGATCTTCGCCGATGCGCTGGCGGGCCCGACGAACGCCCACGCCACAGCGCTGCCGCCCGAATTCCTACACCTCGAAGCGCCAGGAGTCGCCGTTGCGGACGATGTGGCCGGCGACCGGGTCGTTGAAGTGGGTGCCGATCACGAGCACGGCGCGGTCGCCGTAGCGCGCGGTGAATTCGCGGCGCGTGCGCGTGGCCTGCTCGGGGTGGATGTCGGGTGCGCTGCCCCAATCCGGCTCCGCGAGCTGTACCGGGTGATGCACCATGTCGCCCGTGATCACGGCCTCCTCGCCGCGCGAGGAGATCCGCACGCTGACGTGCCCGGGCGTGTGACCGGGCGTCGGCTCGAGCCAGACCTCGTCGCTGAGCTTGTGGTCGCTCTCGACGAGCTCGTGCAGCCCCGCGTCGAGGATCGGCTGGATCGTGTCGCGTGAGCCGGCGGACTCGTCGCCTGCGTGCTGCCAGTGCGCGTACTCGGTGCGGCCAAACAGGTAGCGGGCGTTCGGGAAGGTGGGGACCCAACGGCCGTCCACGAGCATCGTATTCCAGCCGACGTGGTCGAAGTGCAGGTGTGTGCAGACGACGCGGTCGATGCGGCCGCGCGGGCAGACGTCGCGCTCGAGGTCCCGCAGGAACGCGGTCTGGAGCGGAGCCAGGCCCATCGGCAGCGGGCGGTCGTTGCCCATGCAGGTGTCGACGACGATGCGCAGCCCGCGCGACTCGATCACGAGCGCCTGGATCGCGAGCACGATCTGGCCGTCGTCGTCCAGGAAGTGAGGCGCGAGCCAGGAGCGGTGTTTCGCGAGGCTCGCGGGCTCTGCGCGCGGGATCAGCCCCTGCGGCGGCAGCGGCGCGCGCTGCTCGAGCACGCGGCTGACGCGGACGTCTCCAATCTTCCAGCGCAACATCGGCACCTCCTTCGGGTCTACTTCGCTCGCCTGCGGCTCGCTGCGCGCGGCAGGGCCGCTTGCGGATCGACTTCGCTCGCTTCCGGCTCGCTGCGTGGGGCATGGCCCCTTGCGGCGGACGGCCGATTCTATGCCCTGGGCGGGGGTAGAGTTGCGCCGATGCCGGCCGATCCGCTCGAAGTCTTCGGGCCCGCCGCGCGCGCGTGGTTTCGGGCGGAGCTCGGCGAGCCGACGCGGGTCCAGGCCGAGGGCTGGGCGCGGATCGCAGCGGGTGAGCACGCGCTGCTCCTCGCGCCCACTGGCAGCGGCAAGACGCTGGCGGCGTTCTGCTACTTCCTCGATCGCCTCGGCAGCGATCCGAACGCGGACGCGCGGCCCGCGGGCGTGCGGGTGCTCTACCTATCGCCGCAGAAGGCGCTCGCCTACGACATCGAGCGCAACCTGCGCGCGCCGCTCGCCGGAATCGCGCGCGCGGCGGCGGCAGCCGGGCTCGCGTTCCGCGCGCCGCGGGTCGCGCTGCGCAGCGGGGACAGCACACCGGCCGAGCGGCGCGCTCAGGGCCGCGATCCGGCCGAGAT
>CAYTJA010000137.1:0-3887 GCA_964437835.1 uncultured Spirochaetales bacterium
CCGCGATTCCGCTGGAGCTGCCCCGATAGATGAATGCCGCGCCGCTGTCGAGCTGGCCCGCGTCGTAGTGGGGAGCGCCGACGATGACGTCTGAGCAGCCGTCGCCATTCACGTCGCCGATCCCTGCAACGCTCAGGCCCAGCTGCGCGCTGGCCTGGTTCGACTCGAGCTGAGCCGCCGCCGTCGCGGGGTTGCCGTCTGCGATGCCGGTGGCACTGCCGAGGAAGACGAAGGCCGCACCCTCGTCCGTCTGACCGGCGTCGTAGAGATAGGCGCCGACGATCACATCGGCATAGCCATCTCCGTTCACGTCGCCCGCGCCCGCGACGCCAAGGCCGAGACGCGCTTCGCTCTGGTTCGCTTCGAGCCGAGTCGCCGCGGTCGCGGGCGTTGCGGGGGCGATTCCGCTCGCGCTGCCGAGGAAGACGAAGGCCGCGCCTTCGTTGAACTCGCCGGCGTCGTAGCCAGTGGCGCCGACGATCAGGTCGGAAAAGCCGTCGCCGTTCACATCTCCGGCCTGCGCGACACTGCTGCCCAGGCTCGCGCCGGACTGGTCCGACTCCAGCTCTGTGTTCGCAGTAGCGACGCTGCCGGAGCGGATCCCCGCAGCTCCGCCCAGGTATACGAAGGCCGCCCCCTCGAGCGCCTGGCCCGCGTCGTAGAAGAGCGCACTCGCCGCGACGTCGGCATAGCCGTCGCCGTTCACGTCGCCGACTCCCGCGACGCTGCGGCCCAGCAGCGCGCCCGCCTGGTCCGACTCGAGCTGCGCGAACGCGGTTGCGGGGCTGCCATCCGCGACGCCGCTCGCGCTGCCGAGAAACACGAAGGCCGCGCCCTCGTCCGCTTCGCCGGCGTCGTAGGTCACGGCGCCGACGATCACGTCGGCATAGCCGTCTCCGTTAACGTCGCCGGCGCCCGAAACGCTCTGGCCGAGGGCTGCATTTGCCTGGTTGGACTCGAGCTGTGCGGCCGCGCCCGCGGGATTGGCGTCCGCGATGCCGCTCGCGCTGCCGTGAAAGAGCCAGGCCGCACCCTCGCCGGAATCTCCGTTGTGATAGCTCGTCGCGCTCGCGATCAGGTCCGCGTAGCCGTCGCCATTCACGTCGCCCGCGCCAGCTATGCTGTAGCCCATGCCCGCAAACGCCTGATCGGCTTCGAGCTGCGCGGCGGCGTTTGCGGGGTTGCCGTCCGCGATGCCCGTTGCGCTGCCGAGGAACACGAAGGCCGCGCCCTCGTCGCTCTCGCCGGCGTCGTAGGTGATCGCGCTGACGACTACGTCGGAGTAGCCGTCGGCATTTACGTCCCGCGCGCCCGCGACGCTGTGTCCGAGCTGCGCGTTGATCTGGTTCGACTCGAGCTGGGCTGCGGCCGTCGCGGGAGTCGCGTCCGCGATGCCGGTCGCGCTGCCGAGGAACACGAAGGCCGCGCCTTCGTCCGCTTCGCCGGCGTCGTAGAGCACGCTGCCGACGATCAGATCTGCATAGCCATCGCCATTCACGTCTCCAGCAGATGCGAGCCGATAACCGAAAAACGCGCTTTCCTGATCCGACTCGAGCTGGGTCGCCGCGGTCGCCGGGTTGCCGTCGGCGATGCCGGTCGCGCTGCCGAGGAACACGAAAGCCGCGCCCTCGTTCGTGAGTGGAGCGTCGTAGAGATAGGCGCCGGCGATCACGTCGGCATAGCCGTCTCCGTTCACATCTCCTGCGCCGGCGACGCTGTAGCCCAGCCCCGCGCCGATCTGGTTCGACTCGAGCTGGGCCGCGGCAGTTGCGGGCGTGGAGTCCGCGATACCCGAGGCGCTGCCGAGGAACACAAAAGCTGCGCCCTCGTTCGATTCGCCGGCGTCGTACGCGTACGCGCCGACGATCAGGTCCGCATAGCCGTCGCCGTTCACGTCCCCCGCGCCAGCGATGCTCTGGCCGAGCGCCGCGCCGAGCTGATCTGCTTCGAGCTGCGTGTCCGCGCTCGCGCTGAGCAGCGGGTCGATCGCGATCGGGTAGCGCGCTCCCGCGTCGTCGATCACGAGCCGGAGCCGCTGGCTCGCGGGCAGCTCGAAGTGCGACGCGAGCGCGCGGCCACTCGCGTCGGCGACGGCGAGCCCGGCGTAGGAGAGCTTGCGCCCGCTCTGCGTCGCGAGCACGACACCGTCTCCGCGAAGCCGGGCCAGGGCGCCGTCGACCGCGAGATCCAGAAACAGCGGGCCGCTGCCGGCGGGCCGCGCCGCGAGCGAGAAGCCCTGCTCGAGGCCCGCGGGCGAGTTCAGGTACCACTCGGTCAGCCCCGGCCGGCGGATCTCGACGCGCTCGCCCTCGGCGGCGACCTCGCCAGCGCCGAGTGCGGCCAGTGCGCTGCCGCGCCCGAGCGCGGCGGCCTCGAGTGAGAGCAGCTGCGGGCTCCCGGGCGCGCTGCGGTCGTGCACGCGAATGCCGCGGGGCTCGAACCAGGTGCGCAGGTTGTGACGCCGATTCGGCGCCTGCAGGCCCTGCTCGCTCCGGCTCGGGCGGTACTCGCGCTCCGCGATCTGCTGCTGCGCGCGCGCGAGCCAGCCGCCGCCGGGGCCGGAATTCGAACCGGGAACGCCGATTTGAGCCGCCGAAGGAATGCCGATCGGAGCCGCCAAAGGGTTGAGCGGCGAGGTCAGCACACAGGCGAGCCCGGACAGCGCGAGCGCAGCGGCGCCAGCGAGCGCCCGGCCCGTGCCCGCGAAGCGCCGGATCATGTGCAGAAACTGCGCAAGCCGCTGCCGCATCTCTCGGGCCTCGCATGCCTTTGCGGGTCCAAGCGTCCACGTCCGCTCAGCTAGTTGCGTGGCAGCTAAGACTCTCACGCGCCGCGCGCGCCTGTCAAGTCGTTTTGGCTTCGAACTCTCTCGCGCGCTGCACCCGCTGCACCCGCTGCCACCGCATGCCGCCGCCGCCCACTTCCCGAACACCTGCGAAGGGGAGGTGCCGAATCATGCCGAGCTGTGCTCTCGCGCGCGCCCTGGGACGGGCTGCAATCTTCTCCGCGCTCGCACTCGAGCTCGCGGCGCCGCGGCCGGCCGCGGCCTTCGCGCACCTCTGGGACTTCACCGAGCTCTACTCGGATGCGAGCGGCGAGATCCAGTTCATCGAAATGTGGACGCCCGGCCCGAGCGAATATCTGCTGGTGTTCGCCCAGCTGCGCTCGGCCGCGAGCAATAGCCTCGGCAAGGACGACTTCAGCTTTCCGAGCAACCTCGTGCCGCCGACGACGAATAAACACATGCTGCTAGGCACGGCCGGCTTCGCCGCGCTGCCCGGCGTGCCGAGCCCGGACTTCATCCTGCCCGCCGGCTTCCTCGGCATCGCCGGAGGCGACCGCCTCACGATGATCCCCGCCGGCGACCCCGCAACCGCCTACGACAGCTTCGCCTACGGGGCCTACGGAAGCGCGGCTCCGGAGCTCCCGACCAGCGGATTCCTCTCGCTCCAGCGCGCGCAGCGCGGCGAGCTCGAAGCCCCGGGCCCGATCAGCGTCGGCCCCTGGTCGCCGACCAACTTCGCCGGTCAGTCGATCCCCGAACCCGCGCCGGCGCTGCTGCTGGGATTGGGGCTCTCACTGATCGCGGCCGTCCGCCGCCACGCGCAGCGCAGCAGACCGACCTGCGGCGGCCCCTCGCGCGCGAACGCGTCGCGAGGGAAAACTGGCGCGCCCAGCATGACTCGAACATGCGACCTTCAGGTCCGCAACCTGACGCTCTATCCAACTGAGCTATGGGCGCGTGAGAACCTCTAGAGCGGCCAAAAGCTACCCCATCCGCCCGCGGGTCTCTAGGGAGTTGGGGGCGCCCCCATCCCGACGTAGAATGCCGGCTGGAAGCGGCCATCCGGTCGCGCGCGCCTGCACCGCAAAGGAGTCTCGCCATG
>CAYTJA010000138.1:0-2203 GCA_964437835.1 uncultured Spirochaetales bacterium
TCACCATCATCGCCACAGCACTTGTCGAGACCGGCTCGCGCATGGACGAAGTGATCTTCGAGGAGTTCAAGGGCACCGGTAACTCGGAACTCGTGCTGGATCGCAAGATCGCCGACAAGCGCATCTTCCCCGCGATCGACATCAACAAATCGGGCACACGCAAGGAAGAGCTGCTCATGACCCCCGAGACGCTGGCGCGGGTGTGGATCATGCGGAAGTTTCTGAACGAGCTGAGTTCCGTAGAGGGGATGGAGTTCCTGATCGGGAAGATGAGCGATACGAAGACCAACAAGAAGTTTTTGGAGTCGATGAACCAGTAGGGAGCCGGACACCGGTCGACCATGGGCAGCGGGCGCGAGGTTGTTCCCGTTGCGCCGCTGGAGTGATAGAACGGCCATGATTCTCCGAGACGTCTCGGCTGAGGTATGCGGGCCGTCTTCGCTGAAAGTCAGGTTCAGCGGCGGCTCGGTCCGGCGTGTCGATGTGCTGCCGCTCCTCTGCGGGCCGGTGTTCATCGCACTGCGCGATCCCGAGTTTCTTGCGCGCGTTTCGCTTAACCCCCTGACGGGAACGGTTGAATGGCCCAATGGGGCGGATCCGGCCCCGGAGGCGCTCCGGGATCTTCCAGACGAAGACCGCAAGTGTCTTCGGAGAACGATCGGCAGGTAGAGGCGCCCACAACGAGCTGCGCCCCAGCTGCGGGTCAAGCGCGCGCGCCAAGCCCGCCGCGAATCGGGCTTGTTGCCGCGAGCGTCCCTCGCGGATAATGCCGCCCGTTCGAATGTCCCCGGCCACGCTCCCCTACGGAGATCGTGCCTTGGTCGCGTTCCCTGCCACTACTTGCTCGATCCACGCCGCCTGTCGCGGCGCGATGCTCGTGCGCGAGCTCCCGGCGCAGGCCGCCGCGCTGCATCAAGCCGAGCCTCGTCTTCTCGATCGCGTGCGCGCCGCCATTCGTGTGCGGCACTACAGTCGCCGCACCGAGAAGGCGTACGTCGGCTGGACCCGACGCTTCATCCTGTTTCACGGCAAGCGACACCCGGACGGAATGGCTGCGGATGAGATCACGCGATTCCTGAGCCATCTGGCCGTCGAGGGGAAGGTCAGCGCCTCGACGCAGAACCAGGCGCTGAGCGCGCTGCTTTTTCTCTACCGCGACGTGCTGGGACGCGAACTGGCGTGGATGGACGAGATCGTGCGCGCCCGGCGTCCGGCGCGGCTTCCGGTGGTCCTGGCTCGCGACGAAGTGGCAGCGCTGCTGCGTGAGTTGCAGGGCGTGGAACGCCTGATGGCATCGTTGCTCTATGGATCTGGTCTGCGGCTGCTCGAATGCTGTCGGCTGCGGGTGAAGGACCTTGAGTTCGGCCGTGGCGAGCTACTGGTGCGTGACGGCAAGGGCGGCAAGGATCGGGTGACGATGCTGCCATCCGGATTGCGGACGCCGCTCCAGACACATCTCGCGGGCGTGAGCGACCAACACGGCCGCGACCTGCAGCGGGGGCTTGGCAGCGTGGAACTGCCCGAGGCCTTGGATCGCAAGTACCCACGCGCCGCGTTCGAGTGGGGCTGGCAGTGGGTATTTCCGGCCACGCGCTTCTACCTGGACCCCGCGGGCGGCCGCCGTCGCCGGCATCACCTGCACGAGACGGTGCTCCAGCGCGCCGTGCGCGAGGCGGCGAGGCGCGCGCGGATCCCGCGCCCCGTGTCGTGCCACGCACTGCGACACTCGTTCGCGACGCACCTCCTGGAAGCCGGCTACGACATCCGGACGATTCAGGAGCTGCTCGGGCATCGCGACGTGAGCACGACGATGATCTACACGCACGTGCTCAACCGCGGTGGGCGAGGCGTGCGGAGCCCATTGGACGGGGTGGTATGAGGTTGACCACTTGCGAACGGGAGTGAAATGGGCGGGTCTGGATATCTCGATTGACGAGCGAGGGGGGAGGGGCCAAGTTGATGCGGCATGCGATCGAGCGGAACTCGGATCTGTCGGCGCCCAGCGCTATCGGGGCGTGGGCGCGAGGAGTATCGGACTATACTGACCTGTCTACTTTTAGTTAGGCAGGGAGCGTTCCAGTCATGAAGGATGAAATCGACATTGTGTTCGACTTCCGGAGCGATACGCCTAAGGGAAGAGATCCGGACGCAGCCAGCCCAACGCTCCGCCGCTACCATAAGCTTCTTTGGAGCACGACCCTGC
>CAYTJA010000139.1:0-11180 GCA_964437835.1 uncultured Spirochaetales bacterium
CGGCGTCGGTCCGGAAATGCACCGAGAAGCGCGTGAAGATCGGGAAGCGCGCGTGATCCACCGCGACGTGGGCCGGGATGTGGCGCGCGCCGGACACCTCGCCGAAATGCGTGGGCATCCGATAGCTCCCGCCGGCGCGAAGCTCATAGGCCATGCGGAGCCCCCCAATTCAGATCTATGACTTCAACGACGACTTGTGAATGACTTCTTCCAGCGCCGGCTGGATCTTGTGCACGAAGGCATCCATGTTCGCGAGCACCCAGTCCAGCGGGACCTGCGCATAGTGGTAGATCAGCACGATGTACTCGGCCGGCACGATCTTCCATTGTTCGATCAGGTCCTTGCGGACCGTCTCCACGCTGCCCGCGGAGATCAGACCGGTCGCCAGCGAGGTCCCGACGGGATCCTCGCCCAAGGGGCGGCGTCCCATCGCGCCATAGAAATTCTTCCAGATGTCGGTTTCCGATTCGCGCAGGAAGCGGTGGGCCTGCTCGTCGGTGTCTCCGATGTGGATCCAGCGCACGACGGCCTGCTTCTGGCCCCATGCGACCGGCGGCTTGCCGGCCTTCTCTGCGACGTCCCGATACAGGTGCGCCAGCGGACCCGCCGTCTTGGCGTTGCAGAAGTAGACGGGATTGAATCCCTGGCGGGCGGCGTATTCGATCGTCTCCGGGCTGCCGCTGCCGGACAGGAAGACGGGCGGGTGCGGCTTGGTGAAGGGCGCCGGAACGACGCTCACATTGCGCAGCGCACCCTTCGCGTCGATCTCATCCAGCGCACCCATGCGCTGGGTCACTCCCGCCTTGGCCATCGGCCAATCTTCGACCCCCGTCTCGAACGGAAAGGGAATCTGCCAATTCCTCCCCTTGTGCTGGAAGCTGTCCCGGGTCCAGGCTTTGAGCATGATTTCGACATGCTCCTCGAAGATCGCGCGGTTCTGCGCGTCGTCCTCGAGGTCCTTCTGGGCGGTCGTGGAGGTCGCGAAGCCCGCGGCTGCCGCCGCTTCGTTGAGGCCGGCAGTGGGGGACTTGGTGGCGCGGGCACCAAAATGTTGCCCGAGGGTCCCGGTCCAGCGCGATTGGTAGCCGCGGGCAAGTCCGACGAAGAAGCGCCCACCCGACAGGTGATCGAGCATCGCCGTCTCTTCGGCTACCCGGATCGGATTGTGCGTCCCCAGCACATAGCCGAGCTGGCCGACGTGCAGCTTCTTCGTAATCGCGGCCCAATACGCATTCATGATGCCGGGGGCCGGGCCGACCTCGAAGCCCTCGGAATGGAAGTGATGCTCGATCGCAGCCGCGCCCCAGAAGCCGAGCTCTTCGGCATGCCGGATGATCTGCTCCCAACCGGCCAGCGTCGCGTGATACGACTCCGCATTGCGGCCCAGCGGCCGGACTCTGGCGCGCTCGTCTTCATCCGCTGCATGCAACACGGGATAGACTTCGACGATCGGTTTCAGCATCGCCACCTGCATGTGAATGTCGTTCTGGCTTTCACCTGACTCGATTCTAGAGGATCGTCGACGCTGCGTGTGGTTTGCATTTCCGGTCGGGGCGGCCGATGCGCGCGCTTCGACTATCGAAGTGCACAGGAGCGAGCCGGATCCCCTGCGGCTGCTCGTGGGCTGTGCGCCGGACACCCGCGGATGGAAATCGAATAGGATGCTGCCGAGAGGGCGATTTCATGCATGCGCCCGCGTACGAGCTGGAGGTCTTCACTCGCTGATGGCGGCTTCGGGACGTCTCGCGGGCAAGGTCGCGCTGGTGACGGGCGCCGCCCGCGGCATCGGCGCCGAGATTGCGCGCTTATTCGCCGCCGAGGGCGCGGCCGTGTGGCTCGGCGATCGCCGCGACGACGCCGGCACGGAGGTCGCACGCAGCATCGAGGCGAGTGGCGGCCGCGCCGCCTACGGGCATCTGGACGTCAGCTCCGAGCTGGACTGGTCGCGCGCCGTAGAGGACGCCGCGCTGCGCTTCGGTGGCCTCGACGTCTTGATCAACAACGCGGGGATCCTCCGGGTGCGGCCCCTTGCCGAGTGCAGTGCCGAGGAGTTCCGCCAGGTGCTCGAGATCAACCTGGTCGGGACCTTCCTGGGGATGCGCGCAGCGCTCGCACAGCTGCTGCAGCGCCCCGGCGCCTCGATCGTGAACGTCTCCTCGTTGCAAGGCGTCGAAGGACACCAAGGCATGTCGGCCTACAGCGCGGCGAAATTCGGCGTGCGCGGGCTCAGCAAGAGCGCGGCGATCGAGCTCGGTCCGCAGGGCATCCGCGTGAACAGCCTGCTGCCCGGACCGATCCGCACGCCGATGAGCCAGCGCCCGGGCTGGAGCGACGCGGACTACGAGCGCGCCTACAGCAGCTATCCCCTGGGTCGCATGGGCGAGCCCTCGGAGATCGCACGCCTCGCGCTGTTTCTGGCCTCCGAGGAGTCCTCCTTCTGCACCGGAGCGGACTTCGTCGCGGACGGCGGCGCCTCTGCTGGAAAGCTGCGCTAGGGGAGGCCTCTCAGTCGCCGAGCCGGAGCGCCGCCAGGAAGGCCTCCTGCGGGATCTCGACCGAGCCGACGCGCTTCATGCGGCGCTTGCCCTCTTTCTGCTTTTCGAGGAGCTTGCGTTTGCGCGAGATGTCGCCGCCGTAGCACTTGGCGGTCACGTTCTTGCGCAGCGCCTTGACGGTCGTGCGCGCGACGACGCGGGCGCCGATGGCGGCCTGGATCGCGACCTCGTACTGCTGGCGCGGGATGTGCTCCTTGAGCTTGACCGCGAGATCCGTGCCGCGGCGGTGCGCGACGTCGCGGTGCACGATCAGCGAGAGCGCGTCGACCGGGTCGCCGTTCACGAGCACGTCGAGCTTGATCAGGTCGGCGGCCTGGTAGCCGCTCAGCTCGTAGTCGAAGGAGCCGTAGCCGCGCGTCGCACTCTTGATCTTGTCGTGGAAGTCGAGCACGACCTCCGCGAGCGGAAGCTCGTAGCGCACCTGCACGCGGCTGCCGTGCTGCGCCATGTCGCGCTGGCGGCCGCGGCGGTCCTGGCAGAGCTGCATCACGCTGCCCAGGTACTCCTGCGGCGTGTGCAGCGTCGCGAGGATCATCGGCTCCTCGATGCGATCGATGTCGTTGACTGCGGGCAGTGCGGCCGGCGTTTCGATCTCGCGCACCTCGCCGCCATTCAGTACCACGCGGTAGCGCACGGTCGGCGCGGTCGTGACGAGCGACAGGTTGTACTCGCGCTCGAGACGCTCCTGGATGATCTCCGAGTGCAGGAAACCGAGGAAGCCGCAGCGGAAGCCGAAGCCCAGCGCGGTGCTCGTCTCGGGCTCGTAGGAGAGCGAGGCGTCGTTCAGCTGCAGCTTCTCGAGCGCGAGCTTCAGGTTCTCGTAGTCCTCGGCGTCGACCGGATAGAGGCCCGTGAAGACCATCGGCTTGACTTCGAGGAAGCCCGGCAGCGCTTCCGGAGCCGGGTGCTGGGCGTCGGTCAGCGTGTCGCCGATGCGCACCTCGGCGAGCGTCTTGACGCCCGCGATCACGACGCCGACTTCTCCGACCGAGAGGCTCTCGACCTCGCGCGGAAAGGGGTCGACCACGTGCAGCGCCTGGATCTCGCGCTCCTTGTGGTGCGCCATCATCAGGATGCGCTCGCCCACGCGCAGCGTGCCGTCGAATACGCGCACCAGCATCGCGACGCCGACGTAGGAGTCGAACCAGGCGTCGAAGACGAGCGCGCGCGTCGGGGCGTCCGGATCGCCCTCGGGCGGCGGCACCTTCGCGACGATCGCCTCCAGCAGCGGACCGATGCCCGTGCCTTCCTTCGCCGAGACCGGCAGCACATCCGCCGCGTCGAGGCCGATCACGTCTTCGATCTCCTGCGCGACGCGCACCGGGTCGGCCGAGGGCAGGTCGATCTTGTTCACGACCGGAATGATCTCGAGGTCGGCGTCGACCGCGAGATAGGCGTTCGCGAGCGTCTGCGCCTCGATGCCCTGCGCGGCATCGACGACGAGCACCGCGCCCTCGCAGGCCTGCAGCGCGCGAGAGACCTCGTAGGAGAAATCGACGTGCCCGGGCGTGTCGATCAGGTTCAGCACGTAGTCGACGCCGTCGGCGGCGCGGTAGCTCATGCGGGCGGTCTGGGCCTTGATCGTGATTCCGCGCTCGCGCTCGAGCTCCATCTTGTCCATGAACTGCGGCCGCTTCTCGCGCGCAGTGAGCGAGTTCGTCGCGTCGAGGAAGCGGTCGGCGAGCGTGCTCTTGCCGTGGTCGATGTGCGCGATGATGCAGAAGTTGCGGATCCGTTTCGGGTCCATCAGGCCCTCCCCGCGACCGGGGCCTGGAGTGCCTGCAGCGGCGAGCAGGGCGCGTCGAGATACGCGCGCACGGCGTCCTGCCAGGGCCGGAGTGCCACGCCGAGGCGCGCGGCGCGCGCGAGGTCGAGCACCGAATAGGCGGGCCGCGTGGCGGGCAGCGAGAGCTCGGAGGTCGCGATCGCCTGGATCTCGAGCTCGCCCGCCGAGGCCGCGTCGCAGACGCAGCGCGCGAGCTCCCACCAGCTGCACTCGCCGTCGTTCGCGAGGTGGACGAGACCGCGCGCGTCGCGCTGCACGAGCTCGAGGATCCCGCGCGCGAGATCGACGGCGTAGGTCGGGCGGCCGCGCTGATCCGAAACGACGCGCAGCGGGCCCTGTGCCTCGCCGCGCCGGCGCGCGCCGATCTGCCCGAGAATCGCGCCGATGAAATTTCGCCCCTGCCCGAAGACCCAGCTCGTGCGCACGATCAGCGCCTCGGGATGCGCCGCGCGCACGCGCTCTTCGCCGAGCAGCTTCGAACGGCCGTAACCGCAACGCGGGCCGGTCGCGTCGTCTTCGCGGTAGGGGCGTTTGGCGTCACCCGCAAACACGTAGTCGGTCGAAATCTGCACGAAGCGCGCGCCGCGCTCGCGACACAGCGCGGCGAGCTCGCCGGGCGCCTCGCCATTCACGCGCATCGCCAGTGCTGCGTCCTGCTCACAGCGGTCCACGTGCGTGAAAGCCGCGGCGTTCACGACCACGTCCGGGGCCTCCGGGAGCGCGTCGAAGAAGCGCCGCAGGCCGGCCGGCTCTGCGAGGTCGAGCGCGCTGCGCAGAGGGGCGGCGAGCAGGCGCAGCTCGGGCCGCTTCGCGAGCTCCGCCTGGAGCGCGCGACCCAGCTGGCCAACGCTGCCGGTGATGACCCAGTTCATGTAGAAGAAGCCTCGTAGCAAGCGGTCTTGCCGCGCGCAGCTTGGCGCAGCCAAGCGGAGTTGAAGAAATGAGCGGTCTTGCCGCGCGCAGCTTGGCGCAGCCGAGCGGAGTTCATGAGACGTGCCCTATCCCGCGTCCTCGTCGAGCACCCAGGTCGGCAGCTTCTCCGATTGCTTGAGCCTGGTGGCGGCCGCATCCGCCTTCTCGCGGCTCGCAAAGGGCCCCACACGCACGCGCCAGCGCGCGCCGTCGCCCGCAGCGACCGCAACGTAGGCGGGAAAGCCGGCGGCCTCGAGGCGCGCGACGAGCGCCTCGGCACCGTTGCTCTCGCCGAAAGCGCCGACCTGGATCGCGAGGCGGCCGCGCGGCGGCCGCGCAGAGACGGCCGGCGTCGCGGCACGCGCGGCCTTCTCGGGCGCTGTCGCCGCCGCGAGCTGTTTCTTTTCGGGCGGCGCCTGGGCCGCCGCCACGGCCGGAAGCATCGGCTCGCCTGCGTCGCTGCGCGTGCTGGCTTCCGCAACCTGCCCTGCTGGACTGCGCCTCGAGAGCTCGTCCTGGAGCTTCAGGTCCGGCCCGAAGGCCAGCTCCTGGCCGCCGCCCAGCAGCTGCTGCAGCACCAGTCCCGGCCCATCCCAGAGCCCGCCAGCCGCGAAGCCGGTCGCGAAGCCGACCACCGAGAGCGCCGCGAGGCCGAGCAGGCTCGGCAACCAGCGACTGCGCCGCTTCACCTCCCGCGCCATCTACATCCGCTCCGGCTGGCGAATCCCGAGCAGCGCCAGCGTGTTGCGCAGTGCGATGCCCACGGCGGCCGTGAGCGCCAGCCGCGCCTGGGTCAGCGCCTCGGCGTCCGACACCACACGGTGGCGAACGCCGTCCTGCAGGTACGGATTCCAGAGCCCCGCGAGCTCGCGCGCGTAGTAGGCCAGGTGGTGAGGCTCGCGCGTCTCCGCGGCCTGCTGCACGACGCTCGGGAGCTCCGAGATCTTCTTCAGCAGCTCGAGCTCCTCGGGCAGCACGAGCGGGTCCGCCAGCACCGCAGCGGCAGTCGGCAGCGCCACGCCCTGCTCGGCCGCCTTGCGCAGGATCCCGCAGCTGCGGGCATACGCGTACTGCACGTAGTAGGTCGGGTTCTTCTTCCAATCGGTGTCTTTCGCGAGGTCGAGGTCGAAGTCGAGATGGCCCTCGGCCCGGCGCTGCACCATGAAGAAGCGGAAGACGTCGGCGCCGACCTCGGCCTGCAGCTCGTCGACGGTCACATAGGTCGCACGGCGCGTCGATTGCTTGACCGGGTTTCCGCCCGAAGACAGCGTCACGAACTGGTGCATCACGAGCTCGAGGCGCTCGGACGGGAGACCTAGCGCCTTCACCGCGGCCTTCACGAAGGGGAACTGCTCGATATGGTCGGCGCCCTGGATGTCGATCACGTGCTCGAAGCCGCGCCGGAACTTCTCTCGGTGATAGGCAATGTCCGGGAGCAGGTAGGTCGGCTCCCCGGTGCGCTTCACGACGACGCGATCGCGGCCGAGGCCGAGCGCGGTCGCGCGCAGCCAGGTCGCGCCCTCCGACTCGTAGACGAGGTCCTGTTGGCGCAGGTCGGCGAGCACCTGCTCGAGCTTGCCCTCCTCGTAGAGCAAGTTCTCGTTGTAGTAGACGTCGAAGCAGACGCCGAGCGCATCCAGCGTGTGGCGGATGTCGCGAAAGATCGCCTCTTCGGCGGTCTTGCGGAACAGCGCTTCGTGATCGCCCTCGGCGAGTGCGGCGCCGTGCTGCTCGCGCAGCTGCGCCGCGAGTTCGGAGATGTAGGCGCCTTGATAGCCGTCGCGCGGAAACAGCACCGGAAGGTCGCCGAGCGCGTCGGGCCACGGAAGCGCGGAATTCTTCAGTGCGTCCTCGGGCGGCGCCGCGGCGAGGCCCAGCTGCTCGAGGTAGCGCGCGCGCACCGAGGCGCCGAGCACGCGCATCTGGCGCCCGCCGTTGTTGAAGTAGTACTCGCGCGTGACCGCAAAGCCCGTGGCCTCGAGCAGGCGCGCGATGCTGTCGCCCAGCACCGCCTGGCGGCCGTGGCCGAGCGTCAGCGGGCCGGTGGGGTTCGCCGAGACGAACTCGACCTGCACCTTCTGGCCGTGGCCGAGATCGCCGTGGCCGAAGCGGTGGCCCTCGGCGAGCACCTGGCGCAGCAGCTCGTGCCAGCGCCGCGGGGCGAGCCACAGATTCAGGAAACCCGGACCGGCGACTTCGGAGCGCTCGATCAGGCCACCGGCATCACCCAGCGCAGCGCGCAGCTGCAGGGCGACCTCGCGAGGCTTCTGCCCGAAGCGTTTCGCCAGCAGCAGCGCGGCGTTGCAGGCGAAGTCTCCGTGCTCGGCCTGGCGCGGCGGGTCGAGCGCGAAGTCGGGCGGGGATCCCGAATCCCCGGCCGCGGCGAGCAGCCCTGCCACCGCTTCGTCGAGCTTCGCGCGCAGGTCCTCTTTCATGGCGCGGGAGAATCCCCTCTCAATCGGACGCGGTCAAATCGCTGCTCGGCAGGCCCGGGCGCGGGAGCCGAACCAGCACTTCTCCCGGCTTCGAAAAACCCAGCACCTCGCGCACGGCGCGCTCGGTCGCGAAGGGGGACCTCCGGAGCTCCGCAATTTCGCCTTCGATCGCGGCATTCGCCGCCTCGAGCTCCGAGCGGCGTTGATCCGCGGAGGCCAGCTCTCTGCGCAGCGCCCACCAGGGGCGAATCCCGCTCTCTGGATCGACCAGGGTATAGGCGAGCGCAGCACCCAGGGCGCCCAGCCACCAGTACGACCCGATCCTGATCCTCACGGCCCTCCCCCGTAACGGCCTAGGGTAGCTCAGGCCTCCCGCCGCGGCGGCGGCGAGCGAGCCGCAAAGGCTCTTGCCCGCGCAGTCAGCCGAAGGCGAACGAAGTTAAACCGCTAGGTAGCGCCCCGGTCCTCACGCACCAGGCGCCGCAGTCGCTCGAGGTAGGCCGGGTTGTCCCAGTCCTTGGGTCCGACATAGCGCTCTACGACTGTGCCGCTGCGATCGATCAAGAGCGTCTCGGGGAAGCGAAACGTCTGGTAGCGCTCGGCCACCTGCTTATCCGCGTCTCGCGCAATCGGGAAGCCGAGCTGAAGCCGGTCGCGAAACGCGATCACGACATCGTCTGCGTCGTCGACCGAGATCGCGACGAGCTCGAAGGCTTCTCCGCGCAGCGCGCGGTAGAGCCGATCCATCGCGGGCATCTCGTCCTCACAGGGCTTGCACCAGGTTGCCCAGAAGTTCAGCAGCACGACCCGCCCCGAGAGGCGGGCCAGCGAGACGCGCCCGTCTCCGCCGATGCGCGGGAGATCGAAGCCGGGTGCCGCCGCTCCCGGCGCGACCGGATCCGGCGTGTTCGAGCTCGAGAAGACCGCAAACGCAACCGCCAGCGCGATCACGCTACCGATCAGGGCGCGGCCCCTGCGCGCACCGGGTGCGCTGCGGGGATCGGGCCCGCCGTGATCGCCGGCCGCTGCTCCGGGAGCGCTCATCGCGGCCCAGCGCTCACCTGTCGCCTGCGCCGCGGGCCGCCTTCTCCTTCACCTTGCCCGCGGCCTTCGGCTTCACAGCCGCCTTCGGCTTCGCGCCAGCCTTCGGCTTCACAGCCGCCTTCGGCTCGGCGCCAGCCTTCGGCTTCGCGGCCGCCTTCGGTTTCGCTGCCTGCTTGGCCGGCGAGGCCGTGCCGGCGCCCTTGCCGGCAGAGCTGCCGCGGTCGACGAGCTCGATCATCGAGAGCGGCGCGGCATCGCCGACTCGGATCCGCGTCTTGACGACGCGCGTGTAGCCACCCGCGCGATTCTTGAAGCGCTCCGCGAGCTCGCCGAAGACCTTCGACGCGACCTCACGGCTGCGGATCACGCGCGCCGCGTGCCGGCGCGCATGCAGCGTGCCGCGTTTGCCGAGCGTGATCATGCGCTCGGCCACGCGCCGCAGCTCCTTGGCCTTGACGTCGGTGGTCTCGATCCGCTCGTGCAAGAGCAGCGAGGTCACCATGTTGCGGAATAGCGCCGCGCGGTGGGCACTCGTGCGCCCGAGCTTGCGCGTTCGCATCCGATGCTTCATGCGAGTCCCTCTCGCTCCCGCTGTCGCTCGATTGCCTTGCGATCCGGGAAGTTTTCGTAGGCCATCCCGAGCTGCAGGCCCATCGAGGCCAGTACCTCGGTGATTTCATTCAGCGACTTGCGGCCGAAGTTCTTGGTCTTCAGCATCTCGGCTTCGGTCTTCTGCACCAGCTCGCCGATGTAGCGGATGTTCGCGTTCTGCAGACAGTTCGCGGAGCGCACCGAGAGCTCGAGCTCGTCCACCGACTTCAGCAGGTTCGGGTTCAGCGGCGTCGTCTCCTCGATCACGCGTGCCGCCGATTCGACCGGCTCGTCGAAGTTGATGAAGATCGTGAGCTGCTCTTTCAGGATCTTCGCGGCAAAGGCCACCGCGTCGATCGCGGCGACGGTTCCGTTCGTCCAGACCTCGAGCGAGAGGCGGTCGAAGTCCGTCTCGCGGCCCACGCGCGCCGGGGTCACGATGTAGTTGACCTTGCGGATCGGCGAGAAGATCGAGTCGATCGGAATCGTCCCGATCGGCATCTCCTCGGTCTTGTTCTTCTCCGCAGGCGCGTAGCCCTTGCCGGCGCCGACCGTGAGCTCAATCTCGAAGTCGGCCTCGGCCGAGAGCGTCGCGATGCGATGGTCGCCGTTCACGACCTCGATCGAGGAGTCGTCGGAGACGAGGTCTCGAGCGAAGATCACGCCGTCACCGCGGCGGTGCAGGCGCAGCGTCTTCGGACCGTCGCCGTGCATGCGCAGGCAGACTTCCTTGAGCGACAGGATGATGTCGCTCACGTCCTCGAGCACGCCCGGAATCGTCGAGAACTCGTGCTGCACGCCCGTGATCTTGACCGACGTGATCGCCGCGCCCTGCAGCGACGAGAGCAGCACGCGCCGCAGCGCGTTCCCGAGTGTCGTGCCGAAGCCGCGCTCGAGCGGCTCGCAGGCAAAGCGGCCGTAGAAGGGCGACCCCGCGGCCTCTTCGGATTCGAGAGCCCGCGGCCGGATCAGCTCGCGCCAGTTCCTGGCAACCTGCTCTTGCATCATGTGCTCATCCCCCTAGCGGTTTTACTACGTTCGCCTTCGGCTCACTGCGCGGGGCAAGGCCCCTTGCGGTTTTCCTGCGTCGCCTTCGGCTCACTGCGCGGGGCAAGGCCCCTTGCGGTTTTCCTGCGTGCGCCTTCGGCTCACTGCGCGGGGCGGGGCCCCGTGCGGTTTTCCTACGTTCGCTTTCGGCTCACTGCGCGGGGCACAGCCCCTTGCTAGCGCGAGTAGAGCTCGACGATCAGCTGCTCCTGGATCGGCATCGTGATGTCTTCGCGGCTCGGCAGCTGTTTGATCACGCCCGTGAAGTTCAGCTTGTCGATCTCGAGCCAGTTCGGGATGCTGCGGCCCTCGAGTGCCTCGAGCGCGCCCGCGATGCGCGTGATCTCGCGCGAACCTTCGGCCACCGAAACGAGGGTACCTGCGCGCACCTCGATCGACGGCGTGCTGACCCTGCGGCCGTTCACGTGGAAGTGGCCGTGCTTGACGAGCTGGCGCGCCTCGGCGCGCGAGGTCGCGAAGCCGAGCCGGAACACGACGTTGTCGAGCCGGCGCTCGAGCAGCGACAGCAGGTTTTCGCCCGAGCGGCCCTTCATGCGCACCGCGCGGGTCATGGTGCGCCGGAACTGCTGCTCGAGCAGGCCGTACATGCGCTTCACCTTCTGCTTCTCGCGCAGCTGAACGCCGTAGTCGGAGAAACGCGTGCGGCCCTGGCCGTGCTGACCGGGCGGGTACGCGCGCCGCTCGACGCCGCACTTCGGACCGAAGCAGCGGTCTCCCTTGAGGAAGAGCTTCGTGCCCTCGCGGCGACACAGACGACAGACGGGATCGGTATAGCGTGCCATGGATTTT
>CAYTJA010000140.1:0-4913 GCA_964437835.1 uncultured Spirochaetales bacterium
CTGGCCGCGCGTGCTGCACACCGCGCATCGCCTCGATTTCGGGCCGCACTTCGCACAGGGGCTGGTCGAGCAGCAGCCCCCCGGAGTCGGCGCGGCCTACCGCTCGCTGGTGCCGGCTGTCGATGCACTCGGCAACGACCAACTCGAGCTGCGGCCGCTCGAGCTCGCGGTTCCGGTCGCGACCTACCTGCCCTGGAGCCTGCGCAGCGGATTGCCGGGGCCGCAGGACGAGCTCGCCGATTTCATCGGCACCACCGCAGCGCTCGCGAAGACCGACGCCAGCGCAGCCGCACGCGGCGACGCGCGGCCGAGCCTCGCCTCGCTCTACCCCAGCCGCGACGCCTATCTCGCGAAGCTGAAGGACGCGGCCGCAGTGCTCCTCGATCGAGGCTTCCTGCTCGAGGAGGATCTCCCGCGCGAGCTCGAGCGCGGCGGCGCGCGCTGGGACTGGGTGCAGGGCCTCTAGCTTCCCGAGAGCAGCTCCAGCACCTCGTCTTCCATCGCGCGCAGGTCTGCGCGGCCGAGCTCGACCAGCTGCTTCGCATAGGCGCGGTCGAAGTACAGGTACGAGAGCAGGTCCGCCTCCTCGGCCGGGACGCCGCGCAGCGCCGCGCGCGCGACGAGCGCCGGCAGCATGCCGACCGCGCGCGCGCCGCCGTGTACGCGGTAGCACTCGGCCGCGAGGCGGCCGAGGTCCTGGCTCGGACGCACCACGCGCGCCTGCACGCTGCGATAGCCCTGCCCGCGCTGCTCGCGCACCGCCTCGTTGATGCGCGGCAGGAACTCGCGGCCGAAGACCTTCTCGCCCTGCTCGAGGATCGCGTTCACGACCTGCATGCGCCCGATCTCGACGTCGAGCTGATCGAGCAGCAGCGCGTTCAGCACCTTGCCGAGCAGGAACGCGGGCTGCGTGATCACATCGTCGTCGAAGCCGCTCGGCTCCTCTCGGCGCGGCGCGTTGTGCTTGAGCGCGACGACGAGCACGTGACTCGCACCCAGGCGCAGCGCGGGCGAGAGCGGCGTGTTCATGCGCAGGCCGCCGTCGACGAAATAGCTCTCGCCGATGCGCACGGCCGGGAACAGGAACGGAATCGCAGCGGACGCGCGCACGTGGTGCGGGGTCAGCCGCACCGTGACTGCGCGCGCGTTCGGATCGACGCGCCAGGGCTGCGGCGACGCCAGCGGACCGTCCATGAACACCGTGATGCGCCCGCTGCGCACCTCGGTGCACGAGATGCAGAGCGCCTTCGGCTTCGGCCCGGCGAGATTCGCGACGAGGTGCTGCCACGGAATGCGCTCCGCGACGAGTTTCTCGAGGGGAGCCAGGTCGACCAGCCCGCCGACCGCTTCGGCCTTGCCGCCGGCGAGGGCGCGCCGCAGCGGCCGCAGGCCGAGCGCGCGCAGCGGAATTCCGAACAGATCGGCGGCCCCGATACGGACCACGTCGGCGACGTCCATCTCGCTCCACGCGGCCAGCAGCTCACGGCAGCGCTCCGGCTTCGCCACGTGGCTCGAGGCCGCGACATAGGCCGCGTGGATCGCGCCCACCGAGGTCCCGCTCACGATGTCGAACTCGAAGTCCGGCGGGAGCCTGGGCCCGATCCGCTCGAAGAACTCGGCCAGTACGCCCGCTTCGTAGGCGCCTCGCGCGCCGCCGCCCGAGAGCACGAGCGCCACGCGCCGCGGCGCAGCGCCGGCGGGCTGGCTCCGATCGGCGGCGAGTCCCTGGGCCGGCACGAGGCCGCGGAGCATAGCCCCGCTGGTATGATCGTCTGCCACGAGCCGAAGAGCCGAGGAGGGTGCAGGAATGGCAGAGCGCGAGCGCAGGATCGGAGACGTCGCAACCCAGGTCCTGTTCGAGAACGAGAAGGTGCGCATCTGGGAGATGCGCCTCGCGCCGGGCGAGAAGGGCCCAGTGCACCGCCACGACCTCGACTACATCCTCGTGCTGCTCGAAGGCGACAAAGTCCGCAGCATCTCCGAGCCCGATACTCGCGGGCCCTATCCGGGCGTCACCGAAGCAGTCGTCGTGCCGGGCCACACGATCTACATCCGCAAGGGCGGGATCGAAACCGCCGAGAACCACGGCTCGAAGCCCTATCGCGAGATCCTGATCGAGCTCAAGGAGTAGGGGTGCGCTCCGAGCGGCCGCCGCTGCCGTCGGGACTGGTCGCCTTCGTCAAGCGCGAGTGCCCGACCTGCGAGATCGTGGCGCCCGTACTGGCCGAGCTCGCGCAGTCGCGCGCGCTCACGATCTACAGCCAGGACGACCCCCGGTTTCCGCAGCAGCTCTCGTGTATTCGCGACGATCGCTCGCTCGAGCAGTCCTGGCGGCATCGGATCGAGACGGTTCCGACCCTGCTGCGCGTCGAGGACGGTGTCGAAGTCGCGCGTGCCCAGGGCTGGCAGCGCGAGGAGTGGGAGGCGCTCTCGGGCCTGCGCGGCCTGGGCCCGGATCTGCCCGACTGGCGGCCTGGCTGCGGCTCACTCGCGGTCGACCCTGTGCTCGCGCCGGAGCTCGCGGTGCGTTTCGGCGCGTCGCAGCTGCGCGCACGCAGGATCGAGCTCGCACCGCTCGAAGACGAGATCGAGGCGCTATTCGAGCGCGGCTTCACGGACGGCCTGCCCGTGGTGCCCCCCAGCGAGCGCCGCGTGCTCGCGATGCTCGAGGGCACGCAGCGCGATCCGCAGGACGCGGTCGCCGTGGTGCCGCCGGACCTCGTCCCCTGCACGGTCGAGAAGGTCGCGATCAACGCCGTGATGGCGGGCTGCCTGCCGGAGCAGCTGCCAGTCGTGATCGCGGCGCTCGAAGCCGCCTGCGGCGACGCCTTCAACATGCACGGCGTGCTCGCGACGACGATGCCGGTCGGACCGGTGCTGATCGTGAACGGCCCGATCCGCCGGGCGCTCGGCATGAGCTCGGGCATCAACGTGTTCGGTCAGGGCAACCGCGCAAACCTCGCGATCGGCCGCGCGCTCCAGCTCGTGATCCGCAACATCGGCGGCGGCCGCCCCGGCGAAGTCGACCGCGCGACCCACGGCAACCCCGGGAAGCTCTCGTTCTGTTTTGCCGAGGACGAGGAGGGCTCGCCCTGGGAGCCGCTCTCGGTCTCGCTGGGGGCGCCTCTGGGACACAGCACCGTCACGCTCTTCGCCGGAGAGGGCCCGCGCTGCATCGTCGACCAGCAGTCGCGCAGCGCGGAATCCCTCGCGCGCTCTTTCGCCGCGAATCTGCGAACGCTGCACCACCCGAAGTCGGTGTTGGCCTTCGACTGCCTGCTCGCGGTAGGTCCCGAGCACGCACGGGTGTTCCGCGAGGCCGGCTGGAGCCGCGCGCAGCTGGCAGAGCGCCTGCACGAGCTGCTGCAGATTCCCGGCCGCGAGCTCGTCTGCGGCGCGGGGGGCATCGAGGCCGGCATGCCGGAGAGCGTGGCGGCGAAGACGCTGCCGAAATTCCGCCCCGGCGGCATCCTGATCGTCCACTGCGGCGGCAGCGCAGGGCTGTTTTCGGCGATGATCGGCGGTTGGGCGAATGGCGCGCTGGGCAGCCAGCCCGTCTGGAAGGAGATCGGGCCATGACAAGTCGTTTCGACGCGCAGCGAGGCGAAGCCGAGCGGAGTGCGGGTGGGCCGGGCCGCTCCCGGCCCGGGACCCGCAGGAGTCTTTACGGATCGGATCGCAGCGGCGCCGCGCCGCGCGTGCTGTTGGACCCCAGCTCGGAGCGGAAGCCCGCGCTGCGCGAGCGGCTGCCGAGGCCCCTGCGCCTCTCGGGCCTGCGCGTCGGCCTGCTCGACATCTCGAAGGCGCGCGGCGACTGCTTCCTCGACCGCCTCGAGCAGCTGCTCGCGCAGCGCGGCGCGGAGATCCAGCGCTTCCGCAAGCCGACCTTCACCAAACCCGCGCCGGACGAGCTGCTGCAGCAGATCGCGCTGCGCTGCGACGCGGTGGTCGAAGCGCTCGCGGATTGAGGCAGCTGCACGTCGTGCAGTGTGCACGACACGCGAAATCTCGAGCTGCGCGGCATCCCGACGCTGTTCGTGGCGACGCTCGAGTTCGAAGACGGCGCGCGCGCACAGGCCCGCGCCCTCGGCTGCGACCCCGCGGCGGTCTACGTGCCGCACCCGATCCAGGACCGCAGCGACGCCGAGCTGCGCGCGATCGCCGACGGCGCACTGCCCGGCCTGCTGCAAAAACTCGTGCGCGAGGGAAGCTAGTATCCGGGCCTGTCTGGCGTCCTCGGAGGATCCGTCATGCCCCCGCTCCACAAGTCGCTCGAGCTGCCGCGCCCGGGGCAGGCCTTGCCCGGCCGCGCGGAGCGGATCCGCGCGTCCGCGCGCCACAGCGTGCTCGGGTCCCCCCTCGAGCCGCCCTTTCCGGACGCTCTGCAGCTCGCGCTCTTCGGCATGGGCTGTTTCTGGGGCGCCGAGCGGCTGTTCTGGAAAGCCCCCGGTGTGTTCTCGACCTCGGTCGGCTACGCCGCCGGCCAGACGCCGAACCCGAGCTACGAAGAGGTCTGCAGTGGCCGCACCGGGCATTCGGAGGTCGTGCGCGTCGTCTTCGACCCCGCCCAGACGAGCTACGCGCAGCTGCTCGCGCTCTTCTGGGAGGGCCACGACCCGACGCAGGGCATGCGCCAGGGCAACGACGCCGGCACCCAGTACCGCTCGGGGATCTACACCACCTCCGCAGTGCAGCGCGAGGCCGCGCTCGCATCGCGCGATGCGTTCCAGAAGGTGCTTACGCGCGCGAGCTTCGGCCCGATCACGACCGAGATCCTCGATGCACCCGAGTTCTATTACGCCGAGGACTATCACCAGCAGTACCTCGCGAAGAATCCGGACGGCTACTGCGGCATCGGCGGTACCGGTGTCACCTGCCCGATCGGCGTTGGAGTGAATGTGTACCACGTTTAA
>CAYTJA010000141.1:0-18464 GCA_964437835.1 uncultured Spirochaetales bacterium
GCAGGCGAGCGGAGGAAATATCCGTGCAAGCGCCGGAGGCGCGCGCAGCGAGCCGCAGGCGAGCGGAGGAAATATCCGTGCAAGCGCCGGAGGCACGCGCAGCGAGCCGCAGGCGAGCGGAGGAAATATCCGTGCAAGCGCCGGAGGCGCGCGCAGCGAGCCGCAGGCGAGCGGAGGAAATAGGCTCGGAGCGGTCGCCGGAGGTTCAGGCGCAGCCGAGCCGATCTCGCCCTACGCGATCATCCGCCAGGCCGATGCACCCGGCTGCATGGACTGCGGCTCGATCATGATCCGCAACGGCGCCTGCTACAAGTGCCCGAACTGTGGCAGCTCGAGTGGGTGTAGCTGAGCAGCCGGCGGGATCCCCCGCGAGCGGACGCGGCGACCCTGTGATTTTGGTTTCTGTGGCCTCGGTTTCTGGTGTCTCGAACTGGGGGGTGAGAGATACCGGAGGGCGCGCGGAGCCGCCCGTCGATCGCGCGCCGGCCTCGGTCGCTGCGCGAGACGGGCGCGCTCCGCGCTTCTCTTTTCAGACCTCTGCATCCCGCGCAGCGCATGGGAGATTCGACGTGGGAGATCGGGCGCGGCGAAGGAGATCGAGATGAGCTTGCGAATCGGGTCCCTGATCGGCGCAGCGGTGCTGGCCTGTGGACTGCAGGCCTGCATCGAGATCCAGGTCATCGACCTCTCGCTGCACCCGCTCGAAGAGACCGTCGTCCAGGGCGAGAGCGGCGCGAAGATCCTGCTGCTCGATCTCGACGGCGTGATCAGCGAGGCGCCCGAGCCCGGCGGCGTGCTCGAGCCCGCGCAGCCCGGGAGCGTCGCGCGCGTTCGCGAGCAACTCGACCGCGCGCGCCGCGACCCCGAGATCCGCGCACTGCTGCTGCGCATCGACAGCCCGGGCGGCAGCGTGACCGCGAGCGATCTCGTCTACCGTGAGATCCAGCGCTTCCGGAAGGAGCGCGCGCTGCCCGTGGTCGCACAGCTGATGGGAACGGCGGCGTCGGGCGGCTACTACGTCGCGCAGGCGGCCGACGAGATCATCGCGCACCCGACGACGATCACCGGCTCGATCGGCGTGATCTACTTCGGCGTGAACGTCGCGGGGCTGATGGAGAAGCTCGGCATAGAGGACCAGACGCTCACCACGGGCTCCTACAAGGATGCGGGGTCCCCGCTGCGCCGCATGACGAGCCAGGAGCGCAGCCAGCTGCGCTCGATCCTGTTCGACATGCAGGCGGAATTCGAGCGCGTGGTCGACGCGGGGCGGCCGCAGCTCGACGCCGCCGCGGTGCACGCGCTCGCCGACGGCAGGATCTTCAGCGCGTCGCAGGCGCTGCAGCACGGACTCGTCGACCGGATCGGGGATCTGCAGGCTTCGATCGACGCCGCGAAGCTGCGCGCCGGTCTCGGCGAGGCGCAGGTCGTGAGCTATCACCGGCCGCAGGAATACCGCAGCAACGTCTACTCGGCGGTACCGCTGCCGCTTCCCACCGCCGTGCTCGATCCTCGCAGCTGGATTCCCGCGGCGCTGCGCAGCGGCGGTTTCTTCTACCTCTGGCAGCCGGCGCTCTAGCGCACGCGCACTAGCGAGCCGTTCTGCGCGCGTGGCGCAGCACGGCTGCGCTGCAGATGCGCGCGGCGTGCGGCTCAAGTCTCTGGCAGCCGCGCCGAAGAGATCTTGCGATCCGGTCTCGGAGGGGTGCCGATCCGGAAGGAGCGCAATGACCCCCCTCGGCCTCTCTCGGCGCAGCGCGCTCGCGCTCGCCTGCTTCGCTCTCGGCACTCCCGCATACGCACAAGCGCCGGTATTCGAAACGCTAGGCGTGCTTCCCGGTGCGAGCTTCAGCCAGGCCACCGCAGTCACGGCGGACGGCAGCGTCGTCGTTGGCACCAGTGGAACCAGCGGCGCGGGAGCGATCCGCGAGGCCTTCCGCTGGGACGCCGCGGGCGGCATCCGAGGCCTCGGGCAGCTCTTGCCGGGCGGCGCGCTCAGCGAGGCGCATGCGGTCGCGGACGATGCCTCTGCGATCGCGGGGCGCAGCTCGGGGGCCCTGGGCGTCGAGGCCTTTCGCTTTGCCGGCGAGATGAACGGCCTCGGAGATCTGCCCGGAGGCAGCTTCTCGAGCTGGGCGCGCGCGATCTCGGCGGATGGCACGAGCGCCGCGGGGCAGGGCCAGGGCGCCGCGGGCGCCGAGGCCTTTCGCTGGACGGCAGCGGCGGGCCTCGTGGGACTCGGCGACCTCCCGGGCGGCCCCACGCGCAGCGAGGCCTACGGAATCTCCGGCGACGGCGCCGTCGTCGTCGGTCGCAGTTCCTCGACCCGCTCCGGGGCGCTCTGGGAGGCCTTTCGTTGGGACGCCGTGAACGGAATGGTGGCGCTAGGCGATCTCCCCGGCGGCGTGTTCAACAGCCACGCGATCGCGGTTTCCGCCGACGGACGTTTCGTCGTCGGCACCGCTGCGGGCGTGACTGCCCGTGAGGCCTTCCGCTTCGAGGCCGCGACCGGGATGCTCTCGCTCGGGAGCCTTCCGGGCGGCGCGCTGTCGAGCGTCGCGAACGCGGTTTCCGCAGACGGCAATGCGATCGCGGGCTCCGCGACCGTGCTGGATCCGGCGACCGGCGCCGCGACGCAGCACGCGTTCCTGTGGACGCCGGAGCAGGGGATGCGGCGTCTCGCGGAGCTGCTCGTGGACCTCCAGGTGGAGCTCGCGGGTCTGCGGCTCGAGACGGCGAACGGGATCTCCGCCGACGGACTCACGATCGTCGGCAGCGGCGCGAACGCGGCAGGCCAGCAGCAGGCGTGGATCGCTCGGCTCGCGCCTCCGGCTCCCGAGCCGGATCCGGACCTGGATGCCGATGGCGTCTTCGATGCGTCCGACAACTGCCCCGCACTCGCGAATGCGGATCAGGCGGATCTCGACACCGATGCCCTGGGCGACGTCTGCGACGCCGATGATGACGGCGATCTCGCGCCAGACGCATCCGACAACTGCCCGGTGCTCGCGAACTCGGATCAGCTCGACCTCGATCAGGACGCCAGTGGCGACGCCTGCGATCTCGATGCCGATGGCGACGCAGCACAGGACGACGCGGACAACTGCCTGGCGTTCGCGAATCCGCTGCAAGAGGACCGCGATCTCGACGGCGAGGGCGATGTCTGTGACGAGGACGCCGACGGCGACGCCGTGGCGGACCTGGGCGACGCCTGTCTCGAGACGCCGCTCGGGGCCGCGGTGCGGGCGGACGGCTGTGCATTGCCGCAGCTGTGCCCCTGCGCCGGCCCGAGCGGCGGCGGCAGCTGGCGACACCACGGCGGCTATCTCGGCTGCGTGAGGCGGACGGCGCGCGAGTTCTACGGCGCGGGGCTGCTCGACCGCGAGCAGCGGATCGACGCGGTTGGCAAAGCGCTGCGCTCGCAGTGCGGTACTGGCGGTCGCGATCGCTGTGAGCGCGACGAGCAGCACTCGGATCGCCGCCGCCGCCACCACCGCCGGCACTGAACGCGCGGCTCAGCTGCGCTCCGCGAGCACCTCCGCGTACTCCACGAGGGCGCGCAGCGCTGCGACGGCGCGCTGTGCACTCGGGTAGCAGAGGCGGCCCTGCTGCCGGAGCGCGCGTGTTCCCGGATTGCCGTAGTCCCGATCCGTGATCGCGAGCTCGCTCGCCGCGAGCAGGGGCTTCTGCGTGCGCAGGGAGATCTCCGCACCGGCCTCGGCATAACGCCGATCCTGGCGCTCGTGGAAGGCCACGATGCGATCGAGGCCGTAGTCCGGATAGTAGGGCCCGGTCTTGAGTGCATTCGCGGAGTCCGATTGGATGCCGAGACCGAGGTGGATCACCGCATCGACCAGAGGGTGCTCACACAACAGTGCGAGGACCTCGGGGATCGTGTCGCGCGTCTCGCCGCCCGCGAGGTCGATCGGGTTGTTGCGGCTCCAGCGCGCCGGCACCAGGGCGTCGATCCGAGCCAGGACCTCCTGTGGCAGCGGGATCAGATCGAGGCCGGCGGCGGCGCAAGCGTCGGCCGCGAGCACACCCCAGCCGCCGACCGTCGTGAAGACGACCGTTCGGCGTCCGCGTGGCAGCGGCTGCGTCGCGAAGCTGGCCGCCCACTCGAAAGCCTCCTCGATCGTCGGAGCGCGCAGCGCACCGTACTGGCGCAGGATGCCGTCGACGATGCGGTCGTCGCTCGCGAGCGACCCGGTGTGGCTCGCGGCGGCGCGCATGCCCTCGGCGCGCGCTCCGCCCTTCACCACCACCAGCGGCTTGCGCAGCGTGAAGCGGCGCAGCGCCGAGAGGAAATGGGCTCCGTCGCGAATTCCCTCGAGATACACCAGGCCGACGGCGGTTTCCGGATCGGCGGCGAAATAGTCGAGGAAGTCGGAGATCGTCGTTGCGGCGGAATTTCCGCACGAGACGGCCCGGCTCACGCCGATCCCGGATTCGACGGAGTAGTGAAGCAGCGAGGTCACCAGATTTCCGCTCTGACTCGCGATGGCGATGCGGCCTCGCGGCGGAAAGGGTGCGACGATCTGCGCACACATCGAGGCCGGGGTCGAGATCACGCCCTGCCCGTTCGGTCCGATCAACAGCATGTCGAGGCGCCTGGCCTCCTCGACCAGCACGCGCTCCGCCTCGGCGCCCTCGGGTCCGGATTCGCTGTAGCCGCCCGAGGCGACGAAGGCCGCGCGCACGCCGCGCGCGGCGGCGCTGCGCAACAGCGCGACGTTTGCGTCTCGCGGCGTGCAGATGAAGAGCAGGTCGGCGCGCCCCGGCGGAACCTCCGCGACGTCGCGCAGTGTCGGGCGGCCCAACACTTCTTGCCCCTCGCGCTGGATCGCGAAGACCTCGCCCGCATACCCGAAGCGCAGCAGGTGGTGCAGCGCGACGAATCCGAACTTTCCGGGGTGGCTCGACGCACCGGCGACGATCACGCCGCGCGGCTCGAAGAGCGGACGGAAGCGCGCGAGCAGCGCGTCATCGCTGCTGGTGCTCTGCGGCGCGGGCGGCGAGGCGGCCGCGGTGCTCAGCACCACCAGCGCGTCGACCGCGATCGGCTTTCCGGCGCGCACGATCAGCGGATTCAGGTCGACGCTCGCGACCTCCGGCCGTGCTTCGGCCAGGCGCGAGAGGCCTAGCAACACCAGGGCCAGCGCGTCGAGGTCCACCGGGGGCTCGCCTCGCAACGGCAGCCGCAGCAGCGGGGCGGCCCGCAACCGCGCGGGCAGGCGCAGTGCGTCGCTGCGCGACAGCGGGACGGCTGCGAACACGACGTCGGCCTGCAACTCGGCCAGGATGCCGCCCTGGCCCAGCATCACACAGGGGCCCAGTACGGGATCGCGGACGAGCCCGGCGATCAGCTCGAGGCGCCCGCGCACCATTTCGCAGACCAGCAGGCCGGTCTCGCCGTCTTCGGGAACACGGCGCGCGGAGAGCTCACGGCAGGCGCTGCGCAGCGCCGCCTCGTTCGCGAGGCCGAGGCGCAGCAGCTCGCGCTCGGTCTTGTGCGCGATCTTCGGGCCGCAGAGCTTGACTGCGACCGGGAATCCGATCCGGTGCGCGGCCGCGCTCGCAGCGTCTTCGGTCGCGCAGAGCTCCTCGCGCGCGATCGCGATGCCGTAGTCCGCGAGCAGGCGCTTGGAGTCGTGCTCCGAGAGCGTGTGGGTGTGTTCCGGAGCCGGGCGGGCGGGAGGGGCAGTCACGCGGCCGGGAGATACGGCGCTTCGCGCCGGCGGTCAAGACGCCGGCGCTGAAGCTGCGCCAAAGAGCATCACCCGATGATCTTCGTTCGCTTGCGGCTCCCTGCGCGGGAGAAATCCTTGCCCGCCGCTAGTAGACCCAGTGGCCGCGTTCGAAGCGGAAGATCTCGGTCACGGGGATCGCCGCGGTGGTCGCGCACTGGGCCGCCGCCTTGCACTCGACCAGATTCTCGGTGTAGCGCAGCAATCCCACGTAGGGCGCCGAGGTCTGGCCGGTCGCACGCAGCTCGATGCGGTAGTCCGCGTACTCGCGGCGGCCGCCATTCGGCGCCGGGATCGCGTTGTGCTCGATCTTTTTCATCCACTGCCGGGCGAACTGGTCGAAGGCATGCTGGACTTCTGCTTCGGCCCCGGGAGCGATCGCCGCCGGCGCCGGCTTGCCCTCGGCCCGGGCGGAGCTGCTACAGAGCAGCGCGAGCGCGGTGCAGAGCGTGCGGACTGCGAATCGGGAAGTGCGCGTCATTGGAAGCCTCCATCAGACGTGGGGATCTGCGCTCATCTTCGGCCGACGGCGGCGCTCGCTGTAACATCCGCAGTGTTGCTGCGGCGCCCGCCCACGCTCCCCGCGCAGCGCGCAGGTCGCCGCAGAACGCGAGGTTCCGGCGCCAGCTGCACCGGCGCTGCACGCGTTCGCAGCCGGCTGGCGCGCTCACATGCGCTCGTAGCTCGGGCCCTCGCCTCCCTCGGGAGGCGTCCAGGTGATGATCTGATAGGGGTCGGCGATATCGCAGGTCTTGCAGTGGACGCAATTCTCGTGGTGGATGAAGAGATTCTGCTTTCCGGGCTGCTCCGTGTCCGGGAGCATCTCGTAGACCGCCGCGGGGCAGAAGCTCTGACACGGATTCCCGTACTCCTCGGTGCAGACGTCGCGACAGAGATCCGTGTCCGCGACGACGAGGTGCGAGGGCTGATTCGCCTCGTGCTGCGTTCCGCTGAAGCCGACCAGGTGCTCCTTGCTGAAGGTGAGCACGCCGTCGAACTCGAAGGGCGTTTTCGAGCGCTCCTGGCGCGGCAGCTCCGACAGGCGCCGCATGTTCTGGTGACCGGCGTGCACCTTCATCGGGTCCTGCAGGCCGCGGCCGCCGGTCAACATCCGGATCGGCTCGTTCAGGAAGAAGAAGAGGGCGCCGCGCTCCACCGAGGGGCCGAAGTTTCGGGCCTGATGGTGCTCTTCGAAGGCCCAGCTCGCGCGGAATCGCTCGCTGTAGCACCCGAGGGTCGCGCTGCTGGTGTCGCCGGCAGCCAGCGCGTCGACGAGCGTCTCGGCCGCGAGCATGCCCGACTTGATCGCCATGTGGACGCCGGCGAGGTACTGCGCGTTGCAGAAACCTGCCGAGTCCCCGACGATCATCGCTCCGTCCACGTAGAGCTTCGGCTGCGCGTAGAGCCCTCCGGTCGGAATCGCCTTGGCGCCGTACTTCACGAGCTCAGCGCCCTCGAGCAGGTTCCGGATCCACGGGTTGGTCTTGAATTTCTGCATGTCGAGGTGCGGATCGTTATGCGGACTCTCCGAGTCGAGCAGGGTCACGTAGCCCAGCGAAATCAGGTTGTCGCCCAGGTCGTAGAGCCACATGCCGTGAAACTTCGACAGGAACTTCGGGAATTCGAAGCCGTGGACCACGCGCCCGGGCTGGTGCTTGCGCGGGTCGATGCGCCAGATCTCCTTGATGCCCGTCTCGAAGGTCTGCGGATTCGCGCCGTCGAGCCCGAATTGCTCCGTCAGCTGCCGGGTCAATGAGCCGCGGACCCCTTCACCGATCACCGTGACCTTGGCAAAGATGTCCATGCCGGGCTGGTAGGTCGGCTTGCGCTTGCCCTCCTTGTCGACGCCCATGTCGCCGGTGCGCACGCCGACGACGCGGCCGCCCTCGACCAGGATCCGATCCCCCGCGAAGCCCGGGTAGATCTCCGCTCCGGCGGCCTCGACGCGCTCGGCGAGCCACTTCGCGACGCGGTTGAGCGAGATGACGTGGTAGCCGCGCTTCTGGAAGTTCGGCGGTACGATCGGGACGTTGAGCTTGCCCTTCGGATGGAAGAGCCAGAACCCCGCGTAGTCGCAGATGTGCTCGGTCGGGAAGCCCTGCTGCTCGAAATCCGGGATCAGTTCGCGCATGCTGCGCGGGTTCATGACCGCACCCGAGAGCATGTGATCGCCGACCGCGGCGCCCTTCTCGAGGATCAGCACCGACGGGGGCTCGATCGGCGCGCGCCCCTCCGCTTCGGCCCGGCGGTTGTAGCTCTCGACGCGCGACATCAGATGCAGCGCGGACGCGAGATTCGCGGGTCCCGCTCCGATGTAGAGGACATCGACCTGCATGCTCTCGCGCTCGACCTGACTCATGGCTTCCTCCGGGCTCGGGGCTGCCGGCAGCGACTGCCGGGAAGGGCCGCATTAAAATACGGGAGGGAGCTGCGAGCGTCGAATCAGCGCCAGGCCTTGCGGGTCCCGGTCCGGGCGCAGCCCGGACCACCCGCACTCCGCTCGGCTTCGCCTCGCTGCGCGCCGAAGCGGCTTGCACTTCCTGTCAGACGAGTCCAGCGACCAGGGTCTTGCGGGCGAAGCTGAACAGCACCAGCGCCGCGAGCATCATCGCGGCGGCCATCACGAAGGGTGTGCCATCCGTCGGCGAGGCCATCACCTGGCCGGCGATCAGCGGACCGACGATGCGGCCGGTCGTCGCCATCGACTGGCTCTGCGCCTGGAACTCGCCGGCCCGCTGCGCGGCGCAGGCTTTCGAGTAGAGGCTCGAGAACGAGGGGAAGGTGATGCCATTGCCGAAGGCGATCACGGCGCCGATCGCGAAATACCACGGCAGCCCCGGGGCCATCGCCACACCGAGCAGCCCGCAGGCCATGATCAGCAGTCCCGCCGCGACCAGCCGAACCTCACCGACTCTCGCCACCAGATGGCGCAGCAAGAGACCCTGCGTCAGCGCGAGCACGAACCCGATGCAGGCGAAGATCCAGGCGATGTCGAGCTTCGTCGCGGCGAAGCGCTCCGACAGATAGAAGGTGATCATCGCCTCGAGTACCGCGAAGGCGGAGAAGAGGTGGAAGAAGAAATACAGGTAGAGTCCGATGCGCCGATCGTGCACGGTGCCGAGCAGCCGCAGCGGGACCGGCACCAGGGTGTGAAGGAGCCCGTTCCAGCCCTTCACGTGCTTCGGAGCCGTCTCCGGGAGGCGCACGAATGCCAGCAGGAGATTTGCGAGCGCGAGCCCCGCAATCGCGTAGAAGGGGTATTTCTCGCCCCAATGGCCTAGCACTCCTCCCAGCGGCGGACCCAGGATCATGCCGAGGCCGAAGGCCGCGCCAATCGTGCCCATGCCGCGCGCGCGCTCCGCATGTCCGGTGACGTCCGTCACGACCGCCTGCGCGGTTCCGATGCTCGCGGCGAAGAAGCCGGCCAGGATCCGGGACACGTAGACCGTCGTGAGGTCCGTCGCGGTCGCGAGCAGCGAGAAGGAGGCCGCGGTGCCGGCCAGCGACACCAGGATCACCGGGCGCCTCCCGACGCGATCCGAGACGAAACCCCAGGCGGGCAGGAATACCAGCTGGGCCAGCGCGTAGAGATAGAGCAGGGCCGGGATCTCGCGCGGACCCGCTCCGAGGCGCTTCGCGAACTGCGGAAGCACCGGGATCAGCACGCTGAAACCGATGAAATCGATCAAGATCGTCGTGAACACGACGAGGAGCACGCCGCCCCCGACGGCGGGGCCTCGTGCGCTCTCCCCTGCCGGGCTGGGTCCGCTCATGCCGCCGCGATCCTACCTGTCGTGGCGGGCCCTTGCATCGCCCGGCGCCGGATTCAGCGGGAGCTGTCCCTATAATCGCGCGATGCCGGCGCCCGCAGGGACCCTGGTCGCGATCGTGCGCGATTTCTGTCGCGCGCATCAGCTGCTGAGTGAACTCGTCGTGCGCTTCCGCCGGGATGCGCTTCGCTTCGAGGAGCTCACCAACCTCGTCGGCGACGACGACTCCAGCGTCCTGTTCCGGCTCAAAGAGCGCAGCCACTCGCTGTTTCGAGCGCGCGGGGCGGTGGACGCGGTGCGCCGGGAGGTGCTCTTCGATCTCGCGGTGGGCTCGCTGTTCCACGAGGCGATGTCGTTTCGCGAGAATTTCTACCAGCGCGAGGTCTACGGGCCGAAGGTGCGCGCGCTGCGTGCGGTCGGCGATGGCGAGAGCGACGCGCTGTTTCTTGAGTTCGAGAAAATCCTGGCGAGCGCCGATCAGCGGCTGTGCGAGGGCCTCTCGGAGCTCGAGGCGCTGCTGAGCCGAACCCGTGATCAGCTGCTCTCGATGCTGCGCGAGAGCCGCGAGAACGGCGCGCTCGCGCGGCACCTGATCGAAGCTCGCGAGAGCGTGGAGCCGGTCTTCGGGCTCGCGCTGTCCCCGCTGATGACGCTGCTCTTCGGCGATCTCGCTTCGGGCTACGAGCTGGCCGGGCGCTCCTACCTCGCGACCGGCTACTACCCGGAAGCCGAGCGCGCGTTCGAGGCCGCGGCAACCGCAGGGAGCCGCTCCGACCTCGGCCCGCTGTGCGCGTGCGCCGCGGGCTTCCAGGCGTTCCTGGCCGGCAGCTACGCGACGAGCCTCGAGCAGCTGCGTCGCTGGTGGGACGCAGGGGCGGGCCGGGCCGCTCCCGGCCCGGGACCCGCAGGGCCTGCAAAGTCCGCAAGCCGTTTCGGCGCGCAGCGAGGCGAAGCCGAGCGGAGTGCGGGTGGGACCGGGCCGCTCCCGGACCGGGACCCGCAAGGCCCGGCGCGCAGCGAGGCGGAGCCGAGCGGAGACCGGGTGGGCCGGGCTGCGCCCGGCCCGGGACCCGGGCTGGCGGCGGTCGGAGATCGGCAGCTCGCGGGCCTGGCTGCCGCGATTGCCGCGCGGATTTCGCGCCATGCCGAAAGCGAGGGGAATCGGGAGCTGCCCGGCCTGGCGCGGCGCCTCGAGCAGTCGATTCGCGATCGACTCGCGGAGGCGGGCAGCGCCTAGCTAGACCTGCGGCTCAGGCGGTCGCGGTTGCCGTCGGGTGCCTGCGCAGTTGCAACCAGCCGAAGCTGCCGAGCGCGACGAGTCCGATGCCGATCCACTGCGCCTCGGTCATTCCGAGGGCGACCGGCTGATTGACGCGCCAGAACTCGATCGCGAAGCGGCCCAGGCCGTTCCACAGCAGGTACTCGCCGAACAGGAAGGGGCTCGCGCGCCGCCTCCGCCACAACAGCGCCGCCACAGCGAGCAGCCAGGCGGCCTCGTAGAGTTGCGTCGGATGCACGGGATCGAGCGTCGGAGGCGCGCCTTGAGGAAATGCGACCGCCCACGGCAGCTCCGAGACGCGGCCGTAGTCGTCGCCGACCAGAAAGCAGCCGATGCGTCCGATGGCCTGGCCGACTGCGACGGCCACGGCGCAGCAGTTCATGAACACGAGCACTGGAACGCGCTGCAGCCGGCAGCCGAGTGCGCCGACGCCGACTCCGGCGATCAGTCCCCCGTACCACGTGATGCCGTCGCGCGCGAAGAGCAGCGACGTGAAGGGTCGCCCCTCGCGCAGCCAGACGTCGATCGCGTAGTACAGCTTCGATCCCAGAACGCCACCGAGCATCACGTAGAGCAGCAGCGTGGTCGCAAGCTCCGGATCCAGCCCCTCCTCGCGCATGCGCAGAGACGTGATCCAGGTTCCGATCAGGAAGCCGAGCGCCAGCATCACGCCGAAGGAGCTGATCGGGAAGTCGAGCCACGGGATCCGGAACACGATCGGATACATGGCGCCGACCTTAGGGGAGGCGAAAAGCGCAGACAACGGCCGCAGCGCGCGCGGCAGCTCCGGAAGCGCGGGGGCTCAGCGCTTCGGGAGCGTCACGTGGAAGTGGCAGCCCGCGCCGGGCTCGCTCTCGACCCAGGCGCGACCGCCGTGGGTCGCCGCGATCTTGCGCACGATCGCGAGCCCCAAGCCGCTGCCGCGCCGCGCGCCGCCCGTGCCCTGCTGGAACAACTCGAAGATCCGCTCGCGCTCGGCGGGCAGCACGCCGCGGCCGTTGTCCGACACCGAGATGCGGTGCGCGTCGCCCTCGTCGCGAATCGACACACGGATCACCGGCGCGCTGCACTCGCCCATGTGGTCGAGCGCATTGCGGACCAGGTTCGAGAGCACCTGATACAGACGCGTGCGCGCGCAATAGACGAGCGGGACCTCTTCCGGGAGCTCGAGCCGTGTGCCCTTGGCTTCGAGGCAGGGCTTGAGCTCGGCCTGGAGCTGGCGCAGCACCGGCTGGGGATCGACCAGGCTGCGCGCTTCGGGCCCGCGTCCGATCCGGGCGAAGTCGAGCAGCTCCTCGAGCAGGGATTCCATCGTGAGCCCTGCCTGCTCGATGCGGTCTACGAAGTGCAGGGCGGTGTCGTCGAGCTGGGGGCCGTATTCCTGCCGCAGCAGCCGCGCGAACCCGAGCATCGAGACGAGCGGCGAGCGCAGGTCGTGTGCAAGCGCGTGGAGACAGTGCTCGAGCTCCTCCACGCGCTGATCGCGCTCGGCTTCGGAGCCTTCGAGCCCCACCTTACAACTGGCAGAGCGCATCAACTGCTGCATCGCGCACCTTCACGAGTGCACTCTGCGCCCGACGGCGCAGAACCACGTCCACTGCCCAGCCCGGGAGATTGCGATCCTATCACCCGAAACCCGCGCGGGTAAACAACGAAGTGACGCTGTCGTGAAGCTCCGATGGCGCGCTTCCGGATTCCGGCGGCCCGCAGCGCAACAGCGCGCGAGACGCCCTGTCTCGACCGGCGAGCCCCGTGGGGTGGCGCCGCGATGCGCGTGCGCAATTCCGGCCCGTCGGCCGCCTGCGGGGTAGAGTCTCGCGGTGACGTCGATCCGGCGCAGCGAGTCCTCGTTTCACACGCCGGGGGGGCTGTGGCTGTTCCAGCGCGCGTGGCTGCCGGCGCCCGGTCGCAGTGGAGAGCCCCTGATTCCGGGCCCGCAGTGCGCGCTGTTGCTCGTGCACGGTCTCGCCGAGCACTCGGGGCGCTACGAGCACGTCGCGAGCTGGTTCGCGGCGCGGGGCTGTGCCGTATACGCGTATGATCAGCGAGGCCACGGCCGATCCGACGGGGATCGCTGTCACGTGAGCCGCTTTTCAGAATATCTCGACGACCTCGAAACCGCGTTGAAGCGGGTTCGGGGCGCGCATCCAGAGCTGCCGATCTTCGTGCTCGGACACAGCATGGGCGGTCTCGTCGTCGCGGCATTTCTGGCCGAGCGCGTGCCCGCGATCGCGGGGGCCGTGACGACCGGAGCCGCGCTGGTGCTCTCTGCGCGCCTCTCGGGCCCGCGGCTGCTGGCTGCGCGTCTCGCGCGCTGGCTGTTGCCGCGCCTGCGCGTGTCGCTCGACATCGATCCCAGTGGGCTCTCGCGCGATGCCGAGGTCGTGCGCGCCTACAGCGAGGATCCGCTCGTCGAGCGGCGCCTCAGCGTCTCGCTCGCGGTCGAGCTCGCGCGCGCGAGCCGCCTGACCCTCGAGCGCGGCAGCCGGATCGCCGTTCCGCTGCTGCTGTTGCACGGAGAGGAAGATCCCGTGTGCTCTCCGCTCGGGAGCGCAGAGCTGCACGCGTCGGTCTCCGTTCCGGGGTCGCGACTGCGCAGCTATCCGGCACTGCGACACGAGATCTTGAACGAGCCCGAAAAGTCGGTCGTGCTGCAGGACATCTTCGAGTGGCTGCGCGCGCGTCAGAAGGGCAGGGTCGGATGAGCCGAAGCGAATCGGGGCCGCCGCAGGGGCTGTCCCACGTCGATGCGCAGGGGCGCGCCCGCATGGTCGATGTCGGCGAGAAGCCGATCGCGCTGCGCGAGTGCATTGCGCGCGGCGAAGTCCAGATGCAGGCGGAGACCCTGCGCAAGATCTCCGGCGCCGCGATCGCGAAGGGCGATGTACTCGCGGTTGCGCGCCTCGCCGGTATCCAGGCCGCGAAGCGGACGCAGGAGTGGATTCCGCTGTGTCACGCAGTGGCGCTCGACCTCGTCGAGGTGCTGCTCGAGCCGGACGCGGGAGCCTCGCGGGTTCGGATCGAGGCGCGTGTGCGCGCGCACGCGAAGACCGGCGTCGAAATGGAGGCGCTCGTCGCCGTGGCCGCGGCCGGGCTCACGATCTACGACATGTGCAAGGCCATCGACCGCGGCATGCAAATCGGTGCCGTCCGGTTGGTCGAGAAGCGCGGCGGGAAGAGCGGGGAATGGCGTCGATCGGGCGAAGCCGCCCGCTGATTCCTCTCGCGATCGCGCTCGCTCTCTCCGGCGTGCCGGCTCCGGCGCGAGCCGCGGGCGCGGACGCCGCGCGCGCCGAGGCCCCGCTGATCGAGCTCGAGCCGGATCGCCGCGCGGGCTGGTCGGGCGAGAAGTTCTTTGCGCCGCTCACGGGCCTCTTCCTCGGCGGCTCCAGCTACTGGTACGACCCGCACGAGATTCGCATCGAGACGACACCTCCGGATGCCGCGCTCGAGCTCTTCTACGTCCGGACGAATATGCAGCGCGACTACGAGCAGGCCGAGGCGCCTGCGCGCCTGCGCCTGCCGCCGCGCATCGAAACCAGCGCGCGGGACGTGATCTCGATTCGCGCCAGCGCGCCGGGCTATCGCACCGCGAGTGTCGAGATCGGGGTCCGCTCGCGACAGCAGACGCTGCAGCTCGACCTCGAGCCGGTCGCGAATCGCCTGCTGGGAATCGAGCACCGCGCGCTTGCGGGCAGCGGCGTGCTGCAGCTCGCGACGCGCGAGCGCAGCACGTTGCGGCTGCAGAAGACCCCGCAGGGCTTCGCCGCGACGCTGCTCCAGACCTCGCTCGATCCGGCCGCCGAGGCGGCGCTCGCCGACCTCGAGAGCGGAATCCTGCGCGGCGCGCAGGGGCACGCGATCGGAGAGGACCTGCTGCTGCTCTTCGAGAGCCCTGCGGTGGCCGCCGCGGAGCTCGAGCTGCGCGTGGCCCAGGAACCAGATCCGCTGCGCGGTGTTCACGAGCTCCGGATCACACTCGCGCCGAGCGAGGTCCAGCGCGCTGCGGCGAGCCGCGCGCGTGAGGCGCTGGCGCGACTGGATGCAGACGCGATTTCGAGCTGCGCGCTCGCTTTCGATCGATCGCTGCGCGCGGCCCTCGACCCCACCCAGCTCGCGCGCGCGCTGTCGGTCTACGAGTCCTTCGGCGGGCGCTACGTCCGGGCCGCACTCCGGCGCCTCGGCGAGCTCGCGCCGGGAGCTGCGGTTCCGCTCGCGGACGGCAGCCGCTTCCGCCTCGACGTTCCGCTCGAGTTCGAGGCGGCCGCCGGACGCGCGGCGGAGGTCGTCGGGCTGCTCTCGCTGCTGCGCGACTTCGTCGCGGAGCTCGAAGTGCCCGAGCAGCGGGCGGCGGCGCTGCGCAGCCTGATCGCGCCCGGCGTGCCCCGCGCGGCCTTCGCTGCGGCGCTCTCGGCCGCTCGGGCTTCGGAGCACGACTGCCACCACACGCGCTGAGCGCGCTACATTGCCAACGCTCCGGTCCCTCGGGTTCCTACTGTGACACGACCCACGGCCGGTCTTCCCCGCGAACGCATGTGGCTTCACGGTGCCGAGGCACTCGCCGATGCCGAGCTGCTCGCGCTCCTGCTCCGCACGGGCGGCGGCCGCCGCACTGCGAGCGAAGTCGCCGCGATCCTGCTCGAGCGCCACGGCGGTCTGGTCGGGCTCGCCGCGGCGGGAGAGCGGGAGTTCAGCGCGGCGGCGGGCGTCGGTCCCGCGAAGAGCGCCTCGCTGCGCGCGTGCTTCGAGCTCGCGCGCCGCATCGCTTCGCGCCGGCTCGAGCCGGGGCTGCCGATTCGCGGGCCCGAGGACGTCCACCGGCACTTCCATCCGACCCTCCGGCACATCGCGCAGGAGCGCTTCTTCGTGGTGCTGCTCGACGGCCGGCACCGGGTGATTCGACACGAGCTGGTGTCGCAGGGAACGCTGACCGCGAGCCTCGTGCATCCGCGAGAGGTATTCCGGCCGGCGCTGCGCGAGGCGGCGGCGGCGGTCGTGCTGGTCCACAACCATCCGAGTGGCGATCCGACCCCTTCCGCGGAAGACCGGGAGATCACCCTGCGGCTCGCGCGCGCGGGAGAGCTGCTCGGGATCCGCGTGCTCGACCACGTCGTGGTCGCCGAGTGCGGCTTTGCGAGCCTGCGCGAGCTGGGTGTCCTCGATGCGCTGAATCCCTAGTAGTCTACGTTGGTTGGCGTGCCCAGATGCGCAGCCGCAGCAGCCACCCGGTGAGAAATGCGCAAGCCGCTTCGGCGCGCAGCGAGCCGAAGGCGAGCGGAGTGCGAACAAGCCGCCCCGGCGCGCAGCGAGCCGAAGGCGAGCGGGAGCGCCGGGCCGCTCCCGGCCCGGCCCATCCGCAGGGCCGGAGTGCGCTCAGGTGCGGGCGCGCGGGTGTCGATGAGAGAGGCTGCCCTACCGCATCGGAGCCGGGAGAAGCCCATGTCTGGAAAGCGCGGATCGCTTCCGCATGCCGCTCCTAGCCACAGCAATCGGCGCAAGTCGCCGCGAGCGGATCTGGTCGTGCGAGTGGACTACCAGACGATCGATGAGCTCTTCTCGGAGTTCGCACGCAACCTCAACGAGGGCGGCATCTTCATCGAGTCCGAGAATCCGCATCCGCTCGGAACTGCGCTGAAGCTCCAGTTCCAGATTCCCGGCAGCGAGGATCCGATCCGCGTCTCCGGGGTCGTGGTGCGGGTCTCGGAAGGCAGCGCCGTGGATCCGGCGGGCATGGGCATCGAGTTCGAGAATCTCGATGCCGAAGCCCGCTCGATGATCGACGAGCTCGTGCGCAGCCTGCGTTCCGACGGTCCAAGACGTTAGTCCCTGCGGGTCCCGGGCCGGGCAGGGCCCGGCCCACCCGCACTCCGCTCGGCTTCGCCTCGCTGCGCGCCGAGGCGGCTTGCACCTCGCGCGGATCTGCCTTCCGCTAGAACGGGATGTCGTCGTCCGGCGGTGCTGACTCCGGAAGCGGCGGCTCGGAGCTTCCCGCTCCAGAGCCCGCTCCCCCTCCACCGCCCGCTGCTGCGCCAGTGCCGGTGCCACGAGGGCCGCCCAGGAACTGAACCAGCAGCGCTGTGATCTCGGTGCTGCGGCGCTTCTGGCCTTCCTTGTCTTCCCAGTCTCGTGTCTGGAGCCGGCCCTCGACGTAGACGCTGCGGCCCTTGGCCAGGTATTGGGCGCAGTTCTCCGCCTGCTTGCCCCAGACCACGATCCGGTGCCACTCCGTGCGCTCCTGCGGCGTGCCGCCGTCGCGGCCCCCGAAGCGCTCTGTCGTCGCGATCGTGAAGTTGCAGACGGCCTGTCCGCCCTGCGTGAAGCGGAGCTCGGGATCGCGACCGAGGTTGCCGATCAAGATCACTTTGTTGACGCTGGCCATGGGAGGTTCTCCGTCGGGAAACGGGATGTGAAGTGGAGCATCTCGTCGCCGAGCGAGGGCGTCAAGGGCGCTTGCCCGGAATCCCCGCTCGGCGGCTCGCGGCGGCGCGCGGGAGCTCCAAGCCTTGCGGGTCCCGGCGCGGACCGGGACTCGGAGGAGCCTCTCGGGTGCTTCGCTACCCTGGCCGGCGGGAGTGAGAGGGGGATCGTGGCAGTCAAGGCACGAGCCGCGGCACGCGGCGCAAGAAGCTCGGAGCGAAGCGGGTCCTCGCGAACTCCGTGGCGCGAGTTCAGCGGCGTCGCGCTGCTGGGGATCGCACTGCTGCTCGCGGTGGCGCTCTACTCGCATTCGCCGTCCGACCTGGTGTTCTCCCGGGCCGCAGTCGCGAACCGCGCCGGATCGCTCGGAGCGACCGCGTCCTCGCTGCTGCTGCGCAGCCTCGGCTACGGCTCGGCCGTCGCGATCGGTGCGCTGCTGCTGATCGCGCTGCGCCTGATCGCCGGGCCGCGGGTTCGCGGGCTCTCGCCGCGGCTGTGGACGGGCCTTCCGCTGCTGCTGATCTCCGCGGCGACGCTCCCTGTGCTCTTCTCCCAGCTGTTTCCGGACCTGTTTCGTCCGAGTGTTCCGGGCTGGCTCGGCAGCTGGCTCGCCCGCCAGGAGAGCTGGCTCGTCGGAGGCCTCGGCGCGCTGTTGTCGAACGCCCTGCTCGCGGCCGCGGCGATCAGCGGACTGCTCGGGGTGTCGCTCGCGCGGGCGATGGCGGGTCTCGGCATCGGTCTGGGCTGGGTCGGAGCGGGCCTGCTCTCGCTCTCGGCCCGGCTCGGCGATTCGATGCTGAACGCCGCGGCCGCTCTGCAGGGCGGTGCGCTCGAATTGGCGCAGGGCTTCCAGCAAGGCGCCCGCTCGCTCGCCGTCTGGCGCGAGCGCCGGGCCCGCCAGGTACGCGTCGCGGCTCGTACCCAGGAGCTGCCCGAGGGCGAGCTGCCGCCTGCGCCGAACGAGCGATCGGCTTCGCCCGCGGCAGCCGAGGCCGAGGCGTCCGCGCCGCTGCGCCCGCAGCCGCTGCGGCGTCGCAGAGGAGAGGACCCGACGATCGTCGATCACGCGAGCGAGAAGGCTCAGGCAGGCTCGGGCCGCCAGGAGGCCTTCCGCTTCGACGAGGGCCTGCCCCACGGCAGCCCGTATCGCCTGCCCGAGATCTCCGAGATCTTCGAGCGCTCGCCCGCGGCGTCGATCCGCAGCTACGACCGCGACAGCCTGATCATGAACTCGCGGATCCTCGAGAAGAAGCT
>CAYTJA010000142.1:0-6200 GCA_964437835.1 uncultured Spirochaetales bacterium
GGCGCCAGAGCGCATCGAGCAGGCGCGTCACGGCCCGGGTGCCACACGCGCGACGCCCGAGCGTTCGGAATCGCCCGCGTCGATCGCGCGCTCGTAAATTTCGAGCTGCAGGAGCGGATCGTCGGTCTGCGCGGTCGCGAAGCGGTGCGTCTCGGGCAGCAGCTCGCTCCGCGAGAGCGCTGCGATCTGATTGAAGCGAGTGTCCTCGACAGGCAGCCGCGTGAGCTCGAAGCGGCCGCGGCGCAGGAAGCGCTCGAGCTCCGGCAGCTGATGCGACCAGCGCCGGCGCGGGATCACGACGTCGGGCGCGAGCGCGCGGTCGCGCAGCAGGTTGTTGCCCGTGAGGCCGATGATCACGTGGCTTCCGAGGTAGTACATCCACACCTGCTCTTCGTAGTTCGTCGCGATTACGAGCGACGCGGGATCCGGGTGCTGTGCGCGCAGGTGCTCGATCGCGAAATCGAGGGGTCCGCGCACCGGCTCGCGCAGCTCGCGCGCGTGCCCGAGCAGCTCCGGCGCGCGCAGCGCCAGGATCGCGAGTGCCGCTGCGAGCAGTACGGCTCGCAGCGCCCGCTTCGCAGCGAGCGCGCTCGCGTCGAGCAGGAACGCGAGGCCGAAGAGCGGAGACAGCGGAGCGAAATAGCGCTCGTAGACGAGCGGATTCGCACACGCTAGAAGGGTGTAGCCCATGGCGACGTAGAGCAGGAATGCGGCGCTGTGGGTGCGGGCGTCGCGCTCGGCGGCGAGCGTCGCTGCGATGCGCGCGCCGAGGGCCGGCAGCAGCAGCTCGTGGCGGGCCAGGTGTGCGATCACCCATGCGAGATTCGAGGCATAGCGCTCCGGCGTGAGGCCGAGCTCGCGCGAAAAGGTCACGGCGATCTCGAAGGTCTCGAAGAAGAGCGCACAGGGCGCCACGAGCGCAGCCGAGAGCAGTGCAGCTGCGAGATGCGGAGTCCGCTGCGTGCGCTGCGCGACACGTTGCCAGAGTCCGCGCGCTGCGAGCAGGGCGGCGAGCGCGAAGTAGGCCGAGAAGAAAGTGTGGAAGATCCCGAACAGCAGCAGAGCCTGTGCGACTGCATAGCGCCGCGCAGAGAGTGCAGAATAGATCTCACTGCGCAGCGCGAGGCCGCAGCAGAGCGCGAGCTCGAGCGCCAGCAGCGCGGGGTAGCGGACTTCGCGCAGATGCAGCATGAACGAGATCGAGAGCGCCGCGAGCGCGAGCTGTGCGGCGGCGAAGCGGAGCTTTCTCCCGCGCGCTGCGCCGGCGAGCGCCGGCCACACGGCCCAGAGTCCGGCGGCGATGGCCAGCGCGCCGGTTGCGGCGAAGGGCAGGCGTAGGCGCGCCGTGCGCGCATAGGGGTCGTCGACGCGCGCGGCCCACGCGACGGCCGGCGCGGCGAAGTAGAACTGCGCCCAGGTGGTGCCGATGTACGCGTCGAGGCTCTCTTTCACACCGAGCGCGATGTTCGTGCCGAATTGGTAGCTGACGTTCTTCGAGCCGTGGACCTTTGGATAGCCGTACTCGAGCACGCGCTCGGCAAACACGGCGGTGTCGGCTTCGTCGGACCAGAGCAGCGGATGCGAAAGGTTGCCGAAGAGCGAGAGGGCCAGCAGCAGCGCCGCCGCGGCGATGAGCAGCAGGTCGCCCGGCCGGGCCGCGGCGGCGTCGCGGCTCATTGGCTGCGCCGCGCGCGGCTCAATGCTCGGCCCACTCCACGATGTCCAGTTGCCAGGTCAGCAGGATCAACAGGCCAAAGCCGATGCGGTACCAGGCGAAGAGGCGGAAGTCGTGGCTCGAGACGTAGCGCAGCAGCCAACGCACGCACAGGAACGCGGAAGCGAAGGCCGAGAGCAGGCCCACGATCCACATGCCGAGGTCGTCGGTCGAGAGCAGATGACGCCCCTTGTAGAGGTCGTAGAGAGAGGCGGCGAGCAGGGTCGGGATTGCGAGAAAGAACGAGAACTCGGTCGCCGCCTTGCGCGAGAGCCCGAAGAGCATGCCGCCGATGATCGTCGCGCCCGAACGCGAGGTGCCCGGGATCAGCGCGAAGCACTGCGCGAGCCCGAGCTTCAGTGCGTCGAGCGGCTGCACGGCGTCCACGGAATGGACGCGCGGCGTGCGCTCGCCGCGCTCGACCCAGAGGATCACGAGGCCGCCGAGCACGAAGGTCGTGGCGACGGTCGGCGCGTTGAAGAGGCCGGCCTTGATCGCTTTGCCGAAGAGCAGACCGAGCAGCGCAGCCGGGAGGAACGCGACCCCGATGTTGACGAGGAAGCGCTGCGCATTGCGATCCGTGAGCGCGTGCGCCAACGAGCCGAAGACGCGCTGCCGGTACTCCCAGATCACCGCGAAGATCGCGCCGGACTGGATCACGATCTCGAAGAGCTTGCCGCGCTCGTCGTGCATGCCGAGCAGCTGGCTCGCGAGGATCAGGTGCCCGGTGGACGAGATCGGCAGGAATTCGGTGAGACCCTCGACGACGCCGAGGATCAGGGCCTTGAGCAGCAGCGCGAGATCCATGCAGCCTAGATCCATCCGATCTGATTGGCCGGGCGTTGCTGGAAGGGAATCGCAGTATAGCCCGGCGCTCAGTTGCCGCTCGAGCCCGGGCGCAGCTGCACCGGTCGCCGCCTCACGAACAGCAGCAGCGCAAGAACCGGTACGGCGAGCAGCGCCATGAAGAGCCCGTGCGCGGGCGCATAGCTCCCGAAGCGGTCGTGCAGCACGCCCACGAAGGGCGGCATCCCGACTCCGACCGGGAGCAGGAACAGGTTCGAGAGCCCCATCACACGCCCGAGCGATAGCACGCCGAAGCGCTGCACCACGAGCTGCGTGTAGACGGTGATGATGCCACCGCTGCAGAGGCCCATGCAGGCGGCGGTCGCGAACACGATCGGCAGCGGCGGATTGCTGCGGTAGATCGCGAAGCCCAGCGCCTGCAGCGCGAGCTGGGCCGCGAGCAGGTTGCGCGCGCCGAGGCGATCGGCGAGCTGGCCGAGCAGCAGTGCGCCGGGGATCAAGAGGCCCTGCGTCACCGCGACGACGCGCGCCGCAGTCGCGGTGTCGGCGCCGCGATCCTGGAAGAAGGCGGCGGTGTGCGCGCCCCAGCCGCTCGCGAGTCCCGCGCCGACGCCTAGCGAGATCGCGCAGGCGTAGAACTCCGGCAGCCGCAGCAGCTGCGCGGGCGTCCAATGGCTGCCGTCCTGAGCAGCAGGAGCTGCCGGAACGCCGGCCGCAGCGCTCCGGGGCGCCGCGCCGGAAGCGCTCGGAGCCGCGGCGGCGAGCGGCTCCGGGATGCCCCACCAGACCGCGGGAATCATCACGGCGGCCGAGAGGAGCCCGAAGCACGCGAGGGTGTCGCGCCAGCCCCAGCTCGCGAGGATCACGCTCGCGAGCAGCGAGAAGGCCATTCCGCCCACGGCGACGCCGGTGTTCACGAAGCCGAGCGCGCGCCCGCGGTTCTCGCGGATCGCCTTGCCGACGACCGACGCGCTCGCGAGCGGGCCCACCGTGGGCATCAGCGCGCCCGCCGCCATGCACAGCAATGCGAGTGCCGGCAGGCCCGGCGCGCGCGACGCCAGCAGCAGGCACAAGGGCTGCAGCAGCGCGCCGGTCAACATCACGCGCCGCGCGCTGCCGCGGTCGAAGCGGCCGCCGATGAAGAGTCCCGAGAGTCCGAGCATCAGGCTGATCAGCGCCGCGCCGGCCGCTACGGTTCCGCGCGAGGCGCCGAAGCTCTCGGAGACCGGCAGCACGAAGAGGCTGAAGCTGCCGAAGGTGCTGCCGACCGCCGCCGCCTGCGTCGCGAGCGCGGCCGCGACGATCCCCCGCTCGCGCCGGGTCATGCGGGTCGGATTCCCTGTGCTTTCGCGGTTGCCGGGATCGGCTAGCTGCGGCTCTGCGGTGTGTGCACCGAGATCCGGGTGATCGAAGGATCGTGCTCGGCCACTGCGGCGCGCAGCATCGCTTCGAGTTCGTCGGCTCCCATCACGCAGCTCGCGCACTGCTCGTTCTGGCCGGGGTGATAGGCCACGCGCAGCAGATCGCCCTCGACGGCGAGCAGCTCGAGGCTGCCTCCGTCCGGACGCAGGATCTCCGAAAATTGCTCCACCACGAGCTGCGCGCCCTTCGACATCGTCAACCGCCCTCAGGTCCCGCGAGTCAGCAGCGCGCGCACGGCGGGTGTGAGCTCGCGCGCGAGCTGCTGGATCTCGTCATCGGTCCAGACCGCGATCGGGGCATAGGGGTAGCCGGCGATCACGAAGGGGTAATCGGGTACACCCGAGAGCTTTGCCATCGCCTCCGCCGAGCCGCGCACGGCTTCGTGGATCAGGGACACACTCGGAATTCCGGCCCACTCGAGCTCGATCGCGTCGCGCAAACTGCGCGCACTGCAGGAGCCTCAACCCCCGAAGCCGGTGATCGCGAGCGTGGCCTCCGAGTTGAGCCGCGCCCAGTCGGCCGGCTCGGGCGGCACCGAGACGCTCGATTTGAGCACGCGCACCGCGCCGTTCAGCGCGGAGCTGGCGGCGAGCTCGGTGTAGATCGCGTCGAGCAGCAGCTCGCCGCGGCCGAGGCCGTTCGCGACCAGGCCGATCACGTGCCCGTCGAGCGAGAGCGGCCGCGCGCGCATCTGCCGCGCATCGCGCCGCTCGAGCGGCCCGCTCGTCGGGTCGAGTCCGATCCACTTGGTCATGTCACCCTCCTCAGCGGAGACGCTCTTCACGTCCCCGTCCCCGGCGAAATGATTTTCTCGGTGATTGCCCAGGCCAGGTGCGGGAACAGGATCCAGCTCTCGGCCATGCCGTCGCCGCCCGCGGCGAAGATCAGCAGGCCCTCGCGGCGGCCGAGGCCGACGGCGTTGCGCTCGCCGTCGAAGCAGCGCGGCCACAAGTAGCTGCGGATGTCGTCCTTCGACCAGCCGGCGCGCTGGAAGTAGCGCCGGTGCTCGCGGCCGACGATCAGCACCGCGTTGTTGCCATCGCCGAGCCAGCGGTCGCTCGCGACGCGCTGGCGCCGCAGCAGCGCGAGGTAGCTGTCGCAAAGGGCCTCGGGCGTGCGATTCGTGAAATCGGTCGCGGGCAGCAGGTAGAAGACCGACGCCACGGTGACCGCGCTGTCGCCGGGCTCGAACCCGCGCTCGACGTGCAGCGGCGTCCAAGAGCTGTTTTCCTCGTCCTCGCCGAAGCAGAACGAATAACGCATCGTGGTGGAGAAGGTCGCGCGGTCGAGCACGCCCGGGACCGCGCGGCAGACGTTGCGGATCAGCATGCGCAGCGCGCGCCCGATCGTCGCGTTCGCGCGAAAGCCGGGGCCGAAGCAGCCATTCCCGCACTCGATGCCGAGCTCGCGGCGCAGCGGCCCGTTCACGAGCACCGCCTGCGCGGCACCCGAGAGCGTGCCCGTGGTGCTGTGGCAGTTGCCCTTCTCGCGCAGGTGCGCGCGCACGGCTGCAACCACGACCGGCATGTACTCGGGCCGACAGCCGGCCATCACCGCGTTGATCGCGGCATGCTCGGCGGTCACGCTCACCTCGCGCGTCGGGACGCTGCCCAGCAGCGCATCACCCGGCAGCCCGGCAGCCACCAGGAATCGTTCGACCTTCTCCGGAGTGGGCGGCACGATCGGCAGCCCGTCGGTCCAGCCGCGCTCGTAATAATCCTCGAGCAGTGCGTCGAAGGAGTCGTAGCCGTGCTGCGGGGCCTGGAGCACGCGCCGATTCTAACCCGAGATCCCGCTCGCGAGGAGCTTCCAGAACGGGCCGCGCGGAAGTAGGATGGGCCCCATGCCGGGACTTCCCGAGAGCGAGCGTTCCCGCCGTGCCGAGGCGATCCTGGATCAGATCTTCACGCCCGCCTGGCGCCAGCACGAGGGCGGCGTTGCCTGGCCCTCCGAGGCCGGCCAGGACTTCGCGCGCCTCGCGGTCGAGCACTGCTACGGCGACGCCTGGGCGCGCGGGCGCCTCGACGCGAAGACGCGCAGCCTGCTCACGCTGACGGTGCTCGCGACGCTCGGCAACGAGACCGAGCTGCGCCTGCACGTGCAGGGCGCCCTCAACCTCGGGCACGAGGCCGACGACGTCGTCGAGCTCTTCATCCACCTGATGCCCTACATCGGCGTGCCGCGGGTCGTGCAGGCGATGCGCATCGCGGGCCCGGTGCTGCAGGAGAACGCTGCGCGGCGCTGATGCCACGCAGAG
>CAYTJA010000143.1:0-2057 GCA_964437835.1 uncultured Spirochaetales bacterium
CGCGCCGAGCTCCCCTTGTGCTGATGGGGACCCTCTACGGAGTCGAGCAAGCGGCCCTGGTGGACGGCGACAAGAAGGCGATCTTGCGTGCCAGTGCGCCGGGGCACAAGTTGCCGTTGATCGGCGCGAGCCTACTCGAGCGATTCGAGTCCTATGACTTGGACGACGATCCCAACGAACGCACCAATCTCGCAACCGGCGATCCGAGCGCTGACACCGTGCGGGATCGACTCACCGCGATGATGCTCTCGCCGGGCACCGGTCCATCCAGTGCACCGGAGATCGATCCGGAGACCCGCGAGCGTCTTCGCGGTCTCGGCTATCTGCCATGACCTACCGGAGACGCCTTCTTTCGGTCGCGGTCATCATGGCCGTCGCCATGAACCTCGCTCTGCTGGCTCTCTATTACGCCGGGTCACCCAAGCAGCTGGTGGGCGACGAGGTCTATTATTTCGCGCGCGCGAGCGAGATCGCGGCCGGCCAGGTTCCTCGCAATCAGTTTCTATGGCCCGCGCTCTATGGCGACGCCATGGGACGTTTCTTCGAGATCTTCGGCGTCGAGCGTCTCCCGGTCCAGCTGGCACAAATCGTCATGTGGCTCTCGAGCGCGCTGCTGTACGCCGACATCGCCAAACGGATCCTGCGCTCTTGGTGTGCGGCGTACGCCACGCTCTTGCTCATGCTGTTCTCACCAGAGCCGATGTCCTTCTCCCACTTCTTGTGGCCCGAGACGCCGCACCTCTTTCTCTTTGCCCTGGCCCTTTGGCTCCTGATTCGGGCGGGGGAGCACTGGATCGGGCTCGCGGCAGCGGGAGTCGCGCTCGGCGTCGCGATCCTGCTGAAGCTCCTGCTGCTCACCTTCCTGCCGGTGATCGCGGGTTTCCTGCTCTGGCGCGGAAGCGGAGGTTGGCGCAGGAGACTCGCCAGGATCACGCTGCTCCTCGCGGCGCTCGCGGTCACGGTGTTTCCGACGATGCAGCACAACCGAGAAGTCCACGGTCAGTGGATGATCGCGGATAGCTCGGCGTTCAATCTCTGGGTCGGCCTCACCGACGTCGAGCTAGCTGACTACCGTCGCGACACTGCGGGCCGCGCGCACCGCGAGTTTCAGGCATCGGGACCGACTTTCGAGGCGCGCTCGGAGGTCTTTGTGGCTCGGACTCGGGAGTTGGTACGCACCAAGGGGTGGAGCGCGATCCTCGCGGATCAGCTCGGAAAGCAGTATTTCCGGCTCTTCCACTATCAGAGCTTCTTCACCACACAGCTTCCGGGGGGTCCGCGGTCGGCCTATCACTTCGAGGCCCCCGCGATCGCGGGTTTCATCCGGGCGTACGCGTACACGTTTCACGCCCTGCTCCTCGGGACGGGCGTCGTCGGGCTCTTCGCGCTGCGCGTCAGGCCCGTCGGCTGGATGCACGTGATGGTCGCCTTCGTCGGGTACAACCTCGCGCTCTTCCTGCTGATGCACGTGAAGACGAGATACACCGTGCAGTTCATGCCGATGCTGATGCTGACCGCGAGCATCACGGCTCATCAAGTCCTCGATTTCGTCCGCCGGCGTGGTCTCTCGAACACGCGGGTCTTCGTGTTCAGCCCGACACGCATCGCAGCCGGTCTCGTCTGCGCCGTAGCAGTCGAGCTGATCGCCTTCCGAGAGGCGATCCTCCTCCCGAGCTGAACGCTGACGGACCTCGAGGGCGCGAGCGGAACTCGAGCGCGTTCTCGAGCGACGTCGCGCGCGAAGCGCTCAGATGCGTCGTCGCTGCGAATCGGGCATGGCTGGGTTACCGACGCCGCGAAGCGTCGACGCCTTTCTCGGAGCGAGCCGCTGCCGACGTAGAAGTGCTCCGCGCCCGCGTTGTCGTCGAGGGTGACCGTGGGCGTTGGCGCGAGAGGTCGCCGATCTGCGCGACTTCGCCGGGGCGGGTGCGGCCCGGGCCGGCGGCGACGGAGAGGCGAGCCGGCGCGATCGGCTCGCTCCCCGCGCGGTCAGGGAGCGGCTTCAAGGCGCAGACTTCGGATGCACGGCCCCGCCGCGCGCGGGGCCGGCAGCGCGC
>CAYTJA010000144.1:0-8767 GCA_964437835.1 uncultured Spirochaetales bacterium
ACCTGGTTACTGACTACGGGCTGGCTGCGACACGGCCGCATCGACCCTGCGGAGGTTCCGGGAACGCGCTAGGCACTCGCCCTCGACTGTGGCTCGGCGCGTCGAGTCCGATGCGTTCGGGGCCGCGCGAAGGCCTCGCGCGAGCCGCGCGCGCAGCTCGCGCGGCTCGCCGAAGCTGCAGGCCGCGGGTCGGGAGCCGACGGAACCCACACGCTTCGAATCGGAGAGGCGACGCGCGCGGCGCTTGCCCATCGCGAGAGCATGCACGGTTTCCGGCGAGGCAGAAATGCCTTCTTCAGCCCTCCAAGCCCTCTTTCTCGGCCCTCCAGCCCCTTCCGCTACCCACACGAATCCGCGAAGAACCCCTTTTTCTTTCCAGTTCCGGGCAATGGCGTCGCGCTCATCGACGATGGCGCTGCCCCGGGAGCGCCAGTTCTCTCGCACCTCCGAGTAGTCACAGACATGACAGTCACGAGTTGCTGCCCACTCGGCGGTTTCATCTTCGTCAGTCAGAACACGAGCGAAAGCCCAGCGGACTACCAGGTCGGGAGCGGAAACTTCGCCTCGGAAATCGCTTGGGGTACGGTGACAGGCTGGACCGTTACAGGGAGCTTCTTCTGCCACTCCGACCCATCCTATCTCTGCAATTTCTTGGAGGCCATGGATCTCGCGACGGTCGACCTGCCACAATATTCATCGTTCTACGATCTCGGCACGTGGACCTTCCACGGGACAGGGTTCAGCGCGACGCCTTTCATTCATTCGCGCCTGCCTCCTCCAAATAATGCCTACAATTCTGCTTGGATCCTACGCGGGCGCCAGCTGACTGGCTCCGTGCCAGCGGTTTCGAGCTTCGGGATTCTCGCGCTGAGCGGAGCCTTCGTCGCCCTCGCGTGGATGAGAATGCATCGCGCAGGGCACCGGAGCTGAACGGGGGCGCCTGTAGTCGTCGACTCACGGTCCCCCACCGCGACCTCTCGCCGCATCGCGGCGTGCGTCTAGCCGGACGCGCGCATCTCGGGCGCTCGGAGCGCCGGTCGCGCGTCCGCACCGTCGGCGCGCCTCAGGACTTCGCAGCCTTCGGATCCGATGCGGGCTCGGTGAGGAGCTTCCCCAGGCTCACGCGCGCTTCGACCGCATAGCCGAGGCGCTCGTAGAAGCGCACGACGCCGTCGTTCCCGGCTCGCACCTGGAGATTCAGCTTCGGACATCCGGCTCGGGCGAGGCGCTGCTCGATCTCGTGCATCAGCGCGCGGCCGATGCCCTGGCGCCGGAGCTCCGGGTCGACCGCGAGGTGGTAGACCCAGCCGCGGACGCCGTCGTAGCCGCCCAACACCGTGCCGACGACGCGGTTCTCGAGCGAAGCGACAAGAAATAGCTCGCGCTGCCGTTCTAGCTTGCGGCGAATCACGGTCGCAGGAGCGTTGTGGGGAGGGTCGTCTAGAAAAGCCAGCTCCCACAGCGCGACGACAGCCGCTTGATCCAGCTCGGCGAACTCGCGGACCTGCACGGCGCCCGGCGTCATGCGCGATAGGATCGCGGCCGGATGAAGCCCTGCAAGATGCAGGCCTGCAAGCGACGCTCGCGAAACCAACTCCGCCGCGCGCCGTCCGGGTATAGTGCGCGCGAGAAGTGGAGAGCGGAGGCCCCATGCGCGCAGCGCTGCTGCGGGAATTCCATCGGCCGGTACGGATCGAGGAGGTGGCGATCGACGCGCCGCGGGCCGGCGAGGTGCTCGTGCGCGTCGCGGCTTCCGGGGTGTGCCGCTCGGACCTGCACGTCGTCGAGGGGCGCAGCGTGGTGGCCAGGCCGCCGATGGTGTTGGGGCACGAGGGCGCAGGAGTGGTCGAAGAGGTCGGGCCCGGGGTGCGCTCGCTGCGGCGCGGCGATCCGGTCGTGATCGCGCTCTACGGGCCCTGCGGCGAGTGCGGCGACTGCCGCTCGGGCAACGTCGCGGGCTGTTGGAGCGACACGCGCACGAAAAACATGTATGGGCTGATGCCCGACGGCTCGACGCGGCTGTCGGTCGACGGCACCGCGGTGCACCCGATGGTCGGGGCGGGCTCGCTGGCGGAGCTCGCTGTCGTGCGCGAGGCGCAGCTCGTGAAGATCGATCCCGATCTTCCGCTCGATCTGATCTGCCTCGCGGGCTGCGGCGTGACGACGGGCGTCGGCGCGGTGCTGAACATCGCGCGCGTCGAGCCCGGCGCGCGCGTCGCGGTGATCGGCTGCGGCGGCGTCGGGCTGAACGTGATCCAGGGCGCGCGCATCGCGGGCGCGGTGCGCATCCTGGCCGTCGATGTCGCGAGCGAGAAGCTCGACCTTGCCTCGAATCTCGGCGCGACCGACGCACTGCTCGCCGCGCCCGGCGTCGACGTCGTCGCGCGCGTGAAGGAGCTGATTCCCGGCGGCGTCGACTACGCCTTCGAGGTGATCGGGAGTCCGGAGATCGTGCGGCAGGCCTTCGAGTGCACGCGTACCGGTGGGACGACCGTGATGGTCGGCTCGCCGCCAGCCGGCGAGGACATCCGCGTCGACGGCCGGCTGCTCTTCGGCGATCGGCGCCTGCTCGGCTGCATGGGAGGCGGAAACGTCCCGCAGCGCGACATCCCGCGCATCGCCGCGCTCTACCGCAGCGGCCGACTCCAGCTCGAACCGCTCGTGAGTCGCCGGCTGCCTCTCGACGACGTCGAGCGCGCCTTCGAGGCGCTGCGCAAGGGGGACGGGGCGCGGTCGGTGATCCTGCCCTGAACGCGTCTCGCCGCAGGGCGCGCAGGCCCGCCGCGCGCTCCCGCGAATGCGGTCGATCAGCGGCCGGCCAGACGCCAGCGGAGCAGCGCTAGCGCCGGCTCGCTTGCGGGCACTTCCCGATCCTCGAAGCCGGCGACGACCGGCAGCCCGACGGCGAGCCCCGAGCCGTCTGCGGGCCCGTCGAAGCCGCCGGGAAGCAGAAGATCCTCCTGCTCCGCGAGGCGCACCAGGAGCACCACGTACGGCGACTCCGGTCCGACGCCGAAGTCGTGTCGATTGACGATCCAGCTCGCGACCTCGCCGCGGCCGCTCGCTCGCTGCCAGCTCCACGCCAGCGCAGCGCAGCGATTGCAGATCGCGCGCGCGGGCCAGCGCAGCGCGGCGCAGGTGTCGCAGCGCTGGAGCAGCAGCTCGTGCCGCGCGAGCGCCGCCCACCACTCCCGCGAGTCGCGCTCGCGCGCGGGCAGCGCTGCGGGCCCTCGTGTTTGGTTTCCGCTCATCGCTCGCCCCGGCGCAGGATCAGCGCAGAGGTCAGACCCGAGACCCAGCCGGGCTGGCTCGTCACCAACGCGAGCTCGGCGTCCGCCACCTGGCGCGCGCCGCAGCTGCCGCGCAGCTGGGCGACGCCCTCGGCGACGTGATTCAGGCCGTGCGCGTAGCCCTCCGAGAGGAAGCCGCCGTGCGTGTTCACGGGCAGCCGCCCGCCGCGCGCGGTCTCACCCGCGCGCACGAAGGCCGCGGCCTCTCCGCGCGCGCAGAAGCCGTAGTCCTCGAGCTGCATCAGCACCAGCGGCGTGTAGGCGTCGTAGAGCAGCGCCAGATCGATGTCGCCGCGCTCGACGCCGGCGGCCGCGAACAGGCGCGGCGCCAGACTCGCGGCGCTGCTGCGCGTGAGGTCGCCGCGCCGATTCGAGTAGAGCGTGTGGCCGCCGCCGTAGGCCGCGGCGCGAATCAAGACCGGCGCATGGCGCAGCGCCCGCGCGCGCTCGGCGGAGGTGACCACGACTGCGACTGCGGCGTCGGTCTCGAGACAGCAGTCGTAGAGACGCAGCGGCTCCGCGATGAAGCGCGAAGCGAGATAGTCCTCGAGGCTGAGCGGATCTCTGCGCATCGCGCGCGGGTTGTCGGCGGCCCAGCGCCGCTGCGCGATCGCGACGTGGGCGAGGTCTTCGGCCGTCGCGCCCGTCGCGTCCATCCACGCCCGCGCGATCAGCGCGAACTGTTGGGGCGGAGTCGCGAGCCCGTAGGGCGCCTGGTACTGGAACTCGACCGCGTCGGGCGCCGCCCGTCCGGTCCCTCCCATGCGGAACTCCGAGCGCGCGTTCAGCGAGCGCCAGCAGACGACGCAATCGGCCAAACCGGACGAGACGGCCATCGCGGCCGAGGCTACGACCGCGCAGGCCGCGCTGCCGCCGCCGAAGGCGTCGAGGTGATAGCGGAGGTCCTGGATCCCGAGGCTGTGCGCAACGACACCGGCCTGCACCGAATCGCCGACGCGATGCGCCGCAACTCCATCGACGTCGCCGAGCGCGAGCCCCGCATCCTCGAGCGCCGCGCGAATCGCGCGCAGCGCGAGCGTCAGCGTGCTGACGCCGGAGTCCCTCGCGAACTCCGTATACCCCACCCCCACGATCGCCGCCCGCTCCCGCACGCCTGTGATCAAGCACGGACGTCAGATTGTTGGGATTGTCAGATTCGCCCCATGGGGCGAATCTGACAATCCCAACAATCTGACGTCCGTGCTTGCCATTCAGCTGAGCTCGATCCAGCAGGTCTTGACTTGCTGGTAGCCGCGCAGGCTCTCGAGGCCTGAGTCGCGGCCGTAGCCGCTCTGTTTGACGCCGCCGAAGGGAGCGGCCCAGTGGATGCGGCGATAGGTATTGACCCACACGATGCCGGCTTCGAGGCGCGACACCAGCCGGTGTGCGCGCGAGAGATCGCGCGTCCAGACGCCGGCCGCGAGGCCGTAGCTCGAATCGTTCGCGATCGCGAGCGCCTCGTCCTCGTCGTCGAAGGGGATTGCCGCTGTGACCGGGCCGAAGATCTCGTCGCGGCAGATCTTCATGTCGTTGCGCGCGTCGCGGAACAGCGTCGGCTCGACGAAGTAGCCGCGCGCGAAGGGCGAGCCGGACTCGAAGAGCTCCGCGCCCGAGCGACCGCCGCAGGCGACGCTCGCGCCCTCGTCCGCGCCCGTTCGGAGAAAGCCCGTGACCTTGTCGAACTGCTCGCGAAACGCGACCGGCCCCATCGCGGTTGCGGGATCGAGCGGATCCCCGAGCCGGATGCCTTTCGCGAGCGCCGCGATCCGCTCGATCAGGTCGTCGTAGATGCTGCGCTGGATCAGGAGGCGCGAACCGGCCACGCAGGTCTGCCCGGCGCCACCCGTGAAGACCGCGGACACCGCGCCGCGCGCGGCGGCGTCGAGATCGACATCCGCGAAGATCAAGTTCGGGCTCTTGCCACCGAGCTCGAAGGAGAGCTGTTTCAGCGTGTCGGCCGAGCGCGCGGTGATCGTCCTCGCGGTGCGCGTCTCGCCGGTGAAGGTGATCTTTCCGACGCCCGGATGACGCACGAGTGCGTCGCCCGCCGTCTCGCCGTAGCCCGCGACGATGTTCACGACGCCCGGCGGAAAACCCGCCTCCTCGAAGAGGCGCGCGAACGCGAGGCAGGAGCACGCGGCCTGCTCGGCCGGCTTGACTACCGCGCAGTTTCCGGCCGCGAGGATCGCCCCGAGCTTCGCCGCGAGCAGCGAGAGCGGCGAGTTCCACGGGATGATCGCGCCGACGACACCGATCGGCTCGCGCACGGTGAAGTTGAAGCTGGTCGGCGCGATCTGGAGCGTCTCGCCCGCGAGCTTGTCGGCCGCGCCGGCCCAGTAGTGGAACATCTCGACGACCGCGTCGAACTCGGGGCCCGTCTCGCGCACGACTTTTCCGTTGTCGCGGCTCTCGATCCGGACCAGCTCCTCTTTGGCAGCCGGCAACAGCTCGGCGACGCGCCGAAGCAGGCGCGCGCGCTGCGTCGCCGGGAGGCTGCGCCACGCGCTGCCGGGGCGGAACGCGCGCTGCGCGGCCTGCACCGCGCGGTCGATGTCCTCGCTGCCGCTGTCCGGGATCAGCGCCCAGACCTCCCCGCGCGAGGGATCGACGCTCTCGATCCAGCCGCCAGCCGCGGCCTCACAGGATTTGCCGTCGATCCAATTCCTGAAGTGTGCGAGCGACATCAGCGGTCTCCTCGTGCAGCGCTGCGCTCTTCGCGCATCCGCCGGCTACAAACCGTACACCCGCTCCGCATTGCCCGAGAGAATCTTCGTGCGTGCAGCTGCGGGGAGGCCTTTCGTGAGTTTCGGAATCAGCTCGGCCGAGCGCGGCCAGAGCGTCACCGAGTGGGGATAATCGGTCGAGTACATCGCGACGTCGGCGAGCCAGGGGTACTTCTTGACCATCCCGAAGCCGACGTGGTCGTCGAGGACGGTCACGAAGACGTTGCGGCCGAGGACCTCGGTCGGGCGCAGCGAGCGGCTCGCGGTTGCATCTCCCATGCCGGAACGGACCGCGAGGTTCTGCTCGAGGGTCTGCGCCCAGAACGGGATCCAGCCCATGTTGACCTCGGCTGCGACGATCGCGAGCGCCGGGTGCCGCTCGAAGACGCCTCCGAAGATCATGTAGGTGAGCGGCTTGATCGCGGAGAAGAAGCGATAGGCGGTGCCGGCAGTCGTGATCTTCTGCTCGACCAGCTCGTCAAAATCGGCTTCGGCCGGGCGCCCGCCGAAGGTGCGGTGAAAGCTCAGCGGGAAGCGCGCCTCGGCCGCGCGCGCGTAGAGCGGATCGTAGTAGCGATCGTGGTAGGGCTTCGCGGGGTAGCCAGGGATGAAGGCGCCGCGCGCGCCGAGCTGCTGGCAGCGCTGGAGCTCCGCGATGCAGGCGTCCATGCCGTCGTCGACTGGCAGCATCGGGAGGCCGACGAGCTGCTGCGGCGCCGCAGCCTGGAACTCCGAGAGCATCCAGTCGTTGTAGGCGCGGATGCAGGCGAGCGCGAGCTCGCGGTCTTCCTCGAGGTACACGTGGATCGCGTTTGCCGGGTAGACGACCGAGACGTCGACGCCGTCGTGGCGCATGTCCTGCGCGTGCGCCGCGCCGTCGTAATTTCCGGGCAGGATCTCGTCGAAGCGCAGGCCGCTGAGCTTCTTCTCGTGACTCGAGCGGCCGGCCGTCGCCTCGACGCCGAGCGTGCGCTTCGGCAACCGGCCGTCGAAGCTCCAGCCGTCGCCACCATCGGCGCCGCGCTGCATGCGCGGCAGCAGGTCTTTGAAGCGCGCGGGTGCCGTCTTGAACACCCAGGGCGGCTCGTTGATGTGGCAATCGGCCGAGATCACGCGCGCTTTCACTGTCGCCACAGTCCCCTCCTTTTCGCTGCCCACCGCTGCGGACCGGAGCAGGCTATTTGCGCGCGGCGCGCGAGTCAACCTGCTGCGCGGCCGCGAGGTCTTCGCGCAACGTGCGCGCGGCCAGTCCGTTGAAGACACAGGCCACCAGATGCGGAATCCCGATGATCAGCAGCGCGACGCGGATCGACTCCAGCCCGAAACGCGGCTCGAGCCAGGTGCTCATCGCGCCGAAGATCGTGGGCCCCATCCCGAGGCCACCGACGTTCATCACGAAGAGTACGATCGCCGCGGCGGTCGCGCGCATGCCCGGCTTCGCGATGCTCTGGGCCATCGCGAAGGTCACTCCCGCGTAGGAGTTGCCGAGGAACGCGGCCGGCAGCATGAACGAGAGCGCGAGCGGGAAGCTGCCGGCGAGCAGGAATCCGTACGAGAAGGGCAGCGTGACGAGCGAGCCGATCAGCGGAACCCACATGTACCAGCGCGCGTCGCGGCGCCCGAGGCGGTCCGAGAGCCAGCCCGAGCAGACGCCGCCGACGAAGGCCGCGCTCTGGGTCACCGGCCCCATCCAGAAGCCGATCTCGCTGCCCGTGAGCCCGTGCACCCGGCGCAGGAAGGACGGGTGCCAGTTGCTGGCGCCGAAGCCCGCGAAGACGTGCAGCGTCGCGGCGATCGTCAGGTAGACGAACGCGCGTCGCTGCCAGAGGTACGCGAGCGTCGCGCCGAAGGGCTCGCTCTCGAGCGCGGCGCCGGAGTCGAAGCGCCCGCGCTGCGGCTCGCGCACGCTCAGGCGCACGAGCAGCGCGACCGCGAGCCCCGGAAAGCCGAGCAGCATGAAGGCCGCGCGCCAGCCGTAGCGGTCGCCGAGCACGCCGCCGAGCCAGAGCCCGAGCATGATCCCGATCGATCCGCCGCCCGAGAGCAGCGCGAGCGCGCGGCCGCGTTGATCGGGCGGAAAATAATCCGAGAGCATCGAGTGCGCCGGCGCGCCGCCGCCGGCCTCGCCGATGCCGACGCCGATCCGCGCGAGCAGGATCTGTGCGTAGCTGTGGGCCCAGCCCGTCGCGGCGGTCATCAGACTCCACGCGGCGACGCAGACCGCGATCACCGTGCGCCGGGAGCTGCGATCCGCAAGCCGTGCGATCGGCAGACCGAAGATCGAGTAGAAGATCGCGAATGCGATGCCGGTCAGGAGTCCCATCTGCGCGTCCGACGCGCCGAACTCCTGCTTGATCGGATCGAGCAGCACCGCCATCAGCTGGCGGTCGATGTAGCTCACGACGTACATCAGGAAGAGCACGCCCATCACGTAGCGCGAATAGGGATCGGCGAAGCCCGCGGCCTCGCTCCTCCCGGCTGCGCGCGGACTTCCGGACTGCGGCAAGGTCGAGCTCCAGACGTCGATCGCGATCGAGGGCGCACGCTATCACGCGGACACGTGCCGATGGAACCGGGTATTCTGCGAGCACGCGCGCAGCGTGGAGGTCGACACATGTCGGAGCCGGAGCCTACTGGCCGGTGTCGACCTTCGTGTCGCGCTATTTCAAGGACTTCCGGCACCACTTCCTCTTCAGCTTCCACGCGCTGTTTATCGGCGGCAACCCCTTCATCGCGCCTTCGGTCTCCCTCTCG
>CAYTJA010000145.1:0-6635 GCA_964437835.1 uncultured Spirochaetales bacterium
GGAGCGGCCCGGTCCCACCCGCTCTCCGCTCGGCTTCGCCTCGCTGCGCGCCGGGCCTTGCGGGTCCCGGTCCGGGAGCGGCCCGGTCCCACCCGCTCTCCGCTCGGCTTCGCCTCGCTGCGCGCCGAAACGGCTTGCGGCCTCGGCTTGCGGACTCTCGGGTCCGGGGCTGGCCCACCGGCACTTCGCTCGGCTGCGCCTCGCTGCGCGCCGACGTCGTCGGATTGCGTGTCTCGTGGGTCGGAGGCGTGGCGTCGTTGGCAGTGAGCTTCGCCGCGCTGCTCCTCTCCGGCGGCGCATTCGCGCAGCAGGTGCGCTGGAACGACCCGGGGCCGCTAGGCGCCGGCCAACCCGCGACGCTCGAGCTCGTGTTCGAGGATTGCGCGCCCGAGGGCGACGTCGAGCTGCCGCGCGTGCCGGGCCTCGAGGTGACAGGCGCGCCGAACGAATCGCGCCAGTTCACGATGCTGAACTTCCGCTCCAGCTCGAGTACGACGCTGGGCTACCCGGTGCGGGCGACGCAGCGCGGCCGACTCCAGCTCCCGCCCTTCGAAGTCGACACCAGCGAGGGCCGCCTCCGCGTCGCGGGCCTCGGGCTCGACATCGGCGAGCCGCGGCTCGGGCGCGGCGGCCCGGGGCTCGACGACGTGATTCGTGCGCGGCTGCGCGTCGAAGCGCGCAGTCCCTTCGCGGGCGAGGTGTTTCCGGTCGAGCTCGAGCTCGAGGCCCGCGGCGGAGCCCAGGTGCGCCGGATGGCGACACCGCGCTGGCAGGGCCCGGGAATCGCGGCCGAGACCTTCGGCGAGCGCAGCGTGCAGCCGTCGCGCGAGGCGGGACGCAGTTACCGCTTCGCGACGATCGCCATGGCAGTGCAGCCGGGTCGGCTCGCACTGCCGCCCGCGCAGATCGAGCTCGAGCTGCTGACCGGGCGCCGCAGCAGCCTGTTCTTCAGCGAGCTGCTGCCAGCCCAGATCGAGAGCGATGCGCCCGAGCTCGACGTGCGCCCGCTGCCGGAGCCGGCGCCGCCGGGCTTCTCCGGCGCCGTCGGAAATTTCGCGCTCGAATCGAAGCTCGTGCCCGAAGCGGTCCACGTCGGCGAGCCGATCACCTGGACGCTGCGGCTCTCGGGCGAGGGCAACTGGCCGGCCGGGATCGGCCTGCCCCCGCGCGCGCTGCCGCAGCAGCTGCGCGTCGTGCAGCCGAAGAGCGAGCGTCGCTTCGACGAGGGCGAGCTGTTTCAGGGCTCGCTCTCCGAGGACCTCGTGCTGATCCCGACACAGGCCGGCGCCATCGAGCTCCCGCCGCTGCACTTCGCGTACTTCGATCCGCACGAGGAGCGCTACCGGGAGCTCGTGATCGCGCCGCCCGTCGTGCAGGTGCTCGAGAGCGCAGCTCCGCCGGACGGCAACGCCGTCACAGCTGTGCCGGAGGCAGCGAGCCCAGCGGCCGAACGTGCAGCGCGAGACGCTGCCGGAGCCTCGCGCATGGCGACGGCGCAGAGCGGAGACTCCGCCCTTGCGATCGACAACCAGCTGCGGCGACTTCCGGGAGCGAACGAGGCGCCGCAGCTCCCGACTCCCGAGCCGCTCGCGGGCCGCAGCCGCCGACTCGCGCCGCTCGCGGCCGGACCCGCGCGCGCGCTCACACTCGCCCCGCTCGCCGCACTCGCGCTCGCCTGGCTCGCGCTCGCGCTGCGCCGCGCCGCAGAGCGAGACCCGCGCCGCGCGCAGCGCGAAGCGCACACGGACCTCGAGCGCCGCATCCGCGACGTCGAGCTCGCGTCGAGCAGCGCGACCGACTGCGCGCAGGCGCTGCTCGCGTGGCAGCAGAGCGCACGCGTCGCGCTCGGCGCGAGTGCGCGCGGCCCGGGCTTTCCGCGGGCGGCTGCGGAGCGCGCCACCGGGCTCGTTGCGACGCCCGAGCAGGCACTTTGGGCCGCGCTCTGGGCCGAATCCGAGGCACTGCTGTATGCGGGCCGCGAGCTCGCGCCCGGCTGGGCTGCGCGCGCACGCAGCGCGCGCGTCGCGCTGCGCGTGCCGCGCTTCAATCCGCTCCACGCGCTGCAGCCGCGCCACCTGCTCGCGCGGGGTGCCGGAGAGCTGCTCGTCGCGCTGATCGCCGTGCTCGGAACGACCCTCGCCGCGGGCGCGGCGCGCGCGGACACGGAAACGGGAGCCGCAGTCACAGCCGGCGACGAGCCCGGCGTGGACGCGGCCGCGGCGGGCGACCCGCTGCTCGAGGCCTATCGCGCCGGCGACTTCGAGCGCGCTCGCGCGGGCTTCGAGCAGCGCGCTGCGCTCGACCCGCGCGACTGGGTCGCGCGCGCGAATCTCGGCCTCGCACTCGGCCAGCTCGGCCGCGGGCACGAGGCGCTCGCGCATACGCTCGCGGCCTTTCTGCGCGCGCCGCGCGCTGAGGCCCTGCGCTGGAACCTGCGCGTATTCGCCGCGGGCGCCGGAGCCGTGGACCCGGCGCTGCTCCCTTTCGCGCAGGGGCGCGGCGCGGCGCGCCTTGCGCGCCAGGCTTCGCCCGCGGAATGGCAGCTCGCGCAGGTCGCGGGCAGCGCCGCGGCCTGCCTCGGCGCGGGCCTCTGGCTGCGCCGCCGCTTCCGCGCCGCCTCCCCGCAGCCCACTGCGAGGCTCGCAGCTGCGCTCTTCGCAGCGGGCTCCGCACTCGCGGGCAGCTCGGCCGTGGCGCTCGCGAGCTACGGCGCGCTCGCCGATCCAGCTGCCGCGCTGATAGTCGAAGCCGCGGAGTTGCGCTCGATCCCGACCGAGGCCGACGACGAGGCGCTGTCGCGCCGACTCGAAGCGGGCTCGCTGGTGCGCGTGCGCGGGAGCTTCCTCGGCTGGCGGCGCGTCGCGCGCGAGAATGGCGAGCAGGGCTGGCTGCGCATGGAGCAGATCTCGCCGCTCCACTCGCCGCTCCCCGCGCCCGTTGCGGCACCCGCCGCGCTGCCGAGCGCGTAGCGCGGACGGGCTAGAAGCGCTTCGGTAGCTTCCGCAGGTGGCAACGAGCCCTCCGCTGCGCAGACGCCTGCTGGCGCTCACGACGCTGCTCCTCCCCTGCCTCGCGCTCGCCGCGCTCGAGGGCGGCCTGCGCCTTGCGGGAATCGGGCGCGATCTGCCGCTCTTCGCCGACGCCCCGAAGCAGCCCGGCTATCGCAGCGCGCAGCGCGATGTCGCGCGACGCTTCCAGCCGACGCCGGGAGGCGCGCTGCTCACCAAGATCGACGAGATCTACTTCCGCGCAATCAAACCCGCCGACGGCCTGCGCATCTTCGTCCAGGGCAGCTCGACGGCGGCCGGCTTCCCCTACGGGCCCTTCGCATCGCTTTCCGGGATGTTGGAGCAGCGCCTCGAGGTCAGCTTTCCGGGGCGCCGTGTCGAGGTCGTGCAGACGGCGATGTCGGCGGTGAATTCCTACGCGTTCGTCGATTTCGCGGACGAGATCCTCGCCGAGTCGCCCGACGCGATCGCGATCTACGGCGGCCACAACGAGTATCTCGGCCTGCTCGGCGTCGGGTCGACGATCTCCGCCGGCCGCGCGCTCGCAGTGACGCGCGCGTATCTCGCGCTGCGCCCGCTGCGGCTGTTCCAGCTGCTGCAGCACGCGGTCGCAGCGGCGCGACGCGCGCTGGCGGATCCGGTCGCGCCGGAAGCGGGCATCTCCACGCTGATGCAAACCGTCGCCGGCGAGAAGCAGATCCCGCTCGGCGGAGCGCTCTACGAGCGCGGCCTCGAGCAGCTGCGCTCGAATCTCGAACGCCTGCTCTCTCGCTATGCCGAGGCCGGTGTCCCGGTCTTCATCGGCACGCTCGCCTGCAACGAGCGCGACCACCCGCCCTTCGACGGCAGGCCCGCGCCGGGAAGCGCGCCCGGGGATTCGGCCGACGCCTGGTTCGCGCGCGCCCGCGAGCTCGACGCTGCCGGAGATTTCGCAGCCGCGCGCCGCGCCTATCTCGAAGCCAAGGACCGCGACCAGCTGCGCTTCCGCGCGCCCGAAGCCGCGAACCAGGTGATCCGCGAAGTCGCGGAGCACCACGGCGCAATCGTGGTCGAGACGCAGCGCGCGCTCGCGCTCGCCTCGCCGGGCGGGATCATCGGCAAAGAGCTCATGCTCGAGCACCTGCACCCGAACCTGCGCGGCTATTTCCTGCTGGCCGACGCATTCTACGACGCGATCGCCGCCTCGGGCCGCCTCGGCGCCTTCGAGCGCCAGCTGCCCGAGGACAGCGCCTGGGAGCAGCAGCCCCTGACTGAGCTCGACCGGCTCGCCGGCGAGTACCGCATAGCCGTGTTGCGCTCTCACTGGCCCTTCCAGCCCGAGGGGCACACGCCGCCGCCTCCGCCGCCGAGCGAAGATCCGCTCGCGCGGCTCGCGCAGCGCATGGCCGAGCGCGAGCTGTCGTGGACGGAAGCGGTGCGCAGCGCACTCGCACTCGCCGAAGAGCGCGGCGACGCTCGAGAAGCCGCGCGCATCGCGGACGATCTCGCGACCGTGTACCCGCGCTCTGCCCCGTCCCAGGCGCTGGCGGCGAGCTGGCTCGCGAAGACGGGCCGCAGCGACGACGCGCTGCAGCGAATCGAGCGCGCGCGGGAACTCGATCCCGAGAACCCGAAGTACCTCCACCTGCATTCGAGCCTGCAGCTTCAATCGCTGCTCGAAGAGCCCGCAGAGTCCCGCTGAGGCCGCTATGCGCAAGCCGCTTCGGCGCGCAGCGAGGCGCAGCCGAGCGGAGTGCGGGTGGGCCGGGCCGCTCCCGGACCGGGACCCGCAAGGCCCGGCGCGCAGCGAGGCGCAGTCGAAGCGGAGTCTGCTGGTCAAACAATTCTTCGTGCGGGCCCCGGAATCGGGCTTGACAAGGCTGGGGGGTTAGGTGACCTCAAATCGCCTGTCTACCCTCGGAAGGTCCTTCATGACGCGATCCAGGGTTCTCTATGCGGCGCCCTCCTCAGTCTGCTCCCCAGCCTCGCCGCGCACGCCGTTCCCACCGTCACACTCTCCCGGATCCGCGTCCAGTGCTCGCGGCAGAACGGCATGAGTTGCTCGACGGTCATCCCGTCGACCCCAGCCGCCCCGCCATTTCGCACCACGCGCTTGTGCGCTGCTATTCCCGCCCCTGCCCGCAGGGGTGGCTCGCACTGCAACCTTCACATGCGGCGACCGGCGTCCGGGCGTTGCGGGAACCTGCTACGCCCGGCGGCTGCGGTTTCGCTGTGCGGACGGATGCTTGGGCCTGGCCGGCCGACGACTCATGGTCTTCCGAAGTCGCATGGAGTGGGGGGGACTACGTGTATCCTGCTGCCACGTGGCGAGGCTCTCCCGACCGGCGACCGCCATGCTCGCAATCGCCCTCGCGCTGGCCTGCACCCCGCGCGAGGAGCGCGCCGAGACCACTCGCAAGGCCGTAGAGGAAGCGATCGCGCACGGCGACCGCGAGGCCGCGCTCGCCGCGATAGGCGACCTGCGCGGCGCCGCCGACGACACCGCCGAGGCTCAGCTCGAGCTGGCGCAGCTCTTGGTCCGGGCGGGCAACGCCCCCGAGGCCGGCTGGCTGCTCGAGGACGCCGCCCGCCGCCATCCCGACCGCGCCGATTTGAGCCTCGCCCTCGCTCGCGTGTCGCTTCTGCTCGGCAACCCGGCGCGCGCGCGCGAGGTGGCGGAGGGCATTGCGCCCGCGGCAAAGGAGCACGCGGACGCGCTCGTGCTGCGCGCCCAGTCCGAGCTCCAGCTCGGCGACCTCGAACGCGCGCTCGCGACGCTGGCGGAGGCCGAGCACCTCTACCCGGATCGCCCCGAGGCGCGACTGGTGCGGATCGCGACGCTGCTCTCCGAGCACCGGCAGGACGAGGCGCGTGCGGCCCTCGCCGAGGCCCGCGCCACCCTCGCGGGCGACGACGAGAAGACGCTGGCGCTGCGCCGCCGGCTGGATCTCACGCTGGCCCAGCTCCAGGCGGAGCAGGGGGAGACCGAGCCCGCGCTCGAGGCCCTCGACGCGATGCTCGCCGCCGACGCCGCCGACGGGATGGCCTGGCAGGCGCTGGTCCAGGTGCTGGCGAAGGCGAAGCGCGGCGACGAGGCGCTGGCCCGCGTCGAGGCCGCCCTCGCCACCCCCGAGCCGCCGGCCGCGCTGCATGTGCTGGCGGCGCAGCTGCACGCCGCGCGGGGCGACGACGCCGCGGCCGAGGCCGCGCTTCGCAGCTATGCGGCCCGCTCGGAGTCGGCGGCGGCCTACCTCCCGCTGGTGAGCTTCCACTCCGAGCGCGGCAACCTGGAGGCGACGCTCGCGGTCCTGGACGAGGCGCTGGCCCGTTTCCCCAAGGAGGCGGGACTGCGCGTACAGCGCACCGAGGCGCTGCTGGCCGCCGAACGCGTGGGCGATGCTCGCGCCGAGCTCGGCCGCTTCCGCGCGGCGACCTTCCAGGGCGATCCCCAGGTCGAGTACCTGAACGCCCGCCTCGCGCTGGCCGAGGGCGACGCCCAGGGCGCAGCGAAGCGGCTCACCGACCTCGCCCCGCAGCTCGACCGCGCCGCGACGCAGTTCTGGATCGGCCGCGCGCTCGAGCAGAGCGGCGATCTCGAAGGCGCGCGCCGCCGCTACGGGCTGGCCCAGCAGCGCGATCCCGCGTGGA
>CAYTJA010000146.1:0-19044 GCA_964437835.1 uncultured Spirochaetales bacterium
CGCGGACGGCTGGCTCGGGATCGGCTGGCCCAAGGAATACGGCGGCCAGGGCCGCTCCCAGCTCGAGCAGTTCATCTTCTTCGACGAGTCGATGCGCTCGGGGGCTCCGGTCCCGATGCTGACCGTGAATACGGTCGGCCCCACGATCATGCGCTTCGGAAGCGACGAGCAGAAGCAGTTCTTCCTGCCGAGGATCCTGCGCGGCGAGCTGCATTTCTGCATCGGCTACAGCGAGCCACAGGCCGGTACGGATCTCGCCGCGCTGCAGACCCGCGCGGAGCGCGACGGAGATCACTATGTGATCAACGGGCAGAAGCTGTGGACCAGCCTCGCGAGCGACGCCGACTACTGCTGGCTCGCCGTGCGCACGGATCCGAAAGCCAAGAAGCACGATGGCCTCTCGCTGTTGATCGTCGACCTCAAGCACACGTCTGGGATCCGAGTCGACCCGCTGCACCTGATCTCCGAGCACGACATCAACGCGGTCTTCTTCGACGACGTGCGCGTGCCGGTCGCGAATCTCGTCGGCGGCGAGAACAAGGGCTGGCGGCTGATCACGAATCAACTGAACCACGAGCGCGTGACGATCTGCTCTCCCGGGATCCTCGAGCGGGCATTCGAGGAGGCGCGCGATTTCGCCGCGTGCGAGCGGCTCGCGGACGGCCGGCGGCTGATCGACCAGGAGTGGGTGCAGCAGAACCTCGCGCGCGTGCGAGCGTGGCTCGAGTTCCTGCGCCTGCTGAACTGGAAGGTCGCGTGGTCGAGCACGCACGGGAAGCTCGATCCCGCGGATGCCTCGGCCACGAAGATCTTCGGCACCGAGAAATACCTCGAGTCGTTCCGGCTGCTGATGGAGATTCTCGGACAGCGCGCGTATCTGCAGCGCGGCTCCGAAGGCGCGGCGCTCGGCGGCTCGCTCGAGGCGCTCTACCGGAGCCTCTTGATCCTGACCTTCGGCGGCGGCACGAACGAGATCCAGCGCGACCTGATCGGGCTGTTCGGACTCGGGCTGCCGCGCATCCCGCGGCTGTAGAGGGAGACGCAGCGATGGACTTCTCGTTCAGCGACGATCAGGATGCGATCCGCGAGCTCGCCGCGCAGATCTTCGGAGATGGCTGCGCGCCGGAGCGGCTGCGCGCGCTCGAGAGACGCGCCGGCGCAGGGCAGGCGGAGCGCTTCGACTCCGAGCTGTGGCGCGCGGCGGGCGAGGCCGGCCTGATCGGCCTCGCCGTGCCCGAGGCACAGGGCGGCGGAGGCCTGGGCTTCCTCGAGCTCGCGCTCGTGATCGAGCAGCTCGGCCGGACCACGGCGCCGATTCCGGTCCTGGAGCACTGCGTGATGTGCGCGCTCCCGCTGGCTGAATTCGGCAGCGCGGGGCAGCGCGAGCGCTGGCTGCCGAAGCTCGCGACAGGCGAGGCGATCGGGACGGCGGCGCTGCTCGACGCGCGCCCGGATGCACCGCTGCGCGCGCGGCGCAGCGGGAAGGGTTGGGTGCTCTCGGGCGAGAAGCTCTGCGTGCCGGCCGGACAGCTCGCGCAGCTGATCCTGGTAACGGCCGAGCTCGAGCCGGGGCGCAGCGCGGTATTCCTGCTGGAGCCGGGAGTCCCAGGGGTCGAGATCACAGCGCTCGCGACGACGAGCGCGCAGCCCGAGGCGAAGCTCGCGCTGCGCGAGGTGCAGCTCTCCGAGGAGGCGCTGCTCGGGAGCGAAGCGCGCGGCGCCGAGATCGCGGCCTGGATCGAGCTGCGCGCGACCGCCGCACTCTGCGCGCTCGCGAGCGGTGTCTGCCAGGAGGCGCTGCGGCGCACGGCCGAGTACACCAAGACGCGCAAGCAGTTCGATCAGCCGATCGCGATGTTCCAGGCGGTCGGGCACCGCGCGGCGGATGCGTTCATCGACACCGAGGCCGTGCGGCTCACCGCGTGGCAGGCGTGCTGGCGGATCGCCGAGGGCCTGCCCGCCGAGGAGCAGGTCGCGATCGCGAAGTTCTGGGCCGCCGACGGCGGACAGCGCGTCGTGCACGCGTCTCAGCACCTGCACGGCGGGATCGGCGTCGACCGCGAGTATCCGGTGCATCGCTACTTCCTGTACGCGAAGCAGCTCGAGCTCACGCTCGGCGGCGCGACATCGCAGCTGCTGCGCCTCGGGCGTCGGATCGCAGCAGCGGCGGCCTAGCGGGAACCCGCTTCGCATGACGTTTCGCATCGCGAGCGCGGCGATGGCAGTGCTCTTCGCGGTCGCGATTGCGGTCCAGTACAACGATCCGGACCCGCTGCCCTGGATGCTCGCGTACGCGCTGCCCTGCGCGTTCGCGGCGGCGGCCAGCCGCGGACGGCGCTGGCCGCGCCTCAGCGCCGCGCTCGCCGCGCTGTACTTCCTGGCCTTCCTGGGCTTCGTGCCCGCACTGCTGCGAGCCCGGGAGCAGGCCTTCAGCCACTGGCACATGCTCTCCAGCGCGGACGAGGAGGCCCGCGAGGGCGGAGGGGTCGCGCTCGCTGCACTCTGGCTGGGCGTGCTCGCGTTCCGGCACCGCGCGCGCTGAGCCCGGTTCCCGCTCGCGGATCAGGCGCTCGCGAACTCGAGCACCGAACGAGCGACCGTGCCGGACTTCATCAGCTGAAACGCGCGATTCACGTCCTCGAGCGGCATGCGCTGGCTCACCAGGCCCGAGAGGTCGAGACGGCCGCTGAGAAAGAGGTCGACGAGCTTCGGCATGTGTTCGCGGAAGTTCGTGCTGCCGTACATGCTGCCGATCATGCGCTTCTCCGCGAGGAAGGCCGGGCCGGGCACCTTGATCTCGGAGCCCATCGGCATCATGCCGACGATCACGGCGGTACCGCCGCTGCGCACCATGTCGAAGGCCTGACGCGCGGCGTCGACGCTGCCGATCGCCTCGAAGGAGAACTCGACGCCGAGGCCGCCGGTCAGCTCGAGCACGCTCTTCACCGCGTCGACCTGCTTGGCGTTCAGCGTGTCGGTCGCGCCGAAGCGCCGGGCCATCTCGAGCTTCCCCGGCACGACGTCGATCGCGATGATGCGGCTCGCGCCCGCGAGCCGGCAGCCCTGGATCACGTTGAGCCCGATGCCGCCGCAGCCGATCACCGCGGTGACGGCGCCGCCGGGCACCTTTGCGGTGTAGAGCGCCGCGCCGACGCCGGTCATCACGCCGCAGCCGATCAGCGCGGCTTCGGCCATCGGCATCGAGTCCGGAACCTTCACCACGCCGGACTCGACCGTGACCATCAGCTCCGCGTAGGAGCCGACGCTCGCCATCTGCAGCAGCGGCTTGCCGCGGCGCGTGAGGCGCGTCATCGAGGCAGCCATCAGTGCGGGGTCGTTGCACAGGTGCGCCTGGCCGCGCATGCAGAAATAGCACTTTCCGCAAAAGGGCTTGAAGGACATGATGACTTTGTCGCCGGGCTTCACGTAGCTCACGCCCGCGCCGATCTTCTCGACTACGCCTGCGGCCTCGTGGCCGAGCACGGCTTCCATCGGCAGCGGCCAGAGACCCTCGACGAAATGCAGGTCCGAGTGGCAGACGCCGCTGCACAGCGTGCGGACCATCACCTCTCCGGCGCGCGGGTTCACGATGTCGACGTCGTCGATCACGAGCGGGGCGTGGGGCTTCTCGAAGATGGCGGCCTTCATGGGCCCTCCTGTTTAGTGGACTTCGTTCGCTTTCGGCTCACCGCGCGCGGGCAGGCCGCTCGAGGTGGAGCTCTTGGGAATACGCGCCTCGCGCAGCGCCTGGCGTCGGAGCTTGCCGGCGTCGTCGCGCAGCGCCTCGCGCGTGAACTCGAAGCTGCGCGGGATCTTGCTGCGCACCAGCAGCGGCTCGAGGTGGTGCACGAGTTCATCGGAGCGGAGCGCGCCGCGGGTCTCTACGATCGCGTGCAGGCGCTGGCCGAGGTCGTCGTCGGGCAGGCCGATCACCGCGGAGGACATCACGAGCGGGTGGGATTCGAGCGCGCCCTCGACCTCCGCCGGGTACACGTTTTCGCCGCCGGTCACGACCATGTCGGTGCGCCGGTCGACGAGGTAGAGGTAGCCATCGGCGTCGAGATGGCCGAGATCGCCGAGCGTCTCCCAGCCGTCCGCGCTCGCGCGCGGCTCGGCGCCGAGATAGCGGTAGGTCGAGCCGCGGCCTCCGGGCGGCAGCATGAAGACCTCCCCGATCTCGCCGGGCGGGAGCTCCTTCCCCTCTGCGTCCTGCACGCGGAGCTTGCGACCGCCGGTCGGGCGCCCGACGGAGCCGGGCCGCGCGAGCCACTCGCGGCCGCTGATGTGGGTGCCGCCGATGCGCTCGGTGCCGCCGTAGGCCTGCTGCACGCGATCCGGCCCGAGCCATTCGATCCAGGCGCGGAACAGCCAATCCGGAATCGCGGCGCCGCTCGACATCACGACCCGCAGCGAGGAGAGGTCGCAACGCGTGCGGACTGCTTCGGGCAAGCGCCAGATGCGGTGCATCATCGTCGGCACGAAGTTGACCCACTCGACGCGGTGGCGCTCGATCAGCGCGAGGGCCTGCTCGGGGTCGAAGCGGTGCATCAGCACCAGCAGGCCTCCGCCCAGCAGCGTCACCACCGAATTGATGAAGGGTCCCGCGTGAAACAGCGGGCCGGGCGTGAGCACCGGCGTGCCGGGCTGGTTGCCGTAGAAGGGTGCGGCCGGGTCGCAGCTCGCGGGCAGCGCGTCGACGATCAGCTTCGGCGCGCCGGTGCTGCCGCCCGAGGCGAGGGCCTGGCGATGCGGGGAGGTGTGGTCGGGCAAGGGGCCGTCGGGGAGCCCGGCCTCCGGCTCGTGGCCCTCGGGCAGGCAGGGAGTCGCGCCGTGCGTGCCGGGCTCGGCACCCACGATCAACGCTGGGCGCGCGCGCTCCAGGATCGCGCGGCGCTCGACAGCCGGCAGGCGAGACGAGATCGGCTGCGGCACGGCACCGAGCTTCCACGCGGCGAAGGCCGCGATCAGGAACTGGGCTCCGTTCGGCAATGCGATCGTCACGAAGTCGCCGGGGGCGACGCCCCGCGCCTGGAAGTCACGTGCGAGGCGATTGCTCGCGCGGTCGATGGCCGCGCGCGTGAGGCTCCGGCCGTCGCAGATCAGCGCGACGCGCTCCGGCTCGCGTTCGGCATGCAGCGAGAGCGCGCGGCCGTAGGACATCTCGGGCATGCGCGCTCTCCGACTGATGCTTCGTTCGCCTGCGGCTCACTGCGCGGGCCAAGGCCCCTTGCGTCCAGCGGCGGGGGCACTCTACCAGGGAGTCCGGGGCCGGGCAGGCAATGGTAGAATGCGCGGCCGCCGGAGGATCGGAGTGACGGACGAGGCGTCGATCTCCGCCCTGCTGCGCAGCTACCTGGCCTGCTCCGACGAGTGCCGCTTCGAGGACTGGGCGCAGCTGTTCACGCCCGACGGGCGCTTCGTCGCATTCGGGCGCAGCGTCACGGGGCGAGACGCGCTGCGGCGCTTCATCGCGGGGGCAGCGCAGGGTGTGCACCGAGCGACCGGAGAGGAGATCGAGCTGCGCGGGGAGCGCGCAACTGCGCGATCGCTGTTTCGCTTCGAGGCGCGCGATCCCCACTTTCACAGCCGCGGGCGCTACCTCGATCAGCTGCGCCGCGAAGACGGAGTCTGGCGCTTCGAAGAGCGCGCGGTCGAGTTCGACGCGCGCGGTCCGGAGGCCTTGAAGGGTTGATCGGCGCGCGCGTGTGTGCCGCCGCATCGACCCGCTGCAGGAGTGGAGACGAGAGTGGAGACGAAACTGGGAATTCTCGACGGAAAAGCCGCGATCGTGACCGGCGGCGGGCGCGGCATCGGCCGCGGGCATTGCATCCACCTCGGTCGCGAGGGCGCGGCCGTGGTCGTGAACGACGTGGACGGCGCGGAGGCGCAGCAGGTGGTCGACGAGATCGCCGCCGCCGGCGGCCGCGCAGTCGCGAGCTCCGACGACATCGGGACGCGCAAGGGCTGCGAGGCGCTCGTCGCGCGCTGCGTCGCGGAGTTCGGGAAGATCGACGCCTGCGTGAACAACGCCGGCATCGTGCGCGATCGCACCTTCCTGAAGATGACGGACGAAGAGTTCGACGACGTCTGGCGCATCCACGTGAAGGGCACCTTCTGGTGCGCGCAGATCGCCGCAAATCGCATGAAGGAGCAGGGCACGGGCGGCGCGATCGTGAACACGACCTCCGGCGCGCACATGGGCAACTTCGGCCAGACGAACTACGGCGCGGCGAAGGGTGCGATCGCCTCGATGACCTACACCTGGGCGCTCGAGCTCGCGCGCGCCGGGATCCGCGTGAACGCGATCGGCCCGCGCGCGACGACGCGCATGACGGGCACGATTCAGGGCAGGGAGATCCCCTTCATCGACCCGCTGCTGAACGGCCCGATCGTGGCCTACCTCTGCAGCGACGAGGGCAGCTGGGTCACGGGGCAGGTCTTCAACACCGGCATGGACAGCGTCGCCGTGATGCACCAGCCGCGCTATGGGGATGCGCTGTTCCACCAGGGAGGCTGGAGCGTCGAAGGGCTGCGCAAGTACTTCAAGCAGGCCTTCGGGAATCGGCTCGAGCCCTTCGGCCTCGCGAAGCAGCCCTATCCGTATTACGCCGGTGTGAAGCCGAGCACGGGAAGCTAGGCAGCCCAGGTGGACCTCGGCATCGCAGGACGGCGCGCGGCGGTCGCAGCCGCGTCCACGGGGCTCGGCTTCGCCACCGCGCGCGCACTCGCGGCCGAGGGCGTGCGCGTCGCGATCTGCAGCCGCGAGCGCGCGCGCGTCCAGGCGGCGGCGCTGGAGATCGGGGGCGGGGCGATCCCGCTGGTCTGCGACGTCGCGAGCGACGAGGGCGCGCGCGGCTTCGTGCGCGCCGCGCGCGAGGCGCTCGGAGGACTCGACATCCTGGTCGCGAACGGCGGCGGGCCGCCGCCGGGCGCAGCCGTGGGCGTCGATCGCGCGCAGCAGCGTGAGAGCCTCGAGCGCTGCTTCCTGGCGCTGCAGGCGATGGTCGAGGAAGCGCTGCCGGGGCTGCAGGCCCAGCGCTGGGGCCGGATCGTCGCGATCACGAGTATCGGGGTGCGCCAGCCGCTGCCGAACATGGTCTACTCGAACACCGCGCGTGCGGCCTTCACGGCCTACCTCAAGACCCTCGCGCGCGAGGTCGCGGCGAGCGGCGTCACCGTCAACAGCCTGCTCCCGATGGCCATCGAGACCGAGCGCCTGCGCCAGCTCGTCGGCGGCAACGTCGAGCTCTTCGCGAAGCAATCGCCGAGCGCGCGCCTCGGCGATGCCGCGGATTTCGGTCGCATCGCGGCGTTCCTGTGCTCGCAGGCCGCGAACTACCTGACGGGCGTCGCAATGCCCGTCGACGGCGGCTTCAGCGTCGGGCTCTGGTAGCGCGGGAACGCGACGTGTACGCGTCGGAAGAACCAGGGGCCAGGCGACGGCCGATCACGGGCAGGTTGACGAATCCCGTGGGGGACCTGACCGGCGGCGGTGACGAGATCTTCGACTCGCGCGAGGCGCGCTCGTGGCGAGGCACGCGAATTCAGAGCGCGAGGGCGATGCGCAGCGAACAATCCCAGAAGCGGATGCTCGCGCGATGACGGCGGGCGGCGCGCACGCGGTGGTGCTTCCGTTCTGGCTGGGCCGGCCCGCGAGCGAGGCGCTCGAGATCGCGCGCGAGGCGGATCGGCTCGGTTTCTCCGAGCTCTGGATCGGCGAGATGGCCACCTTCGACGCGTTCGCGCTCGGCGCTGCGATCGCGCGCGACACGCAGCACATCGCGCTCACGCTCGGCCCGCTCGCGCTGGGCGTGCGCAGCGCTGTGGCGCTCGCGCTCGGAGCCGGCAGCGTGAGCGAGCTCGGCGGCCGGCCTGCGCGGCTTGCGCTCGGCGCATCGAGCCCCGCGATCGTCACGGGCTTGCACGGGCGCGCCTACGCGCGCCTGCCCGAGCTCGCGCGCGAGACGCTCTCCGCGCTGCGCCCACTGCTGCGCGGCGATCGCAACGAACGCGGCTTCAAGCTGCGCGTCGCGGTGCCCGCGCCCGACCTCACGCTTGCGGCCTTCGGTCCGAAAATGTTGAGGGTCGCGGCGCGCGAGGCGGATCGAGTCGTGCTGAATCTCGTCACACCCGCGGCGGTTCGCGAAGTGCGCGGCACGCTCGAACGCGAAGCGCGCTCTGCCGGCCGCGCCTGCCCGCGCCTCGCAGTGTGGGTGGCCGCCGCGCACGAAGCGAGCGACGCGGGCATCGCGCAACTCGCGCGCCAGGTGTGCGTGTACCTCGCGCCACCCGGCTATGGCGAGATGTTTCGCGCCGCGGGCTTCGGCGCGCTCGTCGCGCGCGCGCGCGCTGGCGAAGCGCAGCCGGCGCTCGCGCGCGACGTGCCGCGCGCGTTGCTCGAAGCCGTCGCGATGCTGGGCGACGAAGCTGCGCTGCGGGCGCGCCTGGGTGATTATGCCGCTGCGGGCGCCGACGAGATCGCGCTGGTGCCGGTGACAGCGGGCGACGCCGCGGGGAAGCGGGTGCTCGCGGCGCTGCGCCGCGCACAGTGATCCCCCGACCGACCGCCCTGTTCGTTCATGCGAGGAGAGCCGCCATGCCTTGCTTCGTCCTCGTCCATGGCGGCGCCCACGGCGCCTGGTGTTGGGACCGCGTCCGCCCGCTGCTGGAACGAGATCCCCGCGTCGAGCGCGTCCTCGCCGTCGATCTCCCCGGCCACGGCGAGCGCCTCACTGCGAAGCCGCAGGACGAGATCGCGCTCTCGGACTACATCGAGGCCGTGGTGGGCGACATCGAGCGCGCGGGCCTCTCGGACATCGTGCTGGTCGGCCACTCCCTCGCCGGCATCACGATCCCCCATGTCGCCGCGCGCTTGCCCTCTCGCATGCGCCGCCTCGTCTATCTCTCGACGACGAATCCGGCCCCCGGTCGATCGGTGATGGACGAGCTGGCGGCCAATCCGCTGTCGCCGGCTTCCCGCGGCATCGACGTGACCGAAGCCTTCTGCAGCGATCTGGACGCAGAGACGTCGGCCTGGCTCCGGAGCCGGCTCGGCCCGCAGCCCGTCGGACCGCTCGAGGCGAAGGTCACACGCGTCGCGGGCCCGCCGGAGATTCCCTCGACCTACGTGCTGCTCGTTCGGGACGAGGTGCTGCTCCCCGCGTATCAGCTCGAGCACGCCAAGCGGATCGGCGCCGACGAGGTCGTCCAGCTGTCCGGTGGGCACAGCGTCTTCGCCTCCCAGCCCGAAGCCCTCGCGACGCTTCTGCTTCGATACGTGGCCTGACGAAGCGCTGCCGAAAGCCTGTTCCCCGTCCCAGGAGGCACCTTTCGCGCAGCGGCCGATCGAAGCCCGATCGCGGGCGGATCGACGCATCCAGCGGGGGAGCCGACCGGCAGGCTCGCCACGGGAGTCGTCAGCTCTGGATCGCGCTTCGCCCCCGGGCCGCGGAAGTCCCGCCCCCCGCTGCGGCCCGCCTGGGCTGCCCGGGCTGCTTGTAGCGGGTGGATATCCTAAGGGGTCTTGAAGCTCGGGCTGGAGCTGCGCTCGGCGTGGCTGCCCAGGGAGTCCCACCGCTCATGCTGGCCAGGGTGTGTCGAGGCCCGCGCATCACGCTGGGCCGCGGGTATTCGCGACGCGATTTTCTGCTGCGCGGATTGGCGGGCGCGGGAGGCGTGGGGATCGGCGCGCTGGGCGCGCCCGGCCTGCTCTCGGCCGCCCACGCCGTGGGCCCCTGTGGCGCCGACGGCTTCGGCGCGCTGCAGGCTCCCGACGCGAACGGGCTGTTGCTGCCCCCCGGCTTCAGCTCGCGCGTCGTGGCGACTAGCAACCAGATCGTCAGCGGCAGCTCGTATGCCTGGCACTCCTCGCCCGATGGCGGGGCCACCTTCGCCACGGGCGACGGAGGTTGGGTCTACGTGTCGAACTCCGAGAGAGGCGGCACGAGCGGCGGGGTCGGCGCGCTGCGTTTCGACGCAGGCGGCAACCTCGTCGACGCCTACGAAATTCTCGCCGGAACCTCGACCAACTGCGCAGGTGGGCCCACGCCCTGGGGCAGCTGGCTCTCCTGCGAGGAAGTCAACGCCGGCCAGGTCTACGAATGCGATCCCTTCATCCCCTCCCAGGGCGTGGTGCGCGCAGCGCTGGGCACCTTCAGGCACGAAGCAGCCGCCGTCGACCCGATCCACCAGCAGATCTACCTGACCGAGGATGCCCCGAACGGCCTGCTCTACCGCGCGACGCCGGACCTATACCCGAATCTCGACATCGGGCTGCTCGAGGCCGCCGAGATCGGCGACCCCCTCGGCCAGGGCGCGATCCTGCCGGGCGAGCTGCGGCCCCTCTCCTGGCATGCGATCCCGGGCCCGAATCCCGTGGGCGGGGGCGTCCTGGACGTCACCTATCTTCCGATCGAGGGACGTGCCACACGCTATCAGGCGCCGGCCGCCACCCCGTTCAACGGGGGCGAGGGCTGCTGGTACCGGAACGGCCTCGTCTACTTCTCGACCAAGGGCAACAACCGGGTCTGGTGTATCGACACCGTGAGTCAGACGATCGAGATCGTGTACGACCTCGCGACGACGAGCGATCCGGAGTTGTCGAACGTCGACAACGTCTACGTCTCGGCCTGCGATGACGTCTACGTCTCCGAAGATCCGGGCAGCCTCCGGATCGTCGCACTCACACCGACCGGAGACGTCAAGCCGATCGTCCAGCTCACGGGAGTGGCGGGCACCGAGATCACGGGGCCCGCGCTCGACCCTAGCGGGACCAGGCTCTACTTCAGCTCGCAGCGCAATCCGGGCCAGACCTACGAGGTGACGGGGCCCTTTGCGCCGGCCCATCGCATCCCCGTGCTTCCGGGCGCGGGACGGCTGTGGGTCGTCGCCGGCGTGGCTGCCGCGGCCTGGCTGCGCCTGAAGCTGCGAGAGCGGCGCGCGAGCGCCACCGGCCCGGACACCGGCCCCTGAGCAGGCCTCGCCTCCGCCCCTGCGCAGCGCGCTCGGCCGGTGGCGAGGGCACGCCAGCATCCACACGTGGTCGCGATTACGAGCTCCGCGTGTCCGATCCTGCCGTCGGACATCGGCAGCCGGTAGCGATCTTCGCAGCCGAACGCCGCGCACCGAAACGCGATCGCCGCCGGCGCGTTGTCGTTGATATTTCTGTGTAAAGAGAATCTTCGCAGCTCCGAGCTTGGGGTAGAGTGGCGCCAGCGAGGTGACCCGATGGGATTCCGCGCCTCTCTCAAGCCCCGCTTCCAGGACTGGGCGATGCACTTCATGGACGACCTGCGCCCGGACACGGTGCGCCAGGCAGAGGGCTGTGTGCTCGAGGTGGGCTTCGGCACCGGGCGCAACCTGCGCCACTACCCGCCCGCGGTGAAATCCGTGACCGGCCTCGATCCGATGCTCACCGACGGGGTCGCGGCGGTCGACGCCCGGATCGCCAAGGCCGCGTTTCCGGTGACGCGCACGGCGCTGCGCGCCGACGCTGCGCTGCCCTTCGACTCCGGGCGCTTCGACTGCGTGATCACCACCTGGACGCTGTGCTCGATTCCCGACGCGACCGCCGCGCTGAGCGAGATGCGCCGCGTCCTCAAGCCCGGCGGGCGCTATGTCTTCATCGAACACGGCAAGGCTCAGCGCGAGAGCACCGCGGGCTGGCAGGAGCGCTTGAACCCGCTGTGGCGGCGGATCACCGACGGCTGCAACATCAACCGCCCGATCGACCGGCTGGTCGCCGACGCCGGCTTCGAGCTGACCTCGCTCGAGCTGTTCCGCGGCAGAGGTCCGGGCATCCTCGCCCAGATGTACCGCGGCATCGCCACGCGCCGCTGAACACAGCTCGGCGCAGCGAGTCGGGCGGCGCGGCGCCGAGATCGGGTCTGGCGACCCGGCATTACCGCTAGCGGCCGCGGAAGCGGGGCTCGCGCTTTTCGCGGAAGGCCGCGAAGGCCTCGCGCGCGTCGTCGCTCGCGGCATTGATCGCCTGGGCGCGGGCCTCGGCTTCGAGTGCGGCGGGCAGGCTCGCGGCGAAGCTGTCGTTCAGCATCCGCTTCGAGAGCGAGAGCGCGAGCGGCGGCGCCGCAGCGAGGCGTTCGGCCCAGCCCTGCGCGAAGGCCTCGAGCTCGGCGTGCGGCAGCACGCGATTCACGAGTCCGATCCGCTCTGCCTCCTCGGCCGAGATCCAGTCCGCGAGCAAGGTCAGCTCCTTTGCGCGCGCGAGGCCGACGAGGCGGGGGAGCCACCAGGAGCCGCCGAAGTCGAGCGAGAGGCCGCGACGCGCGAAGATCTCGCACAGCCGCGCGCGCTCGGAGGCGAGCAGCAGGTCGCAGGCGAGTGCCAGGTTCAGGCCCGCACCCGCAGCGGCGCCGTTGATCACCGCCAGGGTGGGCTTCGGGATCTGGTGCAGCGCGAGGGCGACCTCGTGAAGTTCGCGCACGGTGTCGAGCGTCGAGCGGCCGCCCGCGTTGCCGTAGTTCACGATATCGGCGCCCGCACAGAACGCGTCGCCCGCGCCGGTGAGCACGAGCACGCGGTCTTCGGCGCTGGCGCGAACCTGTGAGAATACTTCCAGGAGTTCGCGAAACATCACGCCATTCATGGCGTTCTTCACTTCGGGACGATTCAAGGTGACGCGGCAGATGCCGCCCGGCTGGCGCTCGATGAGCAGGGTCTCCACGCGCTCACGACTCCGGCGCGGGCGGGGGTTGCGGCGGCACGTACCAGATCGGCGAGGTCCAGGCGCGCTCCTGGATCACGCGCGGCAGGTCCGGGTCTGCACAGGCCGCGGGACGCTCGGCTTCGGGCAGCCTCGAGCACTCGCGCCAGTGCCAGCGGCAGCTCGGGTTCTCGAGCACGCGCGCGTAGTAGACGGCGCGCTGGTCGGGATCGAAGTCCGGATCGCGCCAGACCTGGCACAGCGAGTCGGAGCCGCGCGCGGCAGGCGCGCAGGTCGCGAGGTCGACGCTCGCGCCGCTCTGCGCGCTGCCGGCGACGGCAAAGATGCGTTGGACGAAGCTGCCGTCCGCGCCGAGCGTGCCCTTCACGATCTGGATCCGCTGCAGTTGCCCGCCCGGGGCTTCCGCGTTGCCGGTGTCGCGCAGCGCGGAGACCGCGAACATCGGCGCGAGCGCGCCGTCCGGCTGCCGCGGGAGCGTGCCTCCCATCGGAACGCCGCTCGCATAACCCTCGTGCACGAAGTCCGGGCGCTGACACAGGTCCGCGGGATAGGCCCAGCCGCCGAAGAAGCGCGGCGTGATGCGCGGGCCGCTGGTGCCGAAGGTCTCGCGGCGCCGGATCGCGTCGAAGAGCGACTCGCGCGAATTCTCGTCGCTGTAGACGCCGGCCAGACCGCCGGGGTTCCAGCGCACATTCGACAGCGCGAGGCGCGAGGCCGGCGCGGCGTCGCCCAGGCCCATGTGCCCCTGGAATGCGACCTCGTCGACGTAGCCCGCTGCGCCGTTGTGCGTGTCGGTGTCCGCGATGATCCCGAGCTGGAGCGGGTTCACGCCGAGGCGCTCCGCCTCGCGCAGGCCCTGGAGCAGCCCGTAGCGCACGTAGGAGAGACGAGATTCGCAGCCGCCACCGCCGGCGCCGCCCTTGCCGGTGAGCTCGCCGCAGTCGTCGGCCGGCTGCGGCCCCGGCAGCAGCTTCTCGAAGTCGCAGAGCGGGTCCGGGTCGCCCGTCACGTTCGCGAAGCCGCTGCGGCACTCCGAGTCCCCCTTGTGCTGGAAGATCTCGGCGACCGGCTCGAGCGCGGCGCGCAGCGCGGCCAGGCTGTGCTGTTCTTCGAGGGATGCGCCCTCCGGATATTCCGCCGCGAAGATGCGCCCGTTGCTCCAGTTGCTGTTATGCGGAATCGCGAGCACGTCGCAGCCTCCGGCGGCTCCCGGGCAGGCCTCGCGCAGCCGGCGCCACATCTTTCCCACCTCCGGCTCGTCCGCGTAGGAGATCGGGCGCGCGGGCACCTGGGCGGAGCGGAAGATCACGTTGCGGTGCAGGTTCGTGGACTCGGGGAGCGCCGAGTACTCGTAGGCGACGAAGGTCGTGAAGCGACAGGCGTCGGTCGCGTCGTTCCAGCGTGCGGCCGCGGCCTGGATGTCGGACCACGCGGAAGCGGCCGCGCGTGGGCAGTCGCCGCCCTTGGGGCCGGGGCAGACCCCCGGGTCGTGCTGCGGCTGCGTCGCGGTGAGCAGCGGGATCCCGAACGCGTAGAGGCGCGCGAAGAGCGGATTCGGAAACGGGTTCGGCTCGGGCAGCAGCTCGCCGCGGAATTGGCGGCAGGCCGCCGAAGCGTAGCCGCGCATTCCGGGCGTCTGGCAGACGCGCACCTCGCCGAGCAGCTCCGAGTGGTCCGTGACCGCCGCGAAATCGAGAGGCGTCGGGAGGCGGATGCCGCGCGTGCCCGCGCCCGCGGCATCGAGTGGCGGCAGCCGGAGTTCCTCACCGCGCGCGAAGCGATAGGCGTCGTCCGGCGTGTTGCGCACGTCCCAGCTGCTCGAGTCGAAGGAGAACGCGGTGTGGACGTGCAGCGCGCCGAAGAACGCGCGCCGCTCGGGATCCCGGTCGAGGCAGCGCCGCGCGTCTGCGCCCGGCTCGGCCGCAGGCTGCGCGGCCTGCAGCGCGGCCGGGAGCGCCAGCGCGCAGAGTGCCTGGATCAGCGCTCTGCGAACGCAGCAAAAGCCGGGGTGGCGCGGCGGCCTCGGGAAAGCCCAGCGCTTCGAGCTGTGGGCTCGCGCAGCTGGCGGAAATGCTCGTGCGGGCGGGCCTACAGAGGGGTCCGCTTCGAGCAGCTGGATCTCCTGATGGCTCGGATGTGCGGGCATGTTCCCTCCTGGACTTCGGCGCGGCGCCATTCTACTCGCCCGGCGCCGCGCGCAGGCGGCGTGATAAGGTGCCCGCGCGCAGCGGCAGGAGGGGCGGGTATGGGTCGACTCGAGGGCAAGGTCGCGATCGTCACGGGCTCGGGGCAGGGGATCGGCCGCGGGATCGCGCGGCGCTTCGCGCGCGAGGGCGCCCGGCTCGTGCTGGCCGAGTGGAAGCTGCATCGCGCCGAACGCGTGCAGCAGGAGCTCGCGGAGCTCGGGGCGGAATCGATCGTCGTGCCTACGGATATCTCGGAGCGCGCGCAGCTCGAGCAGATGGTTGCGCGCGCGGTCGAGGCCTTCGGCGGCGTCGACATCCTCGTCAACAACGCGCAGACCTTCACGCCGAACGTGCCCTTCCAGGACAAGACGGACGAAATGTGGGCGGTTTCGCTGTGGACCGGACCGATGGCGACCTGGTGGGCGATGTGCGCGGTGTATCCGGTCATGAAGGCGCGCGGCGGCGGTCGCATCATCAACTTCGCTTCGCTGAACGGCGAGCTCGGGCAGCGCCTCACGGTCGACTACAACGCGTCCAAGGAGGCGATCCGCGCGATCACCAAGACCGGCGCGCGCGAGTGGGGGCACGACGGCATCCTCGTGAACGCAATTGCTCCGGGAGCGGCTTCGCCCGTCTACCAGGCCTGGGCCGCGCGGCAGCCCGAGATGGCGCGCCAGCAGGAGACCCTGAAGCCGATCCCGCGCGCCGGCGATCCCGAGCAGGACATCGGCGGCGTTGCGCTGTTTCTGGCCTCCGACGACTCCCGCTACCTGACCGGCCACACGCTCTTCGTCGACGGCGGCTCCTGGCTCGGTCCGAGCCGCGAACGCGTGCAGGACGACCTCGCGACCTGGAAACGCCCGCCCAAGTTCGCGCGCGTGCCGTGGTCGCTGGACGGCGCATGACGGGGACGTTGTTGCCTTTTGCCTTTTCGGCTGCCGGAAAGGCAAAAGGCAACAACGTCCCCGTGCGTCTCAGCGGTTCACGCCGCGCGGGTCGCCGTCCAGGTAGAACTGGGCGGCCCACTTGCGGAATTGCGCGATCGGGCCGTCGGCCGGCGAGAGCTTCGGCTGCAGCTGGCAGATCTTGTGGTCGAAGATCACGATGTCTTCGGCTTCCTGCTTGACGAGGTCGCGCACCAGGGCCTGGCCGACGCGGCGCGTGCGCTCGAGCGCCTCCGGCGTGTCGCCGAGCTTGCGGATCCGGTAGCAGTGCGTGACTTCGATCGTCTCGAAGTCGATCGGTGTGTTGGCGGAGACGAAACAGGCGTCGATGATCCCCGAGAAGCGCGCGAGCGCGAAACCGGGACCGAAGCCGTCGGTGTCGATGCGCCCGGCCTGCGGACCGCGCGGCGTCTTGAAGTTGACCCGCGCGCGCAAGTGCGATTCGTGTGCGGTGTACTCGAGGGACTCGAGTTCCGGGATGTCGACGGATCCGTGCACGGTGCGCAGGTGGATGAAGTCCGGACCGTTCTCGGCCAGCTCCTGCCAGGGCGCGCGCACTTCCCAGCGGTAGCGATCCCAGTCGGTCCAGCCCGGGTCGTCGCAGACCTCGAGGCGCGGGATCTCCCAGAGCGGAGCGAGCCCTAGCGGGTGATACCAGAAGAGGATGTAACCGTTGATGTCGACGGTCGGGTAGCTGTGGACTCGCGCGCTGCGGTTGCGCGAGCCGTCGTAGGGGATGCAGACGTTCTGGCCGCTGCCGTCGAACTCCCACCAGTGATAGGGGCAGACCAGGTGACAGCCCTCGACGCGCCCCCCGTAGCCGAGGTGCGCCCCGAGATGCGGGCAGTAGGCGTCCATCACGTGGGCGGTGCCGTCCGCCGCGCGCCAGAGCACGAGGTCGCGGTTCAGATAGTGTGCGGGCTTCACCTGGGCGAGCGCGAGCTCGTGGGAATAGGCCGCGCGATACCAGCCGTAGGGGAAGCTCGTGTAGTAGGGGAAGCGCTCGAGCGAGCGCAGGCGCGTCGGCGGCAGCTCGCCCTGGCGGGCCAACACCTGGAGCGGCGTCTCGCCCTGCATCACGCGATCTTTGATCCTCTCCATCTGGGCGGCGAAACGCAGCGTGTTCTCGCTCATTCGGGCTCGGCCTCCCCCGTGAGCTCGCACCGCACGATGCGCGCCCCCGCGACGAGGCTCCGCAGCTTGCCGCGCGCGACCGGTCGCGGCAGCTGCTTCATGCCGCAGTCCGTGGTCAGCGTGACGCGCTCGGGCTGGATGAACTTCAGCACTTCGCGCACGCGGGCGGCGACCTGATCGGGCTGCTCGATCTCGAGCGAGCGCACGTCGATCACGCCGACCGCGACGGACTTGCCGGGCGGGAGCTGCGTCAGCAGCGCGGCGTCCGCCATTTCACGACACGCGAAATCGAGCACGAACTCGTCGCAGTCGACGTCGAGGTAGTGCGGCAGGATCTTCGCGTAGCCGCCGCGCGTCATCGCGTCGAGGCGGTTGCCCCAGGCGTTGCCCATGCAGAAGTGCCACGACTTGCGCGCGGACACGCCGGCGAGCATCGCGTCGACCGTGCTGCGCACCCAGGCGAAGTCGCGCTCGGGATCGCGCGCGAGGTTCGGGATCCAGGCGCCGAGGTCTTCGAGCTGGATGTGCTGGCAGCCGGCCGCGGCGAGCTCGCGCATCTCGCGATTGAAGATCTGCGCGAGTGCGGCGGAGAAGCCGAAGCGGTCGCGGATCGGGCCGCTCTCGAAGTGCGCGAGCGTCGAGAGCTGACAGGCGCCGGCGCCGACGCAGGCCTTGAGCGGCCGCTGGGTCTCCGCCTGCGCGAACTCGTAGAGCTGTGCGAGGCGCAGCGGGCCGTGCTCGATCGGGCCCTGCACCGCGACCGTGCCTGCCTCGTCCATCACGAACACGTCGATGCCGCGCGCGGACTTTCGCTGCGGGTGGGGGAGCTTGGCCTTGCCGAGGCCGCCGATGCGCTCGAACCAGTACCAGAAGAAGGCGCCAATCCCCATGTGATAGTCGTCGAACCACATCTGGCCGTCGGTCACGAGGTCGAGGCCGGCCTGTTCCTGGTCGCGCAGCGCGCAGCGCGTCGCGTCGAGGTAGGCCTCCGTGTGCTCGAAATCCTTGAAGGCCTCGAGGATGTCGCGGCCGTGGAGCTGGTGCCGGAACCAGCGCGGCCGCGGGTAGGAGCCGACCATCGTCGTCGGCAGCAGCCGGGGGAGTGCGCGCAGGGACACGGGACCTCCGAGCTCGACTTAAAAACGAGAATGCATTATATAAGCAGTTCTCGGTGTGGCAAGCCAAAAGAGGCACCTCGGCGCGGGTGCGGGTGGGGCAGGACGTGGCCTTTCAGCTGAGTTCCGAGCAGCAGGAGTTCCGGGAGCTGCTGCGGCGCTTCTTCGCGGAGCAGCTGCCGTCGGCCGAGCTGCGGCGCTGGATGGACAGCGAGCAGGGTTACGACCCGGGCCTCTGGAAGCAGATCTGCGCCGAGCTCGGCCTGGCCGGGCTCGGGATTCCCGAAGCGCTCGGGGGCCAGGGCTTCGGCTTCGCCGAGCTCTGCCTCGCGCTGCGCGAGGCCGGCGCGGTGCTGCTCGGAGCGCCGCTCTTCGGCAGCGCCGGGCTCTGCGCGCGCGTGCTGCTGCGCGTGGGCAGCGAGCGCTCGCAACGCGAGCTGCTGCCGGAGCTCGCGGCTGGCGAGGTCTTCGCGCTGGCGTGGGTCGAGGCGGGAGGTTCGTGGCAGCCGGGGGCCGCGCAGCTCGAGGCGCGCGCCGCGGGCGGACGTGCCGAGCTAACCGGCGAGAAGCACTTCGTGCTGCACGGCCACGTCGCAAATCGGCTGCTCGTGCTCGCGCGCGAGCCGGGATCGAGCGGTGCGCAGGGGCTCGGCCTCTACCTCGTCGAGGCGGACGCGCCGGGCGTGGCTCGCGTGCCGCTGCGCGGCCTGGATCCGACGCGCCGCTTCGCCCGGCTGCGCTTCGAGCGCGCCCCGGCGCTGCGGATCGATTCCGGCAGCGGGACCGCCGCCGGCTTCGAGCGCGCGCTCGACGAAGCGCGCATCGCGCTCGCAAACGAGATGCTCGGCGGCCAGGAACGCGTGCTCGAGAGCGCAGTCGCCTACGCGAAGAGCCGGCATCAGTTCGGCCGCGCGATCGGCTCCTTCCAGGCCATCAAACACAAATGCGCGGATCTGCTGATCGCCGCCGAGTGCAGCCGCGCG
>CAYTJA010000147.1:0-4361 GCA_964437835.1 uncultured Spirochaetales bacterium
CTTGTGGTCCCGGTCCGGGCGCAGCCCGGACCACCCCGCTTCGCTCGGCTGCGCCTCGCTGCGCGCCGACTTCGTCGGCTTGCATGTTTCGTCGGTCTGAGGCGGAGCCTCGCTAATTTTCGCGTGCGGGCGGCGGCTCCGTTTCCTGCTCGACGCGGCGCATGAAGTCGCACAGGCTCGGGCGCTGCACCAGCGAGCGCAGCGAGCCCGGGATCGCGTCGTTGCGCATGGTGTAGAGCATTCCGTAGACGCCGAGATCGGCCATGCTGACCCGCTCCGAGAAGAAGAAGGGCCGCGCGCCGAGAAAATTCGTGAGGTCGCCGAGGCGGTCCGAGAGGCCGCGCAGCAGTGCGTCCTGCGGGCGCTCCCAGGTGCCGCCCGCGCGCAGCCACGCGAGGCTGCGCCGCCACAGCGACGAGGAGCGGCGCTGCTCGCGCTCGAGCAGGTCGGGCGATGCGGTGATCAGCGCGCGCGGGGTCGGCAGCTCGTCGCTCTTGCGCAGCGCGACCCAGCGCGTGAAATACCAGAGGAAGGATTCGTCGGCCCAGTCCTCGAGCTGGCGCTGCTGCTGCGCGATCAGCGGATCCGGCGAGAGCAGCGGCGGATCCGGAAACAGCGCGTCGAGGTGCAGCAGGATGCGCGTCGAGTCGTGCACGCGCTCGCTGCCGATCTGAAGCGCCGGCAGCAGCCCCGTCTCGGGATTCCAGCGCCGGTAGTCCTCCTGCGAGGTCGGCTCGCAGAGCTCGAAGCGCAGGCGCTTCAGCAGCAGCGCGCGCCGGACTTTTTCCGTATACGGGGCCTGGGCTGGCCCGTAGAGCACGATCGGCAGCGGCGAATTTCCGCTCATGGGCCCCGCGGTGGAGGGAACACGCGCTCTGCTTCGAGCGCGCGGCCGCGAGCATACAATCGCGTCGTGGGGAGCAGCCAGCGGGGCCAGGTCGGGAGCACCGTTCGGACGCCGCGGGTCCGCGTGTTCCATCGCTCCGGAGCTGCGCTTCCGCGCTCGCTGCCTCCGCGTAGCATGTACCATGGGCTGCCGTCGCGAGCGGTGCGCGCCGCCGCGCCCCGCTTGTGCAGCCGCGCAGCAGGCACCCGCGCAAGCATCGGGAAAGAGTTCGGCACAGGCCACGAGGCGGACGCATGGGCAATCCGGAGCTCGAAGCCAAGCTCGAGGCGTCCTCGAGCGCGATGATCCTGGGACGCATGAACTAGAGTGGCGCGGGCCCCGGGGCCGGCGCCCGCATGGGAAGGAGCAGCCGATGGCTGCGTTGGACGGGAAGGTCGCAATCGTCACCGGAGCGGCGCACGGCCTGGGGCGCCTGCACGCGCTCAATCTCGCGAAGCAGGGCGCGCGCGTCGTCGTGAACGACCTCGGCGTCGACGCCCTGGGGCAGGGCGCGGACCAGAGCGCGGCGCAGCAGGTCGTGAACGAGATCGAGGCCGCCGGCGGGGATGCCGTCGCGCACTATGGCGACGTCGCGAGCTTTGCGGATGCCGAGGCGCTGATCCGCTGCGCGGTCGATCTCTTCGGCGACCTGAACATCCTGATCAACAACGCGGGCTTCACGCGCGACAATCTGATCTACAAGATGAGCGAGAAGGACTTCGACGACGTCGTGCGCGTGCACCTGAAGGGTCACTTCGCAGTGTCGAAGTTCGCGATGAACCATTGGCGCGAGCGCTCGAAGGCGACGGGCGCTCCGGTCTTCGGGCGACTGATCAGCACGGCTTCGGAATCGGCCCTCTTCGGCACGCCGGGCCAGCCGAACTACGCGCCGGCGAAGGCCGGGGTGATCGCGCTCACGATGGGACTCGCGCAGCTGGGGCTCAAGATGGGAGTCACGGCGAATGTCGTGATGCCGCGCGCGCGCACGCGCATGACGCTGAAGGGCGCGATGGGCGCGATGTTCCAGAAGCCCGAGTCGGGCTTCGACAATTTCGACCCGGCGAATTCGTCGCCGCTCTTCGTCTACCTCTGCACGCCGCAAGCAGCGCGCATCTCGGGCCATGTCTTCATCGTCTGGGGCAAGGAGGTCAAGCTGATCGGCCGGCCCGAGCCGCGGGCGACCTTCACGAGCCAGACGCCCTGGAGCATCGACGCTCTGCACCAGCAGCTCGGGCCGCACTTCGAGAAGCTCGAGCCGGTCACGGACGGTTACACCGTTCCGCCGATGTAGCGGGCGGCTGCGCGGGGGAAACACCGGAGGGGTCGCCATGGAGCTGTGTGCTGCGGTCGCGTGTCTTGCGCTGCTCGAGTACCTCGTGTTCGTGATGCGTGCGGGGCGCGCGCGCGGCGTCTACGGGGTTCCGGCGCCGGCGACTTCGGGTCACCCGCTCTTCGAGCGCCACCTGCGCGTGCAGCAGAACACGATCGAGCAGCTCGTCGTGTTCCTGCCGGCGCTGTTCTTGTTCGCCCGCTACGGGAGCCCGGTTTGGGGCGCGGGGCTGGGCCTGGTCTTCGTGGTGGGGCGCGGACTCTACGCCCACGCGTACGTGAACGACCCCTCGAAGCGCGGCCCGGGCTTCGCTCTCTCCCTCGGGGTGAATCTGATCCTGACGCTCGGAGCCCTGGTCGGGGCCCTGCGGGCCTGGCTTCCGGTCGCGTAGCGGAGTCCTCAAGGCCACACGGGCCGACCCCGAAGAATGGGCCTGGGTGCGGCCGGGAACGGGTCACAGTGGCCCCCGAAAACCCTATACTGCCCCCTTTTCTTTTCAGGGCAGCCCTGCCGCAACGGGAGATCGCAGCGCCATGAGCAGCCAGAACCGCAAGCTGAACGCCTGGGTCGAAGAAGTGCGCCAGCTCTGCCAGCCGGCTCAGGTCCGCTGGTGTGACGGCTCGCAGGCGGAGAACGACGAGATCTTGCGCGTGCTCGTCGCCTCCGGCACCGCGCGCCCGCTGAACGCGGCCCTGCGCCCGAATTCGTTCCTGATCAATTCGGATCCCGCGGACGTCGCGCGCGTCGAAGACCGCACCTTCATCTGCTCGAAGACGCAGGTCGAGGCCGGGCCGAACAACAACTGGCGCGATCCGGCCGAGATGCGCGCGACGCTGACGCAGCTCTTCCGCGGCTCGATGCGGGGCCGCACGCTCTATGTGATTCCGTTCAGCATGGGACCGGTCGGCTCGCCGATCGCGCACATCGGCATCCAGCTCAGCGACTCGCCCTACGTGGTCGCGAGCATGCGCATCATGACGCGCATGGGCAAGCGCGTGCTCGAGGCGCTCGGCGACGGCGTCTTCGTGCCCTGCCTGCACTCGGTGGGCGCGCCGCTGGCGCCCGGCCAGAAAGACGTGCCCTGGCCCTGCAATTCGGACAACAAGTACATCGTGCACTTCCCGGACTCGCGCGAGATCTGGTCCTTCGGCTCCGGCTACGGCGGCAACGCGCTGCTTGGCAAGAAGTGCTTCGCGCTGCGCATCGCGTCCGTGATGGCCCGCGACCAGGGCTGGATGGCCGAGCACATGCTGATCCTGAAACTCACGAATCCGGCCGGAGTCAAGCGCTATGTCGCGGCTGCGTTCCCGAGCGCGTGCGGCAAGACGAACCTCGCGATGATGAATCCGACGCTGCCCGGCTGGAAGGTCGAGACGGTCGGCGACGACATCGCGTGGATGAAGTTCGGTCCGGACGGCCGGCTCTACGCGATCAATCCCGAGGCCGGCTTCTTCGGCGTGGCGCCCGGGACGAGCATGAAGTCGAACCCGAACGCGATGCTCTCGCTGACCAGGAACGTGCTGTTTACGAACTGCGCGCTGACGCCGGAGGGCGACGTCTGGTGGGAGGAGATGACGGAGAAGCCGCCCGCGCAGCTCACGGACTGGCAGGGCAAGCAGTGGACCCCCGGCTGCGGCCGCGTCGCCGCGCACGCGAATGCGCGCTTCACGGCGCCGGCCAGCCAGTGCCCGGTGATCGCCGACGAGTGGGAGAACCCGAACGGCGTGCCGATCAGCGCAATCCTGTTCGGCGGCCGGCGCGCGACGGTGGTGCCGCTCGTGAACGAGGCGCGAGATTGGCAGCACGGCACCTTCCTGGGCTCGATCATCAGCAGCGAGAAGACGGCAGCGGCCGCCGGCACGATCGGCGCGCTACGACGCGACCCGATGGCCATGCTGCCGTTCTGCGGATACAACATGGGCGACTACTGGACGCACTGGCTGCGCATCGGCAAGCGCGCGGGCGCGAAGCTCCCGAAGCTGTTCTACGTGAATTGGTTCCGCAAAGGTGAGTCCGGCGAATTCCTGTGGCCCGGCAGCCGTCGGAGCACCCCACCGCCTTCTTGTTCGTCGTGGTGTTCACAGGCCTCGTCTGGTTCAACTTCACCTACTTCCGCGAACAGACGTGCCTCATCGTCTGTCCGTA
>CAYTJA010000148.1:0-8961 GCA_964437835.1 uncultured Spirochaetales bacterium
CACCGCGATGCGGCCGCCGGGTGCCGCAGACGTGGTCAGGGTCGCGATCTGGAGACCCGCGCCGGGGGGAGCTTTTCCGAGCAGCGAGACGTCGCCCGCGGTGCGCAGCGAGATGTCGCCTGGCGACAGCGCGGGAAGCTCCGCTGCAGTGCTGAGCGAGATCCCGCCGCCGGCTTCCTCAGCGCAGCCCCCGCAGCGCTGCGTGGAGAGGCTCACGCCGCCCGAGAGCTCGATCGCGGCTGCGCCGGGGTCGGCGCCTAGCGACAGCGCGGACTGAGACCCGACACCGAATAACGCGATGCGTCCACCCGGCGCGTGCAGCGAGCTGCTGCCCGTGGAGCCGGGCCGCAGCTGGATCTCACCCGCCGAGAAGGCCAGGGTCTCGCCCTCGGGTACGACCAGCTCGCTGCCCTGAATGCGCAGGCCCAACGGGCTGCTCAGGAAGCCGAAGGCCAGCGGGCTGGCCGAGGCCAGGCGCGCGTCGCCCGTGAAGGTCAGTGCACCGGCGGGGTCTTCGGGCAGCATCTGCAGCGTGCTCGCCGTGCTCGCGTGGAAGGAACCGGCCACGTCGAGCCGGCCGCCGGGGCCGAAGGTCACACCGGCCGGGTTGATCAACCACAGGTCGGCCCCGGCGATGTCCGAGCTCAGGGTTCCGTCGATCTGCGTGAGCAGCCCGCCGGTGACTCGGCTGATCACGTTCTCGGTAGCAAAGGCGGGGTCGGCGCTGAAACGCAGCGTGTCTCCGGTGCCGATCGAGAAACGCTCGAAGCTGTGGAAGAGATTCACGCCGCCGCCGGGCCGCGCCCCCAGCTCTTCTCCGATCTCGAGTGCGCCGTCGCCTGCACGCTGCGGCTGGAAGGAGACGTCGGGACCTAGCGTGCCGTCGCGTACGACCTGCGTCTCCACCTGCGCCCGAGCCGCGGCGGGAAGGGCGGCGATCGCGAGGCAGGCCGCCAGCAGCCGCCTCACGGGTTCCGCCACACCGCAGCCAGGTGCAGGCCGCGACCCTGGAGACCGCGGCGGCTTCCCTCGGGCACATCCAGCAGGTCTTCACCCCAGTACAGCTCGAAGCTGAAGCCGTCGAAGGGATGCATGCGCAAGCCCACGCCGATGCCGACGAGCGTCTCGGTGCGACTTGCGCGTTCCACGTTCCATCCTCCTCCGGCGTCGAGGAACGGCGCGAGCTCGACGAAGGGCTGCTCCGCCCCCCGGCGCCACAGCGGCACGCGCCACTCCAGCGACGCGTCCCAGCCGCTGTCCCGGACCACCGCGTCCTCGCGGTAGCCGCGCACGCTGGAACGGCCGCCGATCGCGAACTGCTCCAGTCCCAGCAGCGGATCCGCGGAGATCTGGACGTCGCCCCGGGCCAACAGCTGGCTGTCCATCCAGGGTACCCGAAGCGCCCACTGGGCCTGGCCGAGCCAGGCCACGAAGCGGCCGTCCGGAGTGCGGCCCGCGGCGCTGCTGCCCTGGGACTGAGTCGCGCCCAACACGTCGAGCCCGATGCTCAGGAGCGAGCTCAGGGCCAGCACCTGGCGGGAACCCCGGAACACGCCCTCGAGGCCCCCACGCAGCACCGCGATGGTCGCGCGGCCATCCTCGGGACCGTCGACGAAGGAGAAGCCAGAGCCCAACAGAAACGAATGGCTGCGCCGCCACTCGGCCCCGAGCGAGACGCCGAGGCGTTGCCCGGGTGCGCGCCAGAGCGGACTCTCGAGGCGGATGCCGTAGCTCTGGGTGCGGCCCTCGATGTCGAGATGCGCGAAGTCCGGATCGACGATCTCGGCCCAGGCGCCCCGCGCCGAGAGGTCCAGGGTCGTATCGCGGCCGTCCAGCGGCACGCGGTAGCCGCCGCCCACCTCGATCAATCCCTCGGAGCCGCGCAGGTCCGCGCGCAGGGCATCTCCGAAGCCGGTGACGTCGAGCCACTCGAATTCCCCGAGGCCGCGGGCTTCCCCGATCGAGACGGGCTGATAGTTGCTGGCCTCGAGCAGGGCGCGCCACGGCTGCGCCTCGCTGAAGTGGAGGTCGAGCCGCGAGGCGCCCTGACCCTCCGCGGGCAGCAAGGTCGCGGTGACCCGCTCGGTACGCGGGTCCTCCTGCAGGAGCTGGAGCCGGCGTTCCAGCGCGTAGACGTTGAGCACCTCGTCGCCAGGCGGCTGGACGCGGGCGCGGATCCACGACTCGCGTAGTCGGCCTTGCGAGTGAATGTGCAGCTCGCCGAGGCGCCCCTCCACGAGATCGATTTCGAGGACTCCGTCGGCGAGCGACTGCTCGGGAATCCGGGCTCCCGAAGTCACGAAGCCGCGCTCTACGTAGGCCCGAGTCACCTCGTCGCGGAGCTGCCGCAGCTCCTCGGCGTCGAGCTCGCGGCCCTGGTAGCGCGCCGCGATCTCGCGCAGCACGTCCGCGGGAAGCGCGCTGCCGCCCCGGAACACCACCTCTCGCACCCGCAGCCGATCTCCCAGCGACAGCCCCAGGCGCTCGCTCGCGTCGGGCGGGATCACCGGCGGTAGGATCGATCCGCGCTCGGAAGGAGAGGGCTCGAAAGACGGCAGCGGGGGACGGGTGTCGGCGGGACCACGGAGCTGGGCCCGGACCCCTGCGCTGGAGCAGAGCAGGCAGGCGACCGCCACGAGTCCGACCCGCAGCGCGTGCGAATCCTCCGGGGTCTTCACGCTCGACGGCTCCGGCTCAGCTCGTTGCGATCAGGACCTCGTAGGCGTGCATCGTATCGAAGTACTCGCGCCACTCGACGATCACGCCATCGCGCGCGCGCATCAGGAAGTGGTAGCGGTTGTGGTACGGCTTGCCGCTCACGTGCTGGGCGTGCGACTCCGCCTCGACGGACACGCGGTCGTCCTCGGCGGTCATGCGGTGGATCGTGAAGTCCATCCCCTTTGGAAACGCAGCGAAGATCGCGCTCGCCCCCGCGACCATCCCGGCTTTGTTCGCCGGTCCGGAGAAGGGCAGCGAGCCGAGAGCCCAGCCGGTTCCATCTTCGGCGAATAGCGCCTTCATCGTCTCCACGTCGCCACGCCCCATCGCCGCGATCCATTCCCGGGCGAGCTGCTTGTTCGAGTCGATACTCATGACGGGCTTCTCCTCGACGCGCGGCTCCGGATCGCCCGCGCGCGTAGACTCGCGACCTTGCTACGGAACGCAGGATTTCAGCCGATCGCAGGTCGGGTCGGGATTCCAGTATCGCAGTTTTCACTTGCTCGCGGGCCGTCGGATTCGTGAGACACTCGCGCGTGCCGGCAGGTTCCCCGGTGGATGACCGTGTGGTCGCGTGGAACGCAGAGGCCGGCCGTCCTCGAATCGAAGGCCGGGTTGCATCCCAAGGAGTTTCGCGTGACCGCGCTCCCCATGCAGGGCATCCGCATCCTCGAGGTCGCCCAATTCACGTTCACGCCTTCCGCGGGCGCTGTGCTCGCCGACTGGGGCGCCGACGTCATCAAGGTCGAGCACGCCGTCACGGGCGACGCCCAGCGCGGACTCACGTTCGGCCAGGCCGGGTGGTCGGAAGACCGCTTCGCGCCGATCATGGAGCATCCCAATCGCGGCAAGCGCAGCATCGGGCTCGCCATCGAACATCCGGCCGGGCGGCAGCTGGTCTACGAGCTGGCGCGCGAGAGCGATGTGTTCCTGACCAACTTTCTCCCCGACGCGCGAGCGCGACTCCATATCGATGTCGAGGAACTCCGCGCCGTACATCCCCAGATCATCTACGTGCGTGGCTCCGCGTACGGAGCGCGCGGACCCGACGCCAGGAAGGGTGGCTTCGACGCCAACGCGTACTGGTCGCGCACCGGCGCATCGTACTCCGTGACTCCGGCGGGCTGGAGCGATGCGCTCGGCATGCCGGGGCCGGCCTACGGTGACTCGCTAGGCGGAATGACGATCGCCGGAGCGATCTCGGCCGCGCTGTTCAGCCGGGTTCGGACGGGCGAACCCTCCGTCATCGATGTCTCGCTGCTGAGTGTCGGGGCCTGGGCGATGGGGCTGGCGATCGACATCTCTCTCGCCAGCGGCAAGCGCTGGGAGCCGGCCTCGCTCGGCGGCGGCACTACAAGGCCCCCGAACCCGATCGCGGGCTCGTTTCGGACCTCCGATGGTCGTCACATCTATCTCTCGCCCCTGCAGCTGGGCCGCTACTGGGCCGACCTCTGCCGCCATCTCGAGCGCGAGGACCTGATCGACGACCCGCGCTGGAACAGCGACGAAAAGCTCATGGCCAACGCGCCCGAGGTCTCGAAGCTGGTTCAGGACGAGATCGCCAAGCGCAGCCTGGCCGAATGGAGCGAGCGTTTCCAGACGCTCGAGGCCCAGTGGGCTCCCGTCCAGAGCAGCCTCGAGCTCGCTCGCGACCCGCAGCTGCGCGCCAACGGCTACATCGCGCAGATCATCGACGCCGACGGCAAGCCCAGGGAGCTGATGGCGAACCCCGTCCAGTTCGACGAAACGCCGGCTCGCCTGCGGCGCGCCCCGCAGTTCGCCGAACATACGGACGAGATCCTGCGCGAGCTCGGCCGCTCCGAGGACGAGATCCTCGATCTGAAGATCGCGGGAGCCGTGAGCTGACGATGGAATCCGCCACGGGATCGGGCATCGGATGGCGTGGTCGGAGTGATCGGCATGGGCGCTCGGCTATGCCTCATCTCCGACGACATCGGGAGAAACGATGACGACACAGCGGAAGATGCGTTGGATCGATCGGCTCGTCGATCGCATCGCGACGTCGAGACGCGGCCAGCTGATCTACGTCAGGCTGGTACCGCCCGTCGACCGGCTCTTGCTGCGGCTGAGCGGCGGGCGGCTGTGCTTGAGCCCGGGCCCCGCCGTGGCGCTGCTCGAGACCCGCGGCGCGAAGACGGGCACGCTGCGATACACGCCGCTCGGCTTCGCGACGGACGCAGAGGACGTGATCCTCGTCGCCTCCAACGCGGCGAGGGCGAACCACCCGGCCTGGTACCACAACCTGCTCGAGCATCCCGAGTGCGTGGTGACGCTTCGCGGCGGTCATCGCGCACACTATGTCGCCGAAGACACCCACGGGGCCGATCGCGAGAAGCTGTGGCGCATCGCCTGCGGGGTCTTCCCGGGATTCGACGCCTATCCGGAGCGCACCGGCGGCCGCCAGATTCCGGTGCTCCGACTGAGGCGCCAGTAGCGAGGCGAAGCGCTGGCGATCGACTACAACTCGAGCCGGGTGGACATCTGCTTCTGAGCTCGCGTGCGTCGTGAGGCGGGCTCGAGGCAGCGTGCGCGGGCTAGGAAGCCGTTCCGAAGCGCGTCCGCAGTTCGTGTTTCAGGATCTTGCCGGTGGCGTTGCGCGGCAGCTCGTCGAGGAGCTCGAGCTGTTCAGGGATTTTCTGGATCGCGAGGCCGGCGGCGCGGCAGTGGCGGGCGATTTCTTCGAGCGTCGGCGCGCGCGCGGCGTCGCGCGGGACGACGATCGCGCAACAGCGCTCGCCCGTGCGGCGGTCCGGCAGGCCGACCACCGCGGCGTCCTTGACAAAGGGGTGGGCGTAGAGCAGGTCCTCGATCTGTTTGGCCGAGATGTTCTCTCCGTTGCGGATGATGATGTCCTTCAGGCGGCCCGTGATCTCGATGCAGCCGTCCGCGTCGGCGCAGCCGAGGTCGCCCGAGCGGAAGTAGCCGGCGTCGTCGAAGGCTGCGGCGTCGAGCGAGCTGTCGAGATAGCCGCGGAAGAGCTGAGGGCCCCGGATGCGGAGCTCCCCGGTTGTCCCGGTCGGGCACAGGCTGCCGTCTGCCGCGACGATCCGGATTTCACAGCCCTCGATGGCCCGGCCCTCGCTGCGCGTCCGCTGGTCGGCGCTGTCGTCGGACCGGTTCGCGGTGGTGAAGGGCGCCTCCGTGAGCCCGTAGACCGAGACGATGCCGGACCCGCCCATTTCGTCGCGCACCTGCTCGTGCAGCCCGAGCGGTTTCGGCGCGGTGCCGCAGACGGCGACGCGCAGCGCGGGGAAGACCGGCTCGCGCGGGCGCCGGCGCTGCTCCTCGAGGAAGCGCAGCACCAGCGCCGTGCCGCCGGAGGCCACCGTGCAGCCCATCGCACCGAGCAGGCGCGGAGTCGCTGCGTCGAAGTGCTCGACGAGCGCGCCGCTTGCGCCGAACTGCAGCAGTGCGAAGAGCATCCCGATGCCGCCGACGTGAGTGATCGGAAACGCCATCGCCCAGCGATCTCGAGCCTGCAGGCGCAGGGCGAGACCCATGCCGCGCGAGCCCGCTGCGAGCGATGCATCGGTGTGCAGGACTCCCTTCGGATTCGCGGTGGTTCCGGAGGTGTAGAGCAGCCAGCGGATCGCGTCGCGGTCGCGCTTCGCGACGTCGAAGTGCGGCAGCTCCGAGGCATTCGCCTCCGGCAGCTCCCGATCGCAGAGCAGCAGCTCGCAACCGCTTCCGGCGAAGACCTCGCGCGCCATCGCGCCGAAGTCGAAGTCCCGCCAGCGCGAGGGGGCCACGAAGAGGCGCGGTTTCGCCTGGGCGGCGATGAAGCCCAGCTCGCGCTGGCGCAGGATCGGAAGGACTGGATTCTGCACCGCGCCGAGGCGTGCGAGTGCAGCTGCGAGCACCAGCGACGCGTTCCAGGTGGGCAGCTGCCAGCTGACGGAGTCTCCCTCCTCGACGCCTCGCCTGCACAGCGCGGACGCGACGCGCAGCGCGCGCTCGCGGTACTGCGCAAAGCTCAGCGACTCGCCGCGTTCGTCGAGCGCGAAGAGCGCGTCGGGTGTCGCGGCAGCGCGCGCTTCGATCAGCGACCAGAGGCAGGGCTCGTCGAGCAGCATGCGAGGCTTCACGAGCTGCCGGCGCGCAGCGGCCGGAAGGTGTCGCGCAGGTCGGCGACGAGCTTGTCCGGCTCCTCGGCGTGGGCGAAGTGGCCGCCCGAGTGGTGCTCGCGCAGCAGACGCAGATCGAAGTACTGGTGCAGCCAGTCGCGCGAGCCGGGCGCACTGTCGTGGTCGAACAGGCTGAGGCCGGTCGGGACCGGGACCACCGGCATGCCCTCACGCTCCGGGGTCCAGCCGCTGTTCGGCGCTTCCGCGTAGTAGCGGATCGAGCTCGAAAAGCTGTCAGTGAGCCAGTACAGCATGATCGTCGTCAGCAGCTCGTCCTTCGAGAAGCGCCGCTCCACGTCGCCGCCGCAGTCGCTCCAAGCGCGGCGCCGCTCGAGGAGCCACGCCGCCAGGCCGACGGGGGAATCGTGCAGGGCGAAGGCCAGCGTCTGCGGATCGAGCATGTGGACCGCCACGTGACTCGCGATGCGCCGCTCCCAGCGCGCTGCCTCCGCGCGATCCGCATCGAGCACGGCGGCGGCAGCGTCGCCCAGTGACCAGGGGCGTTCGCCCTGGAACGCGGGGAGGGGAAAGGCGTTCGTCGAGTGGATGCCGACGACGCAGTCCGGGTACTTGTGGCCGAGCTGCAGCGTGACCAGCGCGCCCCAGTCGCCACCGGCCGCCGCGAAGCGCGCAAAGCCCAGCACGTCGCGCATCAGCTCGACCCACAGGTCCGCGGTCGCGGCCCACTGCATGCCCGTCTGCTCGAGCGGCGTACTGAATGCATAACCGGGAAGCGAGGGCACGATCAGCTCGAAGGCGTCGGCGGGATCCCCGCCGTGTGCGGCGGGATCCGAGAGCGGACCGATGATCTTGTGGAAGTCCCAGAAGGTCCAGGGCCAGCCGTGGGTCAGCACCAGGGGCTGTGGCGCGGGTCCGCGGCCCGGCACGCGCATGAAGTGGATCGGCACGCCGCGGATGCGCACGCGGTAGTGCGCGAACGCGTTCATGGCCTTCTCGGCTGCGCGCCAGTCGTAGCGCTCGCGCCAGTAGCGCACGAGCTCGCGCAGGTACGCGCCGTTCGTGCCGTAGCGCCAGTCGGCGTTGCCGATCTCCGGCGCCCAGTTCACATTGGCCAGGCGCCGCGCGAGGTCCTCGAGCTTCGCTTGGGGGATGTCGATCGCGAAAGGTTCAGCGTTCATGGGGCTGAATCCTACGCGGATCGCGTACCCTGGATCCAGACATGGCCGAGCTCTGCTTCAACCTGTTCAACGAATCAGCCTTCTTCGGGCAGCTGCCCGACCTCAACGGGCAGATCCGCGCCGCCGCCGCGGCCGGCTTCGATGCGGTTGGACCCGACGTGTTCTCGCTCGCGGGCTACCAGCAGGCCGGTGGGCGCCTCGAGGAGCTGGCGGAGCTGATCGCGGGCCAGGGACTGCGCTGCCCCGAGATCGCCGCGCTGATGCTCAGCGCGGACCGCGACGAGGTCGATGCGCAGCTCGCGCTCCTCGAGCCGGCAGTGCGCGCGCTGCGCCCGCAGTGGATCCTGGTGAACTCCGACATGCATCCCGATCCGCGCTCGGCTGCCGAGTTCCGGCGCTGCGCGCAGCGCCTGGGCGAGCTCGGAGCGCGGCTGGCCGTCGAGTTCCTGGCGATGCTGCGCGTGAACTCGATCGCGAGCTCGCTCGAGCTGATCGAGCGCTCGGGCGTCGAGGATGCCGGCGTGCTCGTCGACACCTGGCACTTCTTCCTGGGCCCCGACGGCTGGGAGGATCTCGCCAGCCTGCCGCTCGAGCGCCTGGCGTACGTGCAGTTCGACGACCATCCCGCGCTCGAGAGCTCCGACCTGCGCGAGGAGACCCTACACCGCCGCGTGTTCCCCGGCGAGGGAACCTTCGAGCTGGAGCGCTTCAGCCAGACCCTGCGCGCGCGCGGCTTCGACGGGCTGGTCAGCGTCGAGGTCCTCTCCAAGGCCTGGCGCGGCGGAGACATCGGCGCGTTCACGCGCCGCGCCTACGAGACCACCGCCCGCTACTGGCGTTGACTCCCCGCTGCGACGGGGACGGGCCTTACGAAGTGCAGATATTGCACTTATTCCCCATGGGGAATAAGTGCAATATCTGCACTTCGTAAGGCCCGTCCCCGTCGCAGCGGGGAGTCA
>CAYTJA010000149.1:0-13697 GCA_964437835.1 uncultured Spirochaetales bacterium
CTTCGCAAAACTCAACCGTTCGCGCGGAAGCTCCGAGACAGGTGCGGCGGGGGGATGGCAGGCGCGGCCCTGAATCGCGGCTGCGACCATACCCGCTTCGGCAGAAAACCGCAGGCCCATTTCACCTGCGGAGCGTGGCGAAGCCGGCCTCGATGTGAAACCGTGCGCAGGAGCGGGAGATGTGATGTCCGAGGCCGAAGAGAGCCGCCCCTGGGAGCGCCTGCGCGAGCTCGCCGCGGGCTCGGACCCGTCCGCGCTCGCCGCCGCGCTCGAAGCGCTCTCCGAGGCCGATCAGGTCATCGCGCTCGGGCGCCTCTCGCCCGAAGAGCGCGGAGCGATCCTCGCCGCACTCGCGCCCGCGCGCGCGGCCGCGCTGCTCGAGACGCTGCCGGACAGCCACGCGGCCGAGGCGGTGGGCGAGCTCGCGCCGGAGGCGGCCGCCGAGATCCTCGGCGAGCTGTGGAGCGACGACCGCGCCGACCTCTTCGGCCAACTCGAAGCCGACGACGTCGAGGCGATCCTCCGGGAAGCCCCGAGCGAGACCGCCGAGGAAGTCCGCAGTCTCCTCCGGCACTCGCCCGAGAGCGCCGGCGGCCTGATGATCACCGAGTACGTCGCGGTGAACGAGGACGCGAGCGTGGCCGAGGTGGTCGCCGAGCTGCGCCAGAACGTGGAACGCTACGCGGGGTACGTCGCGCAGTACGTCTACGCGGTCTCCGCGACCGGCCTGCTTCGCGGCGTGCTGCCGCTGCGCGAGCTGTTGCTCGCGCGCTCGGACCGCAAGGTCCGCGAGATCATGATCCCGAACCCGATCGCACTGCCGGCGTCGGCGAGCCTCGAGACGGTGATCGAGCTCTTCGACCGCTACGCGTTCCTCGGCATCCCGGTCACGCAGGGGGACGGCAGGCTGCTCGGAATCGTGCTGCGCGAGGACGTCGACGACGCGCGCGTCGACCGCGCCGAGTCGGATCAGATGAAATCCCTCGGCATCATCGGCGGCGAGGAGCTGCGCTCGATGCCGCTCTGGCGGCGCTCCACGCGGCGCCTCTCGTGGCTGTCGATCAGCATTCTGCTGAATCTGATCTCCGCCAGCATGGTCGCGCTGTACCAAGACACCCTCGTCGCCGCGATCGCGCTGGCGTTCTTCCTCCCGATCGTCTCCGGGATGAGCGGCAACGCCGGCAGCCAGGCGGTCGCGGTCTCGCTGCGCGAGATGTCGCTGGGCCTCTTGCGACCGCTCGACCTCGCCTACGTGCTGACCAAGGAGGCCTCCGTCGGGGTCCTGAACGGAGTCGTGCTCGGGGCGATGATCGGGGTCGTCGCGCTGCTCTGGAAGGGCAACGCGATGCTCGGGCTGGTCGTCGGCGGGGCCCTGGCGCTCAACACGGTCCTCGCGGTGTCCCTCGGTGGGACGATTCCGCTGCTGCTCCGGCGCATCGGGGCCGATCCGGCCCTCGCCTCCGGGCCGATCTTGACCACCGTCACCGATCTCTGCGGCTTCTTCTTCGTGCTGAGCTTTGCGAGCCTCGTGCTCGGGCAGCTCCAGGCCTGACCCGGCGTCCCGCAGCCGGCCCATGCCGCCGGCCTTGCGCCCGCGAGATCGAATCACGAGTTTCTCTGGATGCCCGAGAAGGACCTCTACGCGCTGATCGGGGTCTCTCGGCAGGCCTCTGCCGAAGAGCTCAAGAAGGCCTATCGCAAGCTCGCGCGCGAGACCCACCCCGACGTGAACCCCGGCAACAAGAAAGCCGAGGAGCGCTTCAAGGAGATCTCGCACGCCTACGACGTGCTGTCGGACCCCGATAAGCGCAAGCGCTACGACGAGTTCGGCATGGCCGGCCTCTCCGAAGGCTTCGACTCGGAGCAGGCGCGCGCCTACCAGCGGTGGTCGCATCGCGCACGCCGCGGGCCCGGTGCGCCGTCCCCCGAAAGCATCGACCTCGAGGACCTGCTCGGCGGAATCGGAGGCTTCGGCGGGCTCGGCGATCTCTTCGGTGCCGGCGCCGGAACCGGCCGCGGTCCGCGCGGCCCCGCGACCGGCGGCGACACCGAGGCCGACATCGAGGTCGACTTCCTCGACGCCGCGCGCGGCGGCGAAATGCGGCTCGAGATCCCGGGGCGCGGCAGCGTGACGGTCAAGATCCCCGCCGGCTCCGAGGACGGCAGCCGCATCCGCCTGCGCGGCCAGGGCCGCCCCGGCGCGCAGGGCCGCCCGCCGGGCAATCTCACGCTGAATCTGCGCGTGCGCCCGCACCCGTTCTTCCGGCGCAACGGCGCGGACCTCGAGCTCGACCTCCCGGTGAGCGTCTCGGAGCTCGTGCTCGGCGCGGAGGTCGAAGTGCCGACGCCCGACGGCCCCGTGAGGATGCGGATCCCGAAGCGCGCCCAGAACGGCCAGAAGCTGCGCGTGCGCGGCAAGGGCGCCGCCCAGCGCGCCAATCCGCTGGAGCGCGGCGACCTGTATGTGATCCTCCAGGCGCAGCTTCCGCCGGCAGCAGACGAAGGCGATGCGGCCCGCCTCGAAGAGCTCGCCCGCGCGCTCGAGCCGCTCTACGCCGGCCGCGATCTGCGCGCGCATCTGAGGAATCGGCGATGACGACCTTCACGCGGCGACAGGTGCTCGAAATCCTCGAAATCGAGGACTCCTTCCTGGTGTCGCTCGAAGACGAATCGATCGTCGCGCCCGACGCCGCGGAGCCCGAGGCCCGCTACTCGGACTCGACGCTCGAGCGGATCCGGGTCGCGAGCGAGCTGGTGCGCGAGCTCGAGGTGAACCTCGCGGGCGCGGCCGTGATCCTGCACATGCGCGAGGAGCTGACCGACCTGCGGCGCCGGGTCGCGGAGCTGCTCACGGAGATCGAAGCGCGACGCAGATCGGGCCCGGGGGAGTAGGATGCCGCCCCGGGCATGCAGACCGACTACGCGCCGCTGATCCCCTGGGTCGAGAAGACGCTCTCCGGGCGCGTGGTCTCCTGCACGCGGCAGGCAGACCGCCGCTCGGGCGGTCGGCCCGCGTTCTTCCTCGACGTCGAAACGCCGCAGGGCCTCCAGCGCTGCTATGCGCGCATGCACCGCGGGCCGATGCAGTCACCGGAATTCACGCTCGAGCGCGAGTTCATCGTGCTCGAGGAGCTCGCGGCCGCGGGCATCGCCGCGCCGCGCCCGCTCGGCTTCTGCCCCGAGCCGCAGGGCATCCTGCTGGAACGCCTCTCGGGCGAGGACGATTACTGCGCGATTCGCGATCCCGCGCAGCAGGACGCGATCGACCGCGCGTTCGTCGGCGAGCTCGCGAAGCTGCACGCGCTGCCGGCCGAGCGCTTCAGCGCGCGCGGCCTGTTGCTGCCGCGCAGCCCGCAGGAGTTCGCGCTCGCGGATCTCGCCGTCTGGGAGCGCGGCTTCGAGGGCAGCATCCGAAGGCCGGTCCCCTGTGTGAATTTCCTGCGCCAATGGCTGCACCGGAACGTGCCGGCCGCGCCCGCGCGCGCGGTGCTCGTGCAGGGCGATACCGGCCCGGGTCAGTTCATGTTCGAGGGCGCGCGCCTCACGGGCATCGTCGATTGGGAGTTCGCGCACCTGGGCGACCCGATGCTCGACCTCGGTCTGATCCGCGGTCGGGACTTCTACAATCCGGGCGCCGACCTGCGCAAGTGGTTCGCGCTCTACGAGAAATTCTCCGGGACGCCGATCGATCTGCCGCGCCTGCGCTACTACACCGTGAAGGCGCTGATCATCACGCCGCTCGCGCTCGCGGGCCTGGTGCAGGAGATGCCGGCCGGCACCGACCACGCCGAGTGGTACGCGCAGTACGCGACCTACACCCGCGCAACGCTCGAAGCGCTTGCCGAGGCGACCGGCGTCGAGCTCGAGCCGGCGCCGCTGCCCGAGCCGCCGCCTTCGGAGCGCGCGCGGCTCTTCGACCTGCTCGATGCGGACCTGCGCGATCAGCAGCTGCCAGCGGCTGCGGACGACTACCAGCGCTACCGCCTGAACATGACCCGTCGCCTCGCCGCGATCCTGCGCAACGTCGAGCAGCAGGGCCCCGCGCTGCGCGAGCTCGAGTTCGACGACCTCGGCCAGCTGCTGGGCCGTCGCCCCGCGTCACGCGAGGACGGCGAGCGCGCGCTCCTGCAGCTCGTGCAGGAGTCCGGCGCGCGGCGCGAAGCAGCGCTGCTGCGCTATTTCCATCGCCAGGCCCGCCGCGAAGAGCGCCTGCTGCGCGGCGCGCTCGGCGCGGGCGAGCAGGCGGTGTTCCAGCGGCTGTTCTGAGCCGGGCGCCGCGCGCGCGATCCCGGCAGGCATCAGGAGGCATCCAGACCCGATGATCGACCTCTACTACTTCCCGACTCCGAACGGCTGGAAGGTCTCGATCGCGCTCGAAGAGCTCGCCCTGCCCTACCGCATCATCTCGGTGAACATCGCGAAGGGCGATCAGTTCGAGCCCGAGTTCTTGAAGATCAGCCCCAACAACCGGATGCCCGCGATCGTCGACGACGATCCCGCGTTCGGCGGCGCGCCGGTCTCGGTCTTCGAATCCGGAGCGATCCTGCTCTACCTCGCGGAGAAGAGCGGGCGCCTGCTGCCCATGGATCCGCGCCGGCGCGTCGCGGCGATCGAGTGGATGTTCTGGCAGATGGCGAACCAGGGCCCGATGTGCGGCCAGGCCGGCCACTTCCGGAACTACGCGCCGAAGCCGCCCGATCCCTACGCGCTGAAGCGCTACAGCGATGAAGCGGCGCGCGTCTACCGCGTGCTCGATCGACGTCTCGCAGAGCGCGAGTACGTCGCAGACGAGCTGTCGATGGCCGACATCCTGTGCTGGCCCTGGGTGCACCTGCGCGGGCATCACGGTCAGGACCTCGCGGATTTCCCGAATCTCGGCCGCTGGTACGAGAAGCTGCTGGCGCGGCCGGCCTTCCAGCGCGGCCTCGCGGCCGGCGCCGAGCTCGCGGCGGGGATGTCGGGCATGGACGACGAGGCGCGCAGGATCCTGTTCGGACAGCGCTAGTCGAAGTCGCGCCTGCACGACACCGGGGACCTGCTTTGGCCTTCGTCCACAGCTTCGAGCCGATTGCGAGCCGCAACGCGCGCGTGCTGGTGCTCGGCACGATGCCTGGCAAGGCCTCGCTGCGCGCCGCGCAGTATTACGCAAACCCGCACAACCAGTTCTGGAAGCTGCTCGGAGCCGCACTCGAGATCGAGTTCGCGAGCGATTATCGAAAGCGCGTCGCGCAGCTCGCGGCCGCGAAGATCGCGCTCTGGGATGTGCTCGCCTGCTGCACGCGCGCGAGCAGCCTCGACTCCGACATCGACGACGCGACGGCCCTTGCGAACGACTTCGCGCCCTTCTTCGCGCGCCACCGCGCCCTGCGCAGGGTCTACTTCAATGGCGCCAAGGCGGAAGCGCTGTTCCGCAGGCGCGTGCTGCCGGCGCTCCCGGAGGGACTCCCCCTCGCCTACCAGCGCCTCCCGTCCACCAGCCCGGCCAACGCCTCGATCCCCTACGCGGCGAAGCTGCGCGCGTGGCGCGCGGTCGGAGCATGATCCCCGCGAGCCCGCGCTCAGCTGAACGCCTTCTGGAATGCCGGCCGCTTCGACAGGCGCTCGAGCCACGCGGCGATGCGCGGGAAGTCCGGCGGCAGCTCGTTCAGCAGCTTCGCGAGCTGCGGTCCGTAGGCCATCATGATGTCCGCGGCGGAGAAGCCGCTCGCGAGCAGGAACTCGCGCTCGCCTGGCGCAGCTTCGAGCACCTGCAGCGCACGGCGGAAGCGCTCGCGCGCGGCGTCGCAGAGCGCGGGCGAACGCAGTGCCTCGGGCAGGAAGATCCGGTGCGAAAGGATGTCGGCCAGCGGCGGCATCAGCGTCGCCTCGGACCAGTGCAGCCACTGCAAGAAGAGCGGCCGCTCCGCAGTGCCCGGCGCAGGCGCAAGTCGGCCGCGGCCGTATTGCTCGAGCAGGTACTCCACGATCGCACCCGATTCGAAAAGCACGAGCTCTCCATCTTCGAGCGTCGGCACCTTGCCGAGCGGATTTTTCGCGCGATAGGCGGGCGCTTGCGTCGAGCCGTCGCGCAGGTCGACCCTCGCGATTTCGTGAGGGAGCGCGAGCTCTTCGAGCAGCCAGCGCACCCGGCAGGAGCGCGAGCCGGTGGCGTGATGCAGGAGGATCATGGGTGACCTCGGGATGACCCGGTAGAGGGGTGGAAGCGGCCCAAAAAGGAACGCCGGGTGATAGTATCGCCCAAGCATGCCGACGCTCCCTGCGATCGACGCCGATGGGCACGTACAGGAGCCCGAAGCGATCTGGGCTCGCCTGCTTGCGCCGCGCTTTCGGCCCTTCGCCCCGCGCTATCAGCGTGACAGCCGCGGGCGCCTGCGCATGATCGTAGGCGGCGAGCAGAAGCCGCTGATCCCGGTGCCCGAATCGATGCTCGGCTCGGGCCCGGCGGGCGGGCACGATCCCAAAGCACGGCTCGCCGAAATGGATCGCCAGCGCATCCAAACATCCGTGCTGTTCCCGACTACCGGCCTGATGTTCCAGGGACTCTCGCGCGCGGAGCTCCAGATCGCCCTCTGCCGCGCCTACGATGACTGGCTGAGCGAGTTCTGCGGCGCGGATCCGGCGCGGCTGCTCGGCGTCGCGGTCCTGCCTCAGCTGGATCCGGTCGAGTGTCTGAGCGAAGCGCGCCGCGCGGTCTGCGAGCTCGGTTTCCGCGGCGTGATGCTGCGGCCGAATCCGATCGGCGGACGCACGCTGGGCGACCCGATCTGGGATCCCCTCTTCGAGCTCTGCACGGAGCTCGACGTGCCGCTCTGCATCCACGAGGGCACGACGCAAGACGTGCCGCAATCCGGGCGCGACCGCTTCGACAACTTCGCGATGCGGCACGTGGCCTCACACCCACACGAGCAGCAGCTCGCGGTGGAGACGCTCGTGATGGGGGGCGCGCTCGAGCGGCATCCGAAGCTGCGCGTCGTCTTCCTCGAATCCGGCTGCGGTTGGCTGCCCTACTGGCTGGACCGCATGGACGAGCACGTAGAGGCCTGGCATTTCGCAACCGCGAAGCTGCCGCTGAAACCCTCCGAGTACTTCCGGCGCCAGTGCTTCATCTCCTGCGACCCGAACGAGCGCCTGCTGCCGTCGGTGCTCTCGCTCTGCGGGGACGACAACGTCGTTTTCGCGACGGACTATCCGCATCCGGACGCCGTCGCAGGAGACCTCGTGGCCCAGATCAGCGAGCGCGCGGAGCTCTCGGCGCAATCGATCGGGAAAGTGCTGCGCTCGAACGCCGAGCGCTGCTTCGGCCTGTCGAGCACGGACGTCAGATTGTAGGGATAGTCAGATTCTTCCCCCTTGGGGGAAGAATCTGACTATCCCTACAATCTGACGTCCGTGCTTGCGGATCAGCCGGCGTCGGCGGTGGGAGCCGAGGCGGCGGCGGGAGGGGTCGCAAACGCGGGCGGTGGGAGCCAGCGCTCGATCTGGTCTTCGCCGCAGCGGCGGCCATCGCAGAAGCTGAGCTCGAGAACCTCGGCCGCGAGCTGCGAGGCGCTGCGCCACCAGCGCGCGCCGTTCACGACGACGGTCGCGATCGCGATCTTCGGATCGTCCGCGGGAGCGACGCCGGCGAACCACTCGTAGTGGCCCTTCGGATCGGTGCCCGAAAGGCTGCCGGTCTTGCCCGCGACCTCCACCACGCCGCTCAGCTTGCGCGCGTGACGGCGAAACGCGCTGCGTGCGGTGCCGCGCACGGTCGTGTCGACGAGCATCTGGCGCAGCTCGCGCGCGAGCTCGGGACGCAGCACCTGCACCGGCTCGGCGCCAGGCGCAGCCACGACGACGCGGCCCTGCTGATCGATCACGCGCTCGACCCAGTGCGGCGTCACGCGCTGGCCGCTCGCGAGCACCGCGGCCATCTGCGCGGCGTGCAGCGGAGTGATCGCGCAGCCGTTCAGTCCGCAGCCGAGCTCGCCGAGGTCGAAGCGATTCTCGACACTGTCGATGACCCCGCCCGGGTGCCCGGGCGCGGGCGGCCGCGTCCAGCCGAAGCGACCGATCGCCTCGATCAGCGAGTCCTGGTCGAGCGCGTGTACCGCGAGCTGTGCGAGGCACTGGTTGTTCGAGGTCGCAAGTGCGCGGGACAGCGTGATCTCGGTCGCGCGGCCGCGCGGAGGGTCGATGCGCGAAGGCGTCAGGCGATAGGGGCTGCCGTTGAAGCGGCAGAGGCCTCGCGCGCGCTCGGGATTCCGGGCGAGCGCCGCGGCCGCCGTGATCACCTTCACGAGCGAGGCGGCCGGATAGGTGCGCGTGGGCGGGAAGCGGCTCGCGTCGGTCGATGCGTAGGCGAGCACGCGGCCAGTCTTCGGGTCCATCAGGATCACATGGCCGAGCGCGACGCGGCCGCGCTCGAGCACCTGGAAGACCTCCCGGGTGAGCTTGGCGTCGAGCGTGTACTCGATGCGCAGGGGGCCCCGATGCTGCGGGCCGAGCCCTGGCATCTCGGCGAGCTGCTCGAAGAAACGCGGCGAGGCAGGCGCGCTCGACCCAAAGGCATCGCGCTCGGGCTCGGGTACGAAGGTCGGAAGCTGGAGCACGGCGCGCGTCGCAGGCAGCCGCGCGAGCAGGTCGGCTCCGGGAACCGGCGGATTCGCGCTGTGCTGGGGGCCGCTCGCGACCGGCGCGAGACCGCGCGCCGCCGTGCGTGTAGTGGTGATCTCGCGCGCGGCCGCGCGTGCGTCCGGCGCAAGCGCCGCGTGCCGCGCAGCCGAGTGCGGCGCAGATTCACTCGCGGAGGCGCTCGAACCGAGCGCGGTCCAGCCCATCCCCGCGAGTGCAAGGCACCCGAGTGCGAGCAGCGTCAGCTGCCCGCGCCTCGAGAGGCGACGGCGTTGCCGCTGGTCCAGATGCCAGCGGCTCGCCCTCGCCCCCGATTCGATGCTCTCGAGGGAGCCCGTTCGCCAGCGATCGCGCATTCCCCGGTCGACCTCGATCAATTCTTGCGGGTCCCGGGCCGGGCGCAGCCCGGCGCGCCCGCCCTTCGCTCGCCTGTGGTTGCAGCGCGCCGACCGGGGGGGAACGCGCGCTGGCGGAGACGATTCCCTCGAAACGCCCTATATCCCTTATCGGAGGCCGGGGGGAAACCTTGCCTCCGTGCGCCCGCTCAGCGTCGGGTGCAAGCCCTCAAAGCGCCTCGACTGCGCGGACCTCCGGAATGACCTCGCGCAGGCGCGCTTCGATCCCCATCTTCAGCGTGGCCCGGGAGCTCGGGCAGCCGCTGCAGGATCCCTGGAGATGAACCTCGACGATGCCGTCGTGGAAGCCGGCGAAGACGATGTCACCGCCGTCCCGGGCCACCGCGGGTCGGATCTCCTCATCGAGGATCTGGCGGATGCGGCCGATCAGCTCCGACTCGGAACCCTCCGACTGCACCCGGTACGCAGCGCCCAGGGCCGAGCCGCCCTCCCCGATACACCCCTTGATCGCGTCGACGATCGGCTGTGCCAGATCCGTCCACTCGACCTCCTCGCGCTTGGTGACCGTGACGAAATTCGAGGCAAAGAAGACCGCAGTGACGCCCTCCAGTCCGAAGAGGAGATGCGCGAGAGGGGAGGCCTCGGGCTCCGGACGCGCGGCGAAATGCGCGCTCGTGAACCCGGGTGCGACCGGCCGCCCCAGCACCCACTTGATCGAGTTGGGGTTGGGCGTGCGCTCGGCGTGCATGCGGAAGGCGAGACTCGGAGTCGTCACAGCGTTGTAGTCTAGCTCGCGCTTCGGCCCGCGTCCGTAGCCTGCGACAGCTACTCGCGGGATCGCTATGAAAAAATCTGCGCCTCGAAATCTTGCAGTGTGCAGACCAGGAAGCCCCGCTCGCGGGCCGTGGCTGCCTCACGCACGCTGTTGTAGCCCCAGGTCGCGAGCGCACAGCGCACGCCGAGCCCTGCTGCGACTTGGAGGTGATTCAGCTTGTCGTCGACGAAAGTGATCTCCGGAAATGCGTACCCACTGCGCGCCGAGAGTGCTGCGAGGTGCTCGCGCTTCGAGACGCCGGCCTCCTTGTCGAGCACACGCTCGTCCAGGAACAGGTCCGCCGCGCCGTAGCGCGCGAGCAGCGAGCGCACCGAGCGACGGTCCTTTGCGGTCGCGATCGCGAGCTGTGCGTCGCCGGAGCGGCGGCGCAGCAGCGCGAGCAGCTCCGGGTAGGGGCCCATCAACGCGTGCCAGCCTTCGGGATCGCGCTCGGCCAGCGCCGTGCGCTCGCGGTAGAAGCGCTCGTGGAAGCGATCCAGCCAGTCGACCGCGAGGCCCGCGCAAAAAGAGTCGTAGCTGGCCTGGTCCGGCACGGCCGCTCCGGTGTCGAGCGCAGCGAACACGACTCCGAAGTCTTCGGCGCGGTTACCGAGCGGCATCAGCTCGACGAAGGCGCGGTAGAGCTCGTCCGACCGGATCCGCTGGGGTGCCGGAGTCTCGGGGACGAGCAGCTCGCGGCACTCGCAGAAGCGCGATTCGGGCTGCAGCGCGAGGTAGGTCCGCAGGCCGACCAGGAAGGTCTCGGCTGCGCTGTCGCAGATCACCCCGTCGAAATCGAGAGCCAGCAGCTGCACGCGCGACTCCGGCCAGCTACTCGATCAGTGCGCGCAGGCGCTCGAAGAGCCGCAGTACGTCCGCGTGCAGCTCCTCCTCGCGCGTCGCGCGGGCAATGCGGGCGAGCGGCAGCGGTCGGCCGAGGGCCCTGGACAGCGGCCCCTTCGGGCTCAGCAGGCGCTTGGCGTCGAGCACGCGGTGGGCGGGCTCGTCCGCCGCTAGCGGCAGGTGCTCGCGCAGCGCGCGCTCGAAGCGGGGTGCGTCGGGACCGGCGTCGATCGCACGCAGCAGGGCGTTGGACACCAGCAGATAGCTCTCGATATGGCGGCGGCTCCAGGTGAAGAATTCGAGCCCCGGAATGTTCGGAGCGGCCCAGGCGTGCTCGTCGTCCCGATCGAGGACGCAGAGGCCGCGCGCGCCGCCCGCTTCGGCGTTGGCCAGAGAGAAGTGCCCGATCGCGCGCTCGGGACGCCGCCCACCGAGGATCACCGAGCCTCGCAGCAGCGCCGGCCCCTGGGCCGGAAGCAGCCGGTAGGACCATGCCCGCAGGATCCCGCGATCGCCTGGGCCCTCGATATACAGATAGGAGTGCTTGTTTTTTTCGACGGGAACCCGACTCGCGCGGCCCGCTGCGTTGGCGGGCAGGGAGCCACCGCGAGGCGAGGCGTCGTCGGAGCGGCCCGCGGAGCGTTGGCCCTGGCGCGGAATCGACCTCGGCGACGTCCGGTTCCGCACGCCCGGAGGCTAGCGGATGATCTCCGATCAGCTGCGGATGCTGGCGCTGCGGAGGTGACTCGATCGCAAGCGGCCAGCTGCTGCGCGGCATCGCCGAAGGAAAATCGGCCAAGGAGATCGCGACCGACCTCGAGATCCGCACGAAGACCACCGCATCGCACCGCACGAGCCTGATGCGAAAGCCAGGTTTTCGGAATGCCAGCGAACTGCTGCGCTAGGCGGTGCGCAACGAAATCGTCGAGCCCTGGCACTAGCTCGGCGAGTCGACCAGGATCTCGGCGCGCTCACCGTGCGCCACGAAGGGGGCGCCGAGCCGAGTCCACAGCAAGGACGCTTCGCTCGCGCTGCAGGCCCGTGGCTGATAGCTCACGGTGCGGTTGTCCGTGACGAGGCATGCCAGCTCGAAGCGCGAGAAGCCTCGTGGGCCGAGCTCGGCCGTGAGAATCAGCCCACGCCCGGGCTGCTGCTCCGTGAAGCGTCCCTTCGTCGTGAACACGAAGTTGCCGAGCGAGTAGAACACGAAGCGTCCGGCGATGCGCTCGGCGCCCTGTACCACATGCGCATGGTGGCCCACCACGAGGTCGTAGCCGAGCTCCGCGAGAAACTTCGCGGCGTCGCGCTGCTCGGGCACCACGTCTTGATAGTTCTCTCCCCAGTGGACGTACGCGACGAGCCAGCGCGCGCCGTCCTCGCGCGCCCGCTGCGCGGCGAAGCGGGCGTTCTCGAAGCTGAGCTCATGGATTCCGGCGCGTTTGCGGGTGGCGGCGAGGCGACGGGATGCATCTTTCCCGAGCCCGATCACCGCGACGCGACCGTGAGGGGTCTCGAAGGCAAAGGGCCGGCGCGCCTCGTCGAGATCGCCGCCGGCGCCGAAGGGCGCCACGCCGGCGTCTTTCAGAAAGCGGTACGTGTCGCGGATACCCTCGGGCCCTCGGTCGAGCGCGTGGTTGTTCGCGAGGCCGAGCGCATGGAAGCCGAGCTTCGCGAGGACGGCCGCCTGGTACGGAGGCGCGGCGTAGTGCCAACGCTGCTTGCGAAAATGCGGCCGCGCGCGCTCCGTGATCGGGCCCTCCGCGTTCCCGATCCGGGTGTCGGCGCGCTCGATCAGCATGCGGACCTGCGCGAAGGGCCAATCCTCCGGGTGGTCGCGCAGCACTTTCCTGCCGTCAGCGCCTAACAAAATGTCGCCGAAGAAAGCGATGCGGTGCGCGGGGGCCGGCTGGGCTCCCGGCTCCAGGGGCTCGGCGGAAGCGGCAGTGGCCACGAGCAGCGCCGCCGCGAGCATCCCCCTGCCGCGGTTCACCGCGAGGCGACGCCCCACTTCCCGAGCGCAGCGTGTCGCGCAGGATCGAATACAAGATCTGCTCTCTCTCGAACTCATCGCAATCTATGGGCCTTCCTGCTCGCAGTGCCGACGCAACCTCATGGAGCCTTCCCGGTGGGGTACAAGACCGATCAAACGGGTGGCAGGCTTCTCTTTCGCCCGCCAGTCCCCTGCGCCAGGAGCGCGGCGGAAAATCGGCGGGCTCCACTTGATCTCCATCGGATCGCATCGAGAACTACACGAAAGCGTCATTCGATCACCGCAGGGGGAGTGGGAAAACACCCCACATCAGCTAGGCTCGGGTCTGACCGTGCAGTTCCCTGGGATCGGAATGGTCAAGGCATTTCATGCCGCGACACCAAGCCAGGATGTTACCGATTTTCTCCCGAGTGCCAGGCGCGCAGCGCTGGATACGAGGAGTTCTCGATTCATGGAGCACGACGAGGCCGCGCAGTTGAACATCGAGCTGGGTCTGGGCGAGACGGATGCGTACGGGTTGATGCGGGTGCCGAGGGCGCATTCGACGCGCCGGGTTCCCGGCGAGAAGATGTGCTGCGTGCGCAAGGATCTCGCTCCGCGCAGTGGAGATCTGGTGCTGGCGCGCGTGGAGAGGCTCGGCCAGCATTTTCGATTGCACCTGCCGAACGGCCGTCGTCGCAACCTGTGGCTGGGAGACCGTCTGATCGCCGCCTATGCCGATCGCTATGCGGCGAACCAGTACGAGGCCTATGTCCCGTCGGATCTGGGGCCCTGCCATCTGGTGGCCTCCGGGGGCATCGCGGCCCGGGTCGCCAGCGCAAACTTGAAGCTGGCGCGGCGACCCACCGAGATCGTCCCGCTCGGCCTGCTCGCGGAGGCACCCAGCGGCCCGGCCCTGAATGTCGCCGACTTCGCGCGGCCTGCGGTTCCGATCGAAGCCCGAACCCTGAGTGCGATTGCCGTGACGGGCACGTCGATGGATTCGGGTAAGACGACGTCGCTCGCCTACCTCGCGCGGGGCCTGGCGACCCTCGGCTTGCGCGTGGGGTACGCGAAGGTCACAGGCACGGCCTCCGGCGGG
>CAYTJA010000150.1:0-11404 GCA_964437835.1 uncultured Spirochaetales bacterium
GGCCAGGTCGCGGACGAAGTCCACCGAGCCTCGCCAGTCGGTGAAGCGAGCGATGCGGGCAGTGTCGATTGCGAAAGACAAGAGGAGGAACGAGGCGAGCGCTCCTGCGACCAGGCGCGAGCGGGCGTTTCGCGCCGCCAGACGGACGAGGGCCAGGGCGGCGAAGGCCAGAAGGAAGGGCAAGATGACGGGCACGAACCGGCGCAGCGCCCACTCGGCATCACCGACCAGCGAGGTCAGGGCCTGAACGCACCACAGGAAGCCCACCGGCGCGGGCGCCATGTCGCGGTCGACGCGGTAGATCTCGGTGGCGATGTCGCGAGGCCACAACAATTCGAGGGCCGACGCATGCCGCAACCGCAGCGCAACCGTCAGCTCGTCGAACCACAGCGAGCGGTCCTGCGCGAAGCGCGTGATGCGCAGCGCGACCCCGGCCGCGAGACACACGATCATCGCCGCGCGCAGCATGCGCGTGGGCCCGCCCTCCGGCTCCGGGTTAGACTCGCGGTCCGTGTTTCCGCTGAGCGACGACAATCCGCACTTCCTGACCCCGATTGCGACCTACGCGATCACCGCCGCGAACATCGCAGCCTGGCTGTGGTTCCAGGGGCTCGGCAGCGAACCCACGCTCTCGCGCTCCCTGTGCACGCTCGGGCTGATCCCGGGCGAGCTGCTCCACAGCCTCGCGCCCGGCAGCGCGTTTCCGCTCGGAACCGGCGAGGTCTGCGTGATCACCGAGCACGCCGCCTGGCACACGCTGCTGACCTCGATGTTCCTGCACGGCGGCTGGATGCACATCCTCGGCAATCTCTGGTTCCTCTGGATCTTCGGCAACAACGTCGAGGACTCGATGGGCCATGCCCGCTTCCTGCTCTTCTATCTGCTCTGCGGCCTCGCGGCCGCAGGCGCCCAGATTGCCTCGGATCCCACCTCGGGCATTCCGATGATCGGCGCCTCCGGAGCGATCGGGGGCGTGATGGGCGCCTATGTGCTGCTGTACCCGCGCGTGCACGTGAAGATGCTGATCGTGCTCGGCTTCTACGTCACCACGGTAGCGGTGCCCGCGTACCTGATGCTCGGCTACTGGTTCCTGATCCAGCTGCTCGGGGGCTTCGGGTCGATCGGAGCCGAGGGCGGCGGAGTCGCCTTCTGGGCGCACGTCGGCGGCTTCGCAGCCGGCATCGCGCTGGTGGGCGCTTTCCGCGACCCCGAGCTGTTGAAACGCCATCCGGTTCACGGCTTCCGCAAGCGCGAGCTTCCCGGCCGAAGCTTTGATCGCGTACGATGAGCGGGATGCGATTCGCTTTCGCTCTCTGCGGGGCCCTCGCGCTGCTGCTCGCGGCACCCGGCCTGCGCGCCGAGCTCGCCGCCGAACCGTTCGGTCGCGTGGAGCGCCTGCCGAGCCCGCCCGGGCGACACTGGGCCTTCGTCGGAGACCTGCTCGCACACCGCTATGCGCTCGTGGACCTCGACACTCAGCGCTTCCTCGGCCAGATCAGCACCGGCTACCTGAATTCGACGCCGCTCTTCGCGCGCTCGGGGAGCGAGTTCTACGTCGTCGAGACCTACCTCTCGCGCGGTTCGCGCGGAGAGCGGAGCGACGTCGTCACGATCTATCAGACCGAGACGCTGCTGCCCGTCGCAGAAGTGCTGCTCCCGCCGAAGCGCGCGATCAACGCGTCGCCGGCCGGAAACGCGGCACTCTCGGACGACGATCGCTTCCTCGCGGTCTTCAATCAGGATCCCGGTTCCTCGCTCAGCATCGTCGACGTCCGGGAGCGGCGCCTCGCAGGCGAGATCCCGATCGCCGGCTGCGGCTGCGCCTTCGCGGCCGGAGCGCGGCGCTTCGTCTCGCTGTGCCAGGACGGCGCGCTGCTGAGCCTCACACTCGACGAGCGCGGCCAGGCCGCGGCGCTGACACGCAGCCAGCCCTTCTTCGACCCCGAGCAGGACCCCGTGACAGAGAAGGCCGTGCGCCACGGCAACCGCTGGCTCTTCGTGTCCTTCGACGGCTGGCTGTACCCGGTCGACGTCTCGGAGTCCGAGCCGCGCTTCCTCGAGCGCTGGTCGCTGCTCTCGGACGCCGAGCGCAGCGAAGGCTTCCGGATCGGCGGCAATCAGCACCTCGCGGTCCACGAGAAGCGCGGCCGCTTCTACTCGCTCGTGCACGAGGGCGGCAAGTGGTCGCACAAGGATCCCGGCAGCGAACTCTGGGTCTACGACCTGGCTTCGCAGCAGCGTCTCGCGCGCATCGAGCTCGCGAGCCCCGGTCTCACGTTCATGGGGCGCAGCCTCGAATTCGGCCGGGCTTGGCCCTGGCCCTTGAATCGCATTTCTCCGGGGCTGGTCGGCCTGATGCCCGCGATGATCGGAAATGTCGCGGTCACGCAGGGCGACGACCCGCTGATCCTGACCAGCTCGGAGATCAGCGGTTCGCTCGTACTCCATGACCTCGACAGCGGCGAGCTGCTGCGGCGCGTTCCCACCGGAAACTTCACTGCCTCGAGCGTGCACGCACCCTTCGGAGCGCGCCCGTGAGCGACCTCGCACTGGACCCCGCACTGAGCGGCGCCGCTTCGCTGGCGCTCGCGGGCATCCTGCTCGCCGCGCTGCTGCCGAAGCTGCAGCACCCGCGCGAGTTCGCGCGCGCGGTCGCCGGCTACGAGTTGCTGCCCGCAGCACTCGTGCCCGCCGCGGCCGCGGGCCTCGTCGCAGTCGAAATCGGACTCGCTGCCGGACTCCTGCTCGCGTCCTCGGGTCTCCGCGCGGGTCCACTTCCGGCGCTCGGCAGCGGCGCACTGTTCGCGCTCTACGCGGCCGCGATCGCGCTGAATCTCGCGCGCGGGCGCGGCCTCGCGGACTGCGGCTGCAGCCTCGGGGCAAAGCGCCCGCTCTCGCGTTCGCTCGTCCTGCGCAATGCCGTGCTCGCGCTCGTGGCACTCGCCTGCGCGCTGCCACCCGAAACGCGCGCACTCCAGGCGCTCGACGCCGCGACGATCGGCGCCGGTGGGCTCGCGCTGTTCCTGCTGCATCTCGCCTGCGACACCGCGCTCGCGAACGCCTCGCGCTTCGCGGGCGCACCGAGGACCGCGTGAGCGAAGCCCTGCTGGTCTCGAATCTGCTGCTGTGGGTCGTCGTGCTCGCGCTCGCGGCCGTCGTCGCCGCACTGCTGAGGCAGATCGGCGTGCTGCACGAGCGCATCGCGCCCGCCGGTGCACTCGTCGCGCGCAACGGACCCGCGATCGGGGAGCCCGCGCCCAGACTCGCGCTCGTCGACTGGAATGGAGAGCCCTTCGAGCTCGGCGCGCCCGATCTCGGCGGCGTCTCGACGCTGCTGCTCTTCGTCTCCGCGCGCTGCCCCGTGTGTTCGACGCTGCTGCCGACGCTCGACTCTCTGGTGCAAAGCGAGCGCGGGCGCTTGCGCGCGGTGCTCGCGAGCGATGGGCCGCGCGCCGAGCACGAGGCCTTCGTGGCGCAACACGAGCTCGCCGCGCCCGGACGCCGCTACGCACTGTCCGCCGAGTTGGGTCTCGCCTATCGCGTCGCGAGCGTACCCTTCTGCGTGCTGATCGACGCCAGCGGAAGCGTACGCGCGCAGGGTCTCGTGAACACGCGCGAACACCTCGAGAGCCTGCTCGAGGCGCGCGACCTCGGCGTCGCCCACCTGCAGGAATATCTCACGCGCCAGAACCCCCGGCGCGTGGCCTGAGCTTCGCAGCCGCTTGGAGCAGCCACCGATGAGCCCCGACACCCACCGCCTCGACCGCTGGCTCGACCGCGTCTCGCGGCGCGTCGCGCGCAACAGCTCGCGGCGCGGCTTCCTCTCGCGCCTCGGCGCCGTGCTGCTCGGCACCGCCGCGCTTCCGCTATTGCCGATCGCGCGCGCCGCACACGCGCGCGAGGCCGCACCCGGCGAGCCCGATCCGGCGACCCCCGAGGGAAATCCCGAGGACTGCGCGTACTGGCGCTATTGCTCCCTCGACGGCTTCCTGTCGCCCTGCTGCGGGGGCACACACACGAGCTGCGCCCCCGGCACCGAGATGTCTCCGGTCACCTGGCTCGGCACCTGCCGCAATCCGGCCGACGGTCGCGACTACGTGATCTCGTACAACGACTGCTGCGGCCAATCGATGTGCGGCAACTGCTTCTGCCGGCGCAACGAGGGCGACAAGCCGATCTACTACACGCACAAGGCCAACGACATCGTCTGGTGCATGGGCAAGGTCGGCGTCTCCTACAGCGCGACGGTCGCGATCGTCGTCGGCGTCGCGACCGAGTCGGATCACTGAGCGCGCCCTCGCTGCGCGCCGCTGGGATTGCGGCAGTCGCGCTCGCCGCGGCACTTTCGGCTCGCGCCGAGCGCCCGGAGATCCACTACCTGCTCCACTGCCAGGGCTGCCACCTCGCCGACGGCAGCGGCAAGCCCGGCTCGGTGCCGGCCTTCGCAAACCAGATCGGCCTCTACCTGAGGGTGCCGCGCGGCCGCGAGTACCTGATGCGCGTGCCGGGCGCGTCGCAGGCGCCACTCTCGGACGCCGAGCTCGCCCTGCTCCTCAACTGGATCGTGCGCCGCTACGGTCCCGCGGAGATCGCGGCCGACTTCGAGCCCTTCTCGGCCGCCGAGGTCAGCGCGCTGCGGCGGCCGCCGCTGGTCGAGCCGGCCGCGCTGCGCGAGGTGCTGCAGACGGCGATCGCTCAGCTGCGCAGCGCCGGAAACTCCGAGAAGAAAGCCGGCAGCAGTGCGCGCCGTTCGGGCGTCAAGTAGGCGAAGTTCACGCCGCGGTCGGTGAACTCCCAGTACTCGGCATCGGTCTCGCTCTCGAGCTGCTTCCAGATCGCGCGCAACCGCTCGGCTCGCTCGTCCGCGAAATCCTCGCGGATGCGCGCCGCGCGCTCGCGGTCGCCGACCGAGAGGAAATAGGTCGCGAGCTGCACCTGGACGCGGCGCACCCGGATGTGGCGCTCCTCGCGCTCGGGCGTCGGATCCCCGGGCCGGTCCACCTGGAGAAATACGCCGAGCAGCGGGTCGAGCGCCGGCGAGCTCTGCTCCGCCGCGAGCTCGATCAGCTGAGACAGGTCGAAGGCGACCGTCTCGAGCAGGAACTCCTGGCCCAGCGCGTCGCCGAGCTGCGCGTAGCTGCGCAGGTGACCCGCGATCACCACGACCTGATCGCGCTCGCCGCGCCGGAGCAGCTGGGCCGCGAGCTTCTGGTATTGGTCCAGCACGTAGTAGGCCGTGCGCTGATCGCGCGCGTTGATCGCCGCGCGCAGATAGCTGTTGAAGAAGCGGATTCCGAGCGGCAACAGCGGCACCGCCGGATCTGCCTCCGCGGCGAGCGTGCGGGTGTGGATCGCGATCAGCGTGCCGACGCCGCGCGCGCGGCCGAGGCTGTCCGAGAACAGCGCGAGGTAGCGGCGCAGCACTTTCGCTTCGACCCACGCGCCATCGCGCTCGAGACGGGCTCGCACCGGCGGCGCCATCGGCACGAAGTCGGGGTCGTGTGCGAGCTCGCCCGTGATCTCGAACCACGCCCCCGCGAGCTCGCGGCGCAGCGGCTGGTAGGAACGCAGCAGATCCGCCAGCGCGTCGATCGCCTCCATCGCGATCGTCTGGTCGCTGTGCTCGAGTGCACCGCGCGCGACGTCCGCGAGTTCCTCGACACAGTCGAGCAGGTCGCGGCGCGCAGCTTCCCCGCGCCGCGCGTGCGCGCGTGTCGCAGCGAGGCCCTGCTCCTGGATGCGGCGGATCACCGAGAGCGGAGATACGAACGCGAAGACGTACGCGAAGTACGGCAACAGGAAGATCAGGCTGAGCGTCGCGAACCCGAGCGACGCCCAGAGCGCGGCGTTCGGGAGCAGCGCCGGGCCGGGCGGCGGCGCGCCGAACGTCGCGCTGATCCAGACGCAGAGCACGGTCGCGAGCACGTAGAAGCAGGCGGCGGCGATATTGATCGGATCCCGAACGAAGAGCTCGGTGATGCGATGCGTGTAGCGGTTCGCGGCCAGCTCGATCACGATCGCGACTACGGTGAGCGAGATCGCGAGCAGGCCGGCGATCACCTGCGCCGCGGAGCCGACCGCAGCCAGCGCGCTGCGGGTATCCGCGGCGCGGAAGAGCGCCGCGGGCCAGGCTCCGAAGCCCTCGAGCCAGGTGATCAGCGAGAAGGTGCAGGCCGAGATCGCGAACAGCACCGCGCAGCCGAGCGCGATGCGCGTGCGCGCGCGCTGCGGCCGCAGCGTGCGGGCTCCGGGGTCTCTCGCGTCAGGTTGCACGGATTGTCTCCTCGGCGGCTGCGCACTCCAGTATGCTGGACGGGTGCCCGCCCCCACCACGAGCAAGCGGCAACGCATCGCGGTGGAAGCGATCGCTTGAGCGCGGGCGCTGCCGCGGGCCCGGGCGCCACAGCGCCTCCGAGCCGCTACGCGTGGTACGTGATGGCGCTGCTGACCATCACGACGGCCTTCAACGTCGCCGACCGCAACCTGCTGAACATCCTGATTCCGCCGATCCAGCAGGAGCTCGGCGCCAGCGACACCGAGATGGGCTGGCTCGTCGGGATGGGCTTCGCGCTGGTGCACAACCTCGCGATCCTGCCGATCGCGTACTGGGCGGATCGCGGGCCGCGGCGCCTGATCATCGCGGGGGGTCTCTTTCTGTGGAGCAGCCTCACGGCACTCTCGGGCTTCGCCCAGAGCTACGCCCAGCTCTTCGCGGCGCGCATGGGCGTCGCCGCGGCCGAGACCAGCGGCAGCGCCCCGGTGCATTCCCTGCTCTCCGATTACTTTCCGCTCTCCCACCGCGCGACCGCGATGGCACTGATCTCGGTCGGGGGGGTCGTGGGCATCGGGCTCGGGCTCGCGGTCGGCGGCGTCGTCGCGCAGGACTACGGCTGGCGCCAGGCCTTCTTCGTCTTCGGCGTGCCGGGCGCGATCTTCTCGCTGCTGGTGTTCCTGAGCGTGCGCGAGCCCGAGCGCGGCGGCGTCGACGGGCGCGTCGAGCCGGTCGCGCGCGCGGGTCTCGCGGAGACCTTGCGCTACCTGGGCGGCCGGCGCGCCTACGTCCACATCGTGCTCGCGTCCTGCTTCCACATCTTCGCCGGCATCGGCACCACGACCTGGTATCCGACCTATCTCCACCGCGTGCACGGGCTGGATCTGAAGTCACTCGGCCTCTCCTACGCGCTCGCCGGGCCGGTCGCATCGGTGGCCGGGGCGCTGATCTCGGGGCGCCTCGCCGATCGCCTCTCGCGCGGCGACCTGCGCTTCTCGATGTGGATCCCCGCCGCCGGGTCGATCCTCGCGCTGCCCTTCACGCTCGCGTTCATCCTCTGGCCGGCCGGGCCCAGCATCGAGGTCGCTGGCTACCCGCTTCCGCAGGCGATGCTCTTCATGGTGCCGGGCTCCTTCCTGATGGGCTTCTGGAGCGGGCCCAGCCTCTCGATGGTGCTGTCGATCGCGAAGCCGCAGATGCGCGCGCTGGCCTCGGCGCTCACGACCGGCAGCTACAACCTCGTCGGGATGGGCCTCGGGCCGCTGCTCGTGGGTTTTCTCTCGGACCGCCTCGCGCCGTCCTACGGCGTCGACTCGATCCGCTACGCGCTGCTCGTCGTCTGTGCGGCTCACGTGCTCGGGATGCTGCACAATTTTCTGGCCATTCCCCCGCTGCGGGACGACGTCGCCGCCGGCCGCGCCTGATAGAATCAGCCTCGTTCCGGCCGGCGTCCCGCGACCCTTCCGAGGAGTGACTCGTGAAATTCTCCATGATCTTCGAAGCGCAGATCGTCGACCCCTCGCGCAAGTCCGAGTTCCAGATCATGCACGACTGCGTCGATCAGGCCGTGCTCGGCGAGCAGATGGGCTTCGACCGCGTCTGGGCGGTGGAGCACCACTGTCTCAAGTGGTATGCGCACATGAGCGCACCCGAAACCTTCCTGGCCTTCGTCGCGGGCAAGACCGAGCGCATCCGCATCGGGCACGGCGTCGTCTGCCTGCCCTTCCGCATGAACCATCCGGTCAAGGTCGCCGAGCGCATCGGGATGCTCGACATCCTGTCCAAGGGCCGTGTCGATTTCGGCATCGGCAAGGGCGGCACGCTGCAGGAGGCGGGCGCCTTCCAGACCGAGATGGACGAGATTCCGGCCCAGCTCGAAGAATCCGCGCGCATGATCCCGCGCATGTGGCGCGAGGGGACCTTCGAGCACCGCAGCGCGCTGATGCAGATCCCGCCGCGCCCGATCCACCCGAAGCCCTGTCAGGATCCTCACCCCCCGATGTACCTCGCCTGCACGCGCGAGGCGACGCTGAACCAGGCCGGCGAGTGGGGCCTCGGCGCGCTGGTGCTCGGCTTCGCGGGGCCCGACGACATCGCGCAGAAGAACCGCGTCTACCGCGCGGCAATCGAGCGCCGCACTGCGAAGAGCCAGATCCCCGACTTCCCGGTCGAGCACCTCGCAGCACTCTGTCCGGCAATCGTGCTCGACGACGAGAAGAAAGCCCGCGCGATCGGCCACCGCGGCCAGCGCTATTTCACCGAGGCGATCCGACACTGGTACAGCCCGGGCGGCGAAGCTCCGCCGCCGCGGGCCGAGATCGCCGACATGGACGACGCCGAAGTGCTGCGCCAGGAGGGCGAGGCCCTGGTGGCCTACCTGCACGAGGAGAAGATCACGGCCGGCACCGAATCGACGGGCATGTACAACGTGAATCACGCCTACGGCTCGGTCCCGGACGCGATCCGCTACGTGCAGCGCCTGGCCGACGCCGGCGCCGACGAAGTGATGTTCCTGATCCAGATGGGAACCGTGCCGCAGTGGGCCGCGCTCGAGACGATCCGAAACCTCGGGGAGCAGGTGCTGCCGCGCTTTCGCTAGCCCGCCCACGCCCTCACCCGCCGCATGAGCTCACCTACCGCGATCCGCCTGGGCCCCGCCGGGGCCCTGGGCTTGGCCCTCGCGGCGATGACGACGCTGATGTACGAGACGCTGCTCGCGCGCATCTTCAGCGTGACGCTCTGGTACCACTTCGCGTTCGTCGTGATCTCGATCGCGATGTTCGGCCTGAGCCTCGGGGCGATGCTCGTGTACCTGCGGCCGGACGCCTTCCCTCCGGCGCTGACCCCGCGCCGGCTCGCGCAGAGCAGTCTGCTCTTCGCGTGGGGGATCGTGTTCAGCTATCTGACGCACCTCTCGGTTCCGATCACCCCAGGGCTCGCCCACGGCTCGCCGATTCTCGGCCTCTACACCAAGGCCCTGACCTTCCTCAGCGCGGCGGTGCCGTTCACGCTCTCCGGCATCGCGATCTGCCTCGCGCTGACCCGCTTCCCCGCACAGGTGAGCCGCCTGTACGCGGCCGATCTGCTCGGCGGCGCACTCGGCTGTTGGCTGATGCCCGCGCTGCTCGACGCCACGGGCGACGCGTCCACCTCGGTCTTCGCGCTCGCGGCGCTGGCGGCGCTCGGCGCCTGCTGCTTCGCGCGCGGGGCGGGCTCGCTCAGGCTCGCGCGCGCCTGCATCGCGAGCACTGTCGCGCTCGCGCTCTTCACGGCGGTGCTGGCGATGCAGGTCCGGCAGGGAACGCCGCTGCTCACCACGACCTGGGTCCGCGGCATGCCCGAGGAGCCGAACCTGTACGAGCGCTGGAGCTCCTTCGCGCGCGTGACGGTGCAGGGAAATCCGCGGCGCAAGCAGCCGGCGCTCGGCTGGGGCATCAGCCGCGTGTACCCGAAGGAGCGCAAGTTCTCGCAGCTGATCCTGCAGATCGACTCCGCCGCCGGCACCTTCATGACGCGCTTCGACGGAGACCTGTCGAAGCTCGACTTCCTGCGCTTCGACATCACGAATCTCGTTCACTCGATCCGCCGCGATGCGCGCGTGGCCATCATCGGCAGCGGAGCCGGGCGCGACGTGCTGAGCGCGCTCGCCTTCGGTCAAAGGGAAATCGTCGCGATCGAGTACAACGGCAGCGTGCTCGACGCGCTGCTGAATCGCTTCGGCGACTACTCCGGCCACCTGGATCGCATCCCACAGGTGCGCTTCGTCAACGACGAGGGCCGCAGCTTTCTCGCGCGAGAGCGCGAGCCCTTCGACATCATCCAGGCTTCCTTCATCGACACCTGGGCGGCGACCGCCGCCGGCGCCTTCGCGCTGGCCGAGAACTCGCTCTACACGGTGGACGCCTGGGAGCTGTTCCTGCGCCGGCTCTCGCCGCGCGGCGTGATGACCTTCGCCCGCTGGTGCAACACCGCGCAGATGCCGAGCGAGATCTACCGCATGGTCGCAATGGCCTCGGAGGCGCTGCGCCGAACTGGCATCGCCGAGCCGCGCCGGCACATCGCGCTCGCAAACACCTACTGGCGCAAGCAGGGCCCCCCCCCTCAAGGAACGGGCGTGATCCTCGTCAGCCGCGAGCCCTTCAGCGACGCGGACCTGGCAGAGCTCGCGCAGGTGACCGGCGCGCTCGAATTCGATCTCGATCTGACGCCCGCGCGCGCGGCGGATCCGATCTACGAGCGTCTGGTCGAAGAGGCGCCGGACTCCGAGTTCTTCGAGCAGTTCCCGATCGACATCACGCCGCCTAGCGACGACCGCCCCTTCTTCTTCCAGATGCTCCGGCTGCGCGACCTGCTCGCATCGCCGTTCCGGAGCATCGACACCTTCGCCGAGTTCAACTTTCGGGCGATCACGATCCTGGTGCAGCTCTTCGCCGTGGTGCTGGTGATTACAGTGCTCTGCCTGCTCGTGCCGCTGCTCCGCTCGGGCTCGAGCGAGGCGCTGCGTGGCCGCGCCGGCCTGCTGGTCTACTTCGCGTCGATCGGCCTCGGCTTCATGCTGATCGAGATCTCCCAGATGCAGCGCCTGATCGTGTATCTCGGGCACCCGAGCTACGCGCTCGGCGTGATCCTGTTCACGCTGCTGCTCGGCGGAGGCCTCGGCAGCCTCAGCACCTCGCGCGCGGATCCCGCGCGCGCGGCTGCGGCCTCGCTGCGCCGCCTCGCGGGGCTGCTCGCAGCGCTCGCGCTCTACGGCCTGCTCACGCCCTCCCTGCTCGAGTCCACCCGGGAATGGGAGAACGCCTGGCGCGCCGGCGTCGGCTTCGGGGCACTGCTCCCGGTCGGCGTCTGCCTCGGCATGGCCTTCCCGCTCGGCATGAAGCTCGCCTCCGTGCGTGCCGAGAGCTCGACTGCGTGGCTCTGGGGCATCAACGGCGCGACGTCCGTCTGTGGCTCGGTGCTCGCGACCGCAATCGCGCTCTGGGCCGGCTTCAGCGCCTCGTTCTGGACCGGCTTCGCGTGCTATGTCGCCGCATTCGCGGCCTTCGCGCTCGAGAGCCGTCGCAGCTAGCCTTGTGGTCCCGGTCCGGGCGCAGCCCGGACCACCCCACTCCGCTCGGCTGCGCCTCGCTGCGC